>JBCNOP010000293.1:0-5452 GCA_039593775.1 Pseudoduganella sp.
GAAGAAGGCATGAAGCAGCAGGCTGCGGAAATCGCGAAGATCGCCAACAACAAGGCCGCGCCGACATTCGAGAACACCATCGTGGCGATGGAGCGTTCCGGCCGCCTGCTGGACCGCGTGAGCTCCGTGTTCGGCAACCTGTCCGGCGCCAACACCAACGACGCTTTCGAGGCCCTGAATCGTGAACTGGCGCCAAAGCTGTCCGCGCACAGCGACGCCATCCGCCTGAACGAAAAGCTGTACGCCCGCATCAAGACCCTTTATGACAAGCGCGACAAGCTGAAGCTCGATCCTGAATCGAAGCACCTGCTGGAACGCTACCACACCGACTTCGTCCGCGCCGGTGCCAAGCTGTCCGCAGCCGACAAGGAAAAACTGAAGGCCTACAACTCGCAGCTGGCCGCCCTGTCCACCACCTTCAGCCAGAACGTGCTGAAGGAAGCCAATGCTTCGGCGCTGGTGGTCGACACCCGCGAAGAACTGGCCGGCATGTCCGACAAGGCGATCGACGCCGCTGCCGCAGCCGCTAAGGCCAAAGGCATGGAAGGCAAGTTCCTGATCGCCATCGCCAACACCACCGGCCAGGCGCCGCTGGAAGTCCTGACCAACCGCTCTACCCGCGAACGCCTGCTGGCGACGTCGCTGGCACGCGGCAGCCGCGGCGGCGATTTCGACAACCGCGAAGTGGTGCTGAAGATCACCAAGCTGCGCGCCGAACGCGCTGCGCTGCTTGGCTATTCTTCCCACGCAGCCTACCAGCTGGAAGACCAGACCGCCCACGACACCGACGCCGTCAACAAGCTGCTGGGCGAACTGTCCAAGCCAGCCGTCAACAACGCGCGCAAGGAATCGGCCGATATCCAGGCCGTGATCGATGCGGAAAAGGGCGGCTTTACCAATTCGGCGCAAGACTGGGCCTTCTACACCGACAAGGTGCGCCAGGCGCGTTACGCTTTCGACCAGAACCAGCTCAAGCCATACTTCGAACTGGATAACGTGCTGCAGAACGGCGTGTTCTACGCCGCGACCAAGGTGTACGGCATCACCTTCAAGGAACGCAAGGACCTGCCGGTGTACCAGCAGGATGTGCGCGTATTCGACGTGTTCGATGCCGACGGCAAGCAGCTGGCGATCTTCCTCGGCGATTTCTACGCGCGCAGCAACAAGCGTGGCGGCGCATGGATGAATGCCTACGTGTCGCAGTCCAAGCTGCTGGGCACCAAGCCGGTGGTGGCCAACCACCTGAACATTCCCAAGCCAGCGGCCGGCGAACCAACCCTGCTGACTTACGATGAAGCGCGCACCCTGTTCCACGAATTCGGCCATGCACTGCACGGCATGTTCTCCGACGTGAAATACCCGCGCTTCGCCGGCACCCGCGTGCCGCGCGACTTCGTGGAATTCCCTTCGCAGGTCAATGAAATGTGGATGACCTGGCCGGAAATCCTGAACAATTACGCCAAGCATTACCAGACCGGCGCGCCGATGCCGAAGGAATTGCTGGACAAGGTGCAGGCTTCCGCCAAGTTCAACGAAGGCTTCCGCACCACCGAGTACCTGGCCGCCTCGATTCTGGACCAGCGCTGGCACCAGCTTTCGGCCGACAAGATCCCGACCGACGTGCTGGGCTTCGAATCGTCGGTACTGAAGGATGCTGGCGTTGATTTCGCACCGGTGCCTCCACGCTACCGCACAACGTACTTCTCGCACGTGTTCGCGGGCGGTTACTCGGCGGGCTACTATGGCTACCTGTGGTCGGAGAAGCTGGATGCCGATACCGTTGAATGGTTCACCGAAAACGGCGGCATGCAGCGCAAGAACGGCGACCACTTCCGCAAAGCCCTGCTGTCCAAAGGCGGCACGATGGATGCGATGCAGATGTACCGCGAGTTCCGCGGCCGCGATGCCAAGATCGATCCGTTGCTGGAACGCCGCGGCCTGAAAGCCAACTAAAAGCGCTTGACCCGTCCATGGTAGACAGCTTTAAGCTTAAGCCATGGACGATGAACAATTCTTAAGCGGCCTCGAAGCCTGCACGCTCCCTCCGGAGCATTTCAACCACGCCGGCCATTTGCGGCTGGCGTGCCTCTACCTTGCCCGTTATCCACTGGACGAGGCTATCGCGCGTACTGGCGCAACTATCCGTGCCTACGCCACGCACCTCGGCGCAGCAAACAAATACCACGCCACCATCACAGTTGCCCTGGTGCGCCTGCTGCATGCGCATGGCGCCGCTGCGCTGGCCGACTCACGCCGGGTGCTGGCGCTGCACTACAGCGAAGCCGCGCTGGCATCGGCTAGCGCCCGCACCGCCTTCGTGCTGCCTGACCTGGCGCCGCTGCCATGAGCACCCTCACTATTGGCCAACTCGCCCGCCGTTGCGGCATCTCCCGCAGCACGCTGCTCTACTACGAAGAGCAGGGCTTGCTGGCGCCATCCCGCAGTGCCGCCGGCTACCGTCGCTACAGCGGATCCGATGTCGCCCGGGCTGAGCAAATCCGCGCCTGGCGCGCAACCGGCATGGACATCCCCGCGATTGCGGCGCTGCTGCGCGACGGTTCGCACACCGGCCCTATCGAACGCCGGCTTCAGGAAATCGCCGCCGACATGGCGCGTCTGCGGGAACAGCAGCAGGTGCTGCTGCGTGCGCTCGGCACGACTTCCTCGGCAGGCATCGATAAAGCCGGCTGGACCGCCCTCCTGCGTGCGGCGGGCCTTGATGACTCGGCGATGGAACGCTGGCACGCGCTGTTCGAACAGCAAGCCCCGCAAGCGCACGAGACTTTCCTACGCTCGCTTGGGCTGGACGCGCCGGAAATTGAGCACATCCGTAGCTGGTCACGGCGGATGGGTGTATAAAGAGGGATAGCCACTTCACCGGGGAAAGGAATCATGGACACCAAGCTGAAGGAGACTCTGCGCCAATTGCACGCTACGCTGGCCCACCACGGTCCGGTCGATGAGGAATTGCAAAGCCTGTTGCGCCAGCTCGATGGCGATATCAAGCTGATCCTCGACCAGCCGCCCGAGCCCGAAGGCGGCACCGCCACCTACGGCCTGGCCGAACGGACCCAGGAGATCACCGCCAAATTTGCCGCGAAACACCCGGCATTGGAGCCTACTTTGCGCGAACTCACGCGCATTTTGGGAAACATGGGCATATAAAAAATGAAGGCGGGCCGCAGCCCGCCTTCGGTATGGAACCCGGGGTTATGCCGGCTATCTGGCCGGCCCCCGGGAGGCTGGCCTTATGGGAAGGCCAGCATGGGCGGTTCTTCACCGCCAAAGTTGAAGTCAGGATGACGTTTGGCGATCATTTCCTCGATCTCCTTCATGCGCCGCACTGGCACGTCTACCATCATCAAAACCTGACCTTGTTCAATCCGTTCTGAAAACTGCTCCAGCTTCTTGTTCGGGACGGCCGCCGCATTCATGCCGCTTGCCCAGCCGCCGAACAGTGCACCGCCCAGCGTGACCAGCAGGATGGTCATGGTGCGCAGGGTCAGCCCTTCGGGTGGGAAAACGACCAGGAAGATGCCGGCACACAACCCCACAATCCCGCCAATGGCAATCCCCAGCTTGGCGCCGTGGATCAGGTCCGTTTTCAGCAGGAAATTGCAATCTGGCATGTCATCGGGCAGGGTGCCCTCTTTGGCCATGAAGTGGATATGCCGTTCTTCGATGCGTGCCAGCAGCAGTTCGTCCAGTTCTGCGCGGGCGGCTTTTACATTGGGAAGCATGTAGTACAGTCTGCGTCGCATGATGTCGCTCCATGGAAGACGTTGTATACCCGTTATAGCAAAAATGGCACGATGTTCAATGTGTATTTGCCGGGAACGCCTTGCTGGAACGTCACAAGTTACTGAAATCTAAAGGTTTTTTGTGCACGGCGACGGGCGAAAGCCACTGATTTCCGGTACAATGCCGGGATGAATCCCCCAACCAATCTTTTCGCGGCCGTCGCCAAGCGGTCTGCGCGTGCTTCTGCTGCGCCTTTCCTTCCCATGTCCCGCGCCGAAATGGACGCCCTGGGCTGGGACCAGTGCGACGTCATCCTGGTAACCGGCGACGCCTATATCGACCACCCAAGCTTCGGCATGGCCCTGGTCGGCCGCCTGCTGGAATCGCAAGGCTACCGCGTGGGCATCATCGCCCAGCCGGACTGGCACAACGTCGAATCGTTCCGCGTGCTGGGCAAGCCGCGCCTGTACTTCGGCATCACCGCCGGCAATATGGACTCGATGGTCAACCGCTACACGGCCGACCGCAAGATCCGCTCCGACGACGCCTACACCCCGAACGCCGAGCCGAACAAGCGCCCTGACCGTGCCGTGACCGTGTACGCCCAGAAGTCGCGCGAAGCCTTCCCCGGCACGCCGATCGTGATCGGCTCGATCGAAGCGTCGCTGCGCCGCATCGCCCACTACGACTACTGGTCGGACAAGGTGCGCAAATCGGTGCTGACCGAATCCAAGGCCGACCTGCTGATTTTCGGTAACGCCGAGCGCGCGCTGGTCGACCTGACCCGCCGCCTGGACATGGGCGAGAAGATCAAGGAGATCAAGGACCTGCGCGGCACCGCTTTCCTGGTACCGCACGGCTGGCTGCCATCCGACGAATGGGCGGTCCATAACTCCAACCGCGTGGACGTGCCGGGCCGAGTCGACCCGCATCCTGATCCTTACGCCATGGCGAAGGAAGACAAGAAGGAATGCGCCACCGAGAACGCTGCGCCGGAACCAGTGGTCAAGCCGGTCATCATCATGACCCGCGAAGAGCGCCTGGCCGCCGCCAAGGAAAAGCACAACAAGACAGTGGTGCGCCTGCCATCTTACGAGGTGGTGAAGGAAGACCCGGTGATGTACGCCCACGCCTCGCGCGTGTTCCACCTCGAATCCAATCCGGGCAATGCGCGCGCGCTGGTGCAGCAGCACGGCGACCGCGACGTGTGGATGAATCCTCCGCCGCTGCCGCTGGCGATGGACGAAATGGACGGCGTCTACGACATGGAGTACTCGCGCGCGCCGCACCCGAGCTATGGCAACGCCAATATCCCGGCCTGGGAAATGATCCGCTTCTCGGTCAACATCATGCGCGGCTGCTTCGGCGGCTGCACCTTCTGCTCGATTACCGAGCACGAAGGCCGCATCATCCAGAGCCGCTCCGAGCCGTCGATCCTGCGCGAGATCGAACATATCCGCGACAAGACCAAGGGCTTCACCGGCATCATCTCCGACCTGGGCGGCCCGACCGCGAACATGTACCGCCTGTCCTGCAAGGACAAGTCGATCGAAGAGACCTGCCGCCGCCTGTCCTGCGTCTACCCGTCGATCTGCGTTAACCTGGGCACCGACCACAGCAAGCTGATCCAGCTGTACCGCAAGGCGCGCGAGATCAAGGGCGTGAAGAAGATCCTGATCCAGTCCGGCCTGCGCTACGACCTGGCCGTGCG
>JBCNOP010000294.1:0-5427 GCA_039593775.1 Pseudoduganella sp.
CTACGATCTGCATGGTGTTCTCCTTTCGTTGATTGGTGAAGCCATTGTCAACAAATGCACGCCATGCGACGATTACCTCCCAGGTAATCAAACAGGAATCCAGATGACGCTCCTTCGCGGACTTGCCTTACTTTCCCTGCTGGCCGCGTGCGCCGGCGCCCAGGCTGACTGCCCGGCGACAATGCCGCTCAAAGGCGTGATCAAGCTCGATAACTGCTATCCGATGCGCAAGGATTGCGTGCCGGCCGCCGAGGCTTTGTACGACTACACGACCGCCATGCCGGACGCCGGTGATGAGGTGCTCAGGATCAGCCTGCATGGAAGCCCCTGGCACCTGTACGGCCCGGACTCCCGCATCATGACCATCGACGACCTGGCCGCAGTGGTCAGGCAGCAGGGCAGCAAGATCCGCCAAGTCATCCTGATGTCTTCGTGGAGCGGCACGGCCCCGGACAAGGAACACGAGCCGCTGGCGCAACGGCTCTCGACTGCCCTGGGCAACATGAAGGTAAGCGGCCCGGATGGTTTCCTCTGGTACGACAGGAAGGGTAAAACCTCTATCACGAAGCAGGCCTTCACCGTCTTCGTTACGGGACCATACGCCGTCAAAAAAGGCGAAAAGGTCATGGCGTCGCTCGCCGCGGGCTGGCCTGCGCAATTTGAAGAAGCCTTTGCAAAACAGGGTGACGCCGACGGCTTGCTGCGCGCCGGCGTCGGCCACGAGTCTTTCAGCCTCTGTCCCTCACGCGCCTGGACGGCATTTGACGCGTCAGCGGCGCTGGGCAATCCGGTTGCCGCCTATAACGGCGCCATCCTCAGGCTCGAGCGTGGCGCCAGCGGGGACCGCGAGGCGGCGCTTGCTCTGCTCAGGAAAGCGGTGGCAGCCGGCGACAAGCCGGCCGCCGCCCTGCTTGAACAAACGACATTGCACCCTGACTGGAAGCCGTGAGAGGATTACCCTTTCGGATTGTAAAAACGCACAACAGGAGTTCCTTTGAAATCGATTTTGATTGCGGCCAGCCTGGCCATCACGACCGCCACCGCCGTAGCGGGGGCCGCAGCACCAGCGGCATCGGCATCGGCGAAGGCTGCCAAGCCCGCCGCTGTGCAGGTACAGACGCGCGATGTGCCGGTCAATGAATTCATGCAGGGACGCCTGCCGTTCCAGATCGACCTGAACGTTCCGGTGCCGGTGGAGTTCCAGCAATCCAAGGTCAAGAAGATCGGCTATTCATACTGGATGCGCCCCGAGGATGCCGCGACGGCGACCGCCGCCAACCTGCCGACCCGCAATGGCTATATGTACGGTTCTACCGCCACCAACGTCACTTACGACGCAGCCCACCATGTGTTCTATGGAATTAACGACCCGGGTTCGCTGAACAAGCTGCGTGGCGCGGCGACCCAGATCGAGGTCAAGGAATTCAAGGATGCCAAGCATCCGGCCGTGATGGTCTCCATGATCAGCGGCACCACCGGGCAACCGGCCTACTTCATGTACATGGCAACGGGCAAGAAGAACGAGACCTTCTTCCTGTCCGTCCGCGCACCGGACGGGCGCCGGGACATCGGCGACGCGATCTGGGCCAAGCTGGCAGCCGCCATCAAATAAGCAGGATTGCGCGGAAGTCGTTCACATTCGTGCGCGTCGGGCCGGTAACCACCAGGTCGCCCAGCGCGGAGAAGAAGCTGTAGCCATCGTTGTTGTCGAGCAGGGCCCGGGCATCGAGGCCTTGCGCGGCGGCGCGCTGCAGCGTGTCCGGTCCCAGCACGGCGCCGGCATTGTCTTCCGTGCCATCGATGCCGTCGGTATCGCAGGCGATGGCGTGCACGCCCGGCGCTCCCTTCAGCGCAACAGCCAGCGCCAGCAGGTACTCCGCATTGCGCCCGCCGCGGCCCGTACCACGCACGGTGACGCTGGTTTCCCCGCCTGACAGGATCACGCAAGGCGGCCGCAATGGGCTGCCATGCTCGATCACGCCTTGCGCCAGCGCGGCGTGCGATACGGCCACGGTGCGCGCCTCGCCTTCCAGCCGGTCGCTGAGTATCAGCGGGCGCAGGCCCTCGGCGCGGGCGACATCGGCTGCAGCCTGCAGCGCATGCCTGGCGGATGCAATCACGGCCACGCTGTTGCGCGCCAGGCGCGGGTCGCCGGGCTTGGGTGTTTCCTGCGCCGGGTCTTGCAGAACGGCGCGCACGGAAGGCGGGATATCGATGCCGTATTGCTGCAGGATGCGCAACGCGTCCTGCGCAGTCGACGGATCGGCCAAAGTAGGACCGCTGGCTACAACTGCCGGGTCGTCGCCCGGCACGTCCGACAGCACCAGCGTCACTACGCGCGCTTCGCCGCAGGCCAGTGCCAGCCGCCCCCCCTTAACAGCCGACAAGTGCTTGCGCACGACGTTGATATCGCCGATGGGCGCGCCGCTGCGCAGCAGGGCCTTGTTGATATCGCGCTTCTGCTCCAGCGTAATGCCGGGGGCCGGTAGCGACATCAGCGCCGAACCGCCGCCGGACATCAGGCACAGCACCATATCGTCCGGCCCCAGTCCACGCACGGCGGCCAGCATGCGCCGCGCCGCCGCCTGGCTGGCGTCGTCCGGCACCGGATGGCCGGCTTCGATCACTTCCACCTGCTTTGTCGGTGCGCCATGGCCGTAGCGCGTCACCACCACGCCACTGAGGGGACCATGCCAGCGCCGCTCCACGCCTTGCGCCATGCGGGCCGATGCTTTGCCGGCGCCGATGATGACGGTGCGGCCCTTGGGCGGCGGCGGCAGGTGGGCCGCGATGGTTTCCAGCGGGTCGGCCGCGCGCAGGGCGGCATTGAACAGTTCGGACAGCAGCTCACGCCCAGACTTCACAGCATTTCTCCTTTGCGGCCCACGCACAGCAGCACCAGCGCACCGCCGGCCGCCAGGCTGGCCGCCACCAGCAGCATGCCGTTGGCCGTGCTATGCGTCGCGTCCTTGATCGCGCCCACCAGGTAAGGGCTGACAAAGCCGGCCAGGTTGCCCAGCGAATTGATCATGGCGATGCCCGCCGCCGCCGCTGTGCCGCCCAGCATCGCCGTCGGGATACTCCAGAACACGGGGAAAGTGCTGAGGATGCCCGCCGTCGCTACGCTCAGCGCAGCCAGCGCCAGCACCGGATTGTTCGCATAATGCGTTGACGCCAGCAGCGCAGCGGCGCCGATGAAGGCAGCCAGCGCGACGTGCCAGCGCCGCTCGCCTGTGCGGTCGGAGTGGCGCGCAATCACGATCATCGCCACCGCGGCGATGCCATAGGGGATGGCGGTCAGCAGGCCGATATTGAGCACGTCCTGCACGCCTGTGTTGCGGATCAGCTGCGGCAGCCAGAAGCCCACGCCGTACAGTCCCATCACGAGCAGGAAATACACCAGGGCCAGTATCCACACCCGGCTGCTGCCAAACACGTGGCGCAAGCCCCATTGCGCGCGCGGCTCGCCGTCGCGTGCCAGTTCGTGTTTCAGCAGCGCTTTTTCTTCGTCGTTCAGCCAGTTCGCATCGTCGATGCCGTCATCCAGCAGCGCCAGCGTCAGCACGCCCAGCGCCACTGCCGGCAAGCCCTCCAGCAGGAACAGCCACTGCCACCCGGCCAGGCCGCCATGGCCGGCGAAATGCGACATGATCCATCCCGACAGCGGCCCGCCCACTACGCCCGCCACGGCAACGCCGCTCATGAAGATGGCGACAATGCGGGCGCGCCGCTGCGCCGGGTACCAGTAGGTCAGGTACAGGATCACGCCGGGGAAGAAGCCCGCTTCGGCCACGCCAAGGAGAAAGCGCATCAGGTAGAAACTGGCCGGGCTGGTGGTGAACAGCATGGCCGCCGACAGCAGGCCCCAGCTGGCCATGATGCGCGCGATCCAGCGCCTTGCGCCAGCACGCAGCATCAGCAGGTTGGAAGGCACCTCGCACAGGAAGTAGCCGACGAAGAAGATACCGGCGCCCAGGCCGTACACGGTGTCGGAAAACTGCAGGTCCGCCTGCATCTGCAACTTGGCGAAGCCGACGTTTACCCGGTCCAGGTATGCCACTACGTAGCACAGGAACAGGAAGGGCAGCAGGCGCCTGCTGACGCGCGCATACAGCTTTTCGGTAGTGATCATTCTTGTTGTATTTCTAACTATGGCACCCTAGAATCATTGCACATTTTTCCTCCTGGAGCCGAAGAAGTGAGCAAACGCCTTATCACCAGCCTGTTGCTGCCCCTGCTGGCCGCGCCAGCCTTTGCTGCGGACCTGCCGCAGCCGCCGATCGCCGAAAAAACGCAGTGGATGGAAACCCGCCACGGCGAACAGGTGACCGACGATTACCGCTGGCTGCAGGAAAAGACCAATCCTGCCGTCATTGAATACCTGAACGCGGAAAATAGCTATACCGCCGCCATGACCGAGGGCATCAAGCCCTTTGCCGATACGCTGTACAAGGAATTCAAGGACCGCACCGTGCCGGCCGACCTGTCGGTGCCGGCGCGGCGCGGTGATTATTACTATTACAGCCGTGTGGAGGCGGGCAAGCAGTACCCGCTGAACTGCCGCCGCCTGGCCGCCAAAGACGGCAGCTATGATGCCTCCGCTGCGGAAGAAATCATGCTGGACCAGAACGCGATGGCCGAAGGCCTCAAGTTCTTCCACGTGGGGATGATGGTCGCCAGCCCGGATGCCAGGTTGCTGGCCTACACCACCGACAACAATGGCTTCCGCCAATATGAGCTGCACGTGAAGGACCTGGCCAGCGGCAAGGTCCTGTCCCTCAGCATGCCGCGCGTGACCAGCGTAGCCTGGGCTGCCGATAACAAGACCCTGTTCGTGGTGCAGGAAGACGCCACCACCAAGCGTGCAGACCGCTTGTTCCGCGTTGCGCTGGACGGCCAGCCGGAACAGGTCTACCACGAGGCTGTGGAGCAGTTCTCGCTGGACGTGATGGGCAGCCTGGATCGCAAGCATATCTACCTAGTGTCCGGTGCAACCGATACCACCGAAGTGTTCATGCTGCCGGCCGACCAGCCGAAGGGCAGCTTCAAGTCCGTGCTGGGGCGCACCAAGGGCCACCGCTACTTCGTCAGCCACCGCGACGGCCAGCTGTACATCCGCACCAACAAGGATGCCAAGAACTTCCGCCTGGTAAGCGCACCGATCGCCAACCCGAAGAAGTGGACCGAGGTCATCCCGCATGACAAGGACACGCTGCTGCAAGGCGTCACCTTGTTCAAAGGCTTCCTGGCGGTGAACGAGAAATCGCGCGCCCTGGGCCGCACCCGTATCTATGATTTCGGCAGCAAGAAGTGGCTGACCGTGAAGTTCGACGACGAGGTCTACGTGTCCATGCCGTCCACCAACCTGGAATACGGCCTGGCCAAGTACCGCATCAGCTACCAGTCGCCGTTGTCGCCGCCGTCCAC
>JBCNOP010000295.1:0-5306 GCA_039593775.1 Pseudoduganella sp.
TTTGGTGCGGCCCGGGTGGCGCGCATCATCACGCTGGCGACGCCGCACTTCGGCACCGATCTGGCGCACATGGGGCCAGGCGACAACGCGCGCCAGATGCGGCGCGACGCCGAATGGCTGGCACAGCTTAACGCCGCCGACCGCGGCCAGCGCAGCCTGTTTACTTCCATTTACTCCTGGCACGACAACATCATCGCGCCGCAGGATTCCTGCCACCTGCCGGGCGCCCGAAATATCGCCTTGCACGGCATCGGCCATGTCGGCATGGGCCGCCATCCCGCCATCGCAAGCCACATTCTTGCAGAGATTTTGGGGATCACTTAGACTGTCTTGAGGCCAAGCAAGAAACGCTGCAATTTTGATCCGAGTAGGTTTCAATAAGAAAGCGGGACGATGGCGAAAGACTTCGGCAAAATCGACGATACCCTGGAAGTCGAAGAGCGCTTCGGCGGCCTGCTTGAATCCATGCCGGATGCCATTGTGGTGGCCAATGAACACGGCCGCATCGTGGCCGCCAACAGCCAGGCGGAAGACCTGTTCGACTACCTTCCCGGCGAATTGCGCGGCAAGCCGATCGAAACCTTGCTGCCCCAAGGGCCGGAAGCCAGCGGGGTGCGCAAGGGCGGAGAGCATTTTCCGGCAGACTTGCGCAGCAGCGAACTATGCGATGGCGACAGCAGGCTGCAAGTCCATTCGGTGCGCGACATCAGCGAACTGGCAAAGGCCAGCCAGGCCAAGGAGCGCTTCCTGGGCGGCATGTCGCACGAGCTGCGCACGCCGCTGAATGCCATCATCGGCTTTACCGGCACTTTGCTGATGCAGTTGCCGGGACCGTTGAATGAGGAGCAAGGCAAGCAGCTGCGCACGGTGCAAGCCAGCGCCCGCCATCTGCTGGCGCTGATTAACGATTTGCTGGACTTTGCCAAAATTGGTTCGGGCAAGGTGGAACTGCACCCCGAGCCGCTGAATTGCCGCGCCATCATCGAAGAGCTGGTGCTGGTGTTCCGGCCGCAGGCAAAGCAGAAAGGTCTGGCGCTGCATTTCCGCGCGCCGCCGCAAGCGCTGACGCTGCGCACCGACCGCCGCGCCTTGCAGCAGATCCTGACCAACCTGTTGAACAACGCAGTCAGATTCACCGAGCGGGGCGAAGTCAGCATCGGCCTGGAACGCAGCGTGGCAGCGGGCAAAGCCGTCGTGCAAGTCAGCGTCAGCGATACCGGGCCCGGCATCACGGCAGACGTCATGCAGCAACTGGGCGTTCGGCTGAGCCAGAAGCTGGCGGCTTTATTAAATGGCTCGATACGGCATTTCGACAAACCGGGCAATGGCAGCATATTTTTGCTCACATTGCCGCTGGAATAGCGGATACTAGAGGCGACACATTGACAGGAGTACCAATGTCAGCACGCATCCTGATTATCGAAGATAACCCAACGAATATGGAGCTGATGGTGTACCTGCTCCGCGCCTTCGGCTACCAGCCGCTCCTGGCCCACAATGGTGAGGAAGGCGTGGAGGTGGCGCGCCGCGAAGTGCCCGATCTGATCATCTGCGATGTGCACCTGCCCAAGCTCGATGGCTATGGCGTGGTGGCGCAACTGAAACAAGACCCGAAACTGAAAGACATCCCTGCTCTGGCCGTGACCGCGCTGGCCATGGTGGGAGACCGCGAAAAGCTGCTGGCTGCCGGCTTTGACGGCTATATCGGCAAGCCGATCGAACCCGACACCTTTGTATCGCAGATCGAGTCTTTTTTACCGGGGGAGGTGTCGCCCCGGGATGAGAACGACATCGCGACGATCCTGATCGTCGATGACCATGTGCTGAACCGGGAGTTCCTGATGACGCTCCTCGGCTACAGCGGCCACCGCCTGCTGGAAGCATCAAGCGGCATGGAGGGCTTGAAGGTGATGGAGGCGGAACGGCCGGACCTGGTCATTTCCGACATCCTGATGCCGAACATGGATGGCTATGAATTCGTCAACCGCATCCGCAGCAAGCCGGAACTGGCTGACGTGCCGATCATTTTCTATACCGCGACTTACCGCGAACGCGAGGCGATGGCGGTGGCCGAAGCGTGCGGCGTGCGCTGGGTGCTGCCCAAGCCATCCGATCCGGATGTGATCCTGAAGACGGTGCACCAGGCGCTGGGCATGGCAGAGCAGGGCGAAGCCTTGCCGGCGTTCGCGCCGGAGCCGCCGGGGCAGGGGCGTTTGTTCGACATCGAGCACAAGGTCGCTGAATACATCGATGAACTGGAATCAAGCAGCCAGCTCATTACGCGCATTGCCAACAACGGCGAGTCGCATGAGGGCGAGCCGGAACACTTGAACCAGATGACGGAGCGGCTGTCACGCTCCCTCTCCAGCCTGCAGGCGGTCAGCCTGCGCCTGACTGCGCTGATTGAGCTGGGGATCGAACTTGGCGCGGAACGCGACGCGCAGGGACTGATCGAGATTGGCGTGCGGGTGGCGCAGAATATCTGCGTATCGCGTTTTGCGTGCATCGGCGTGCTGGAACAGGACGCTCAGGAGACCAGCTATTTTGCGTCCTGTGGCGCAGGCGAGCAGGCCAAGGTGGTGGCAAGCCAGCCGCGCGCCGGCATCCTTGACAGCCTGCTGCAGCAACGCCAGCCGGTGCGCATGAGCCGCCTGGGCGGCGATCCGCGCGAAATCGGCTTGCCAAGCGGGCATCCGCAGGTGCATTCCTTCCTTGGCGTGCCGATCGCTTCGCGCGAGCGCGTGCATGGCTGGCTGTACCTGGTCGATAAACTGGGCGCCGACGAATTCAATGAAGTCGATGAAAGGGTGGCGGTGACGGTGGCGGCGCAGATTTCGGTCGCCTACGAAAACCTGCTGCTGTACGAGGAAATCAGCCGCCATCACGCGCAGCTCCAGCTTGACATGAACGCGCGCATCCGGCTCGACGAGGATCTGCGCCGCTTCCGGCTGGCGATGGACGCCACGGCCGACGCCATCTTCCTGGTCGACCGCGCCAATTCCTGCTTCATCGACGTCAATGTGACGGCCTGCCGCATGCTGGGCTTCGCGCGCGAGGAATTCCTGAAGGTGGGGCCCGAGCGCGAACCCGACCCCAGCCTGCAGCCGCTGCAGGACCTGTACGACAAGCTGCTGGCTGGCGACCAGAGCGGTGCGATGGCCGAGCTGCTGCTCGAATGCAAAGACGGCTCGCCGCTGTCGGTGGAAGTGCAGCGGCGCACGCTGCGCTCTGGCCAGAACTGGATCCTGGTGGCGGTGGCGCGCGACATCACCGAGCGCAAGGAAGCCGAGCGGCGCCTGCTCAAGCTGGCCCATTTCGATACCCTGACAGGCTTGCCGAACCGCAGCCAGTTCTACGATTCGCTGATGCTGTCGCTGAAGCAGGCAGCCGAGCATAACTGGGCGCTGGCGGTGCTGTTCCTTGACATGGACCGCTTCAAGAACATCAACGACACGCTGGGCCACACCATCGGGGACGAACTGCTGCGGCAGTTTTCCAGCCGCCTGGTGGAGTGCCTGCGTGTGCGCGACACCATCGGGCGTTTCGGCGGCGACGAATTCGCTGCCATCCTGATGCTGCCGGAAGGTGCGCAGAATGCCATTGCGGTGGTCGACAAAATCCGCGAAGCGATGCGCCAGCCCTTCGATCTGAAGGGACATGAGGTGACGGTCACGGCCAGCATCGGCATTTCCGTCTTCCCCGACGATGGCAGCGATCCCGATACCCTGATCCAGTATGCCGATACGGCCATGTACCGCGCCAAGGAGGCTGGGCGCGACGCCTTCCGCTTCTTTACCGCGGAGATGAATGCCCAATCGCTGGCGCGGCTGGACATGGAAAACGCATTGCGCCGTGCCATCGACAACAATGAATTCCGGCTGTTCTACCAGCCCAAGGTGCATATCGCCTCGGGCCGCATCAGCGGGGCCGAGGTGCTGCTGCGCTGGGAGCGGCCCGGGCATGGCATGGTGTCGCCCGCGCTGTTCATACCGCTGCTGGAAGAAACCGGCTTGATCGTGCGTGTTGGCAGCTGGGTGATCCACGAGTCCTGCCGCAAGATTGCGGAGTGGGCCAAGGGCGACGTTGGGCCGGTGCATTTGTCGGTCAACGTGTCCGGCATCCAGTTCTTCGTTGGCGGGCTGGAAGAGGAGGTCATGCGGGCGATCAAGGAGAACGACATCTCGCCAGAGTTGCTGGAGTTGGAGCTTACCGAAAGCTCGCTGATGTCCAACGCTGAAGAAACCATCACCGTGCTGCAGAACCTGAAGGCGCTGGGCGTGAAGATTTCAATCGACGATTTCGGTACCGGCTATTCTTCGCTGGCTTACCTGAAACGCTTCCCGATCGATAAGCTGAAGATCGACATCGCTTTCGTGCGCGAGGTGACCAGCAATCCGGATGACGCGGCGATTGTGCTCGCCATTATCAATATGGCGCACAGCCTGAAACTCAAGGTGATCGCCGAGGGCGTGGAAAAGGATGCGCAACTGTCCTATCTGCGGCGCCACGATTGCGATGAGATGCAGGGCTATTATTTCAGCCGCCCTTTGCCCGAGGGCGACTTCGTGCAGATGCTGCGCGAAGGCCGCCACTTGCAAACGCCAAGCGACGAGAACATCGTCGACCAGCAAACATTGTTGATCGTCGATGACGATGCCTTCATGCTCGACGTGCTGAGCGATTTCCTGGCGCAGGACGGCTATCGGATCTTGACCGCGCAGACGGCGGCGGAGGGCTTCGACGTGCTGGCGCGGCATCGCGTGCAGGTGATCCTGTGCGACCAGTGCATGCCTATGATGACGGGGACCGAGTTCATGGAGCGGGTCAAGAACCTGGCGCCGGATACGTTCCGGATCATGCTGTCGGCCTATGCCGACCTGACGCCGATCATGGCAGCCATCAACCACGGCGCGATCGACCGCTTCTATACCAAGCCGTGGAAAGGAGCGGTGTTGCGCGAGAATATCCGCGAGGGCTTCCGCCTGCATTCGCAGATCAGGGCGCCGCAGTATCTCAACTAGTCCTCCACGCGGCCGAGGGCGGCGAAGTGCAGGACCCAGTGGCCTTTCGGCGCCTTGACCAGGCTCGCTGCCTCTTCGTCGTAAAACGCGCCGACGGGGCAGGCGCCCAGTCCCCTGGCGACGGCGCTTAGCAGCCAGCGTTCGCCCATCAGACCCGCTTCCAGGAAAGCCATGCGGTAGCCGCGGGCGCCGTTTTTCAACGCTTGTGCGCTGTCGGCGGACAGGATGAGGACCACGGCGGCGTCGCCGATCACATCCTGGTCCAGCGCCGCATTGCGTGCTTGC
>JBCNOP010000296.1:0-5257 GCA_039593775.1 Pseudoduganella sp.
TGCCCGCGATGACCAATGGTTTGTCTTGCATTTGCAGTCTCCCCTTCCTAGCCCCCGCCAATGGCGCGGACGATATCTACTTTGTCGTGTTGGTTCAGCACTACCTGCGGCCAGCGCTGGCGCGGCACCACCTGGCGGTTGACCGCCAGCGCCAGCGCCTGGCCGGTCAGTTCGAGGGCATCGATCAGCGCATCGAGCGTCTGCTGCGGCGGCACCGCATGCGGCGCCCCGTTCAGTTCAATCTCGATCATGCTTGCTCGCGGTAGATGTTGGCACCGCCCTTGACGAACTCGATCGATTTTTCCTGCATTCCCTTGGCGGCGAATTCGCGCACTTCCTGCGTGATCTTCATCGAGCAGAAATGCGGGCCGCACATGGAGCAGAAGTGCGCCACCTTGGCCGAATCCTTCGGCAGGGTCTCGTCGTGGAATTCGCGCGCGCGGTCCGGGTCCAGGCCCAGGTTGAACTGGTCTTCCCAGCGGAACTCGAAGCGCGCCAGCGACAGCGCGTTGTCGCGGATCTGGGCGCCGGGGTGGCCTTTTGCCAGGTCGGCCGCGTGAGCGGCGATCTTGTAGGTGATGATGCCCTCCTTGACGTCGGCCTTGTTCGGCAGGCCCAGGTGCTCCTTCGGCGTCACGTAGCACAGCATGGCGCAGCCGTACCAGCCGATCTGCGCGGCGCCGATGCCGGAGGTGATGTGGTCGTAGCCTGGCGCGATATCGGTGGTCAACGGGCCCAGGGTGTAGAACGGCGCCTCGCTGCACTGCTCAAGCTGCAGGTCCATATTCTCTTTGATCAGCTGCATCGGCACGTGGCCCGGGCCTTCGATCATCACCTGCACGTCGTGCTTCCAGGCGATCTGGGTCAGCTCGCCCAGGGTTTTCAGCTCGCCCAGCTGGGCCTCGTCGTTGGCGTCCCATACCGAGCCTGGGCGCAGGCCGTCGCCCAGGGAGAAGCTCACGTCGTACGCCTTCATGATTTCGCAGATCTCTTCGAAATGCGTGTACAGGAAGTTTTCCTGGTGGTGGGCCAGGCACCACTTGGCCATGATCGAACCGCCGCGCGAGACGATGCCGGTCATACGGTTGGCGGTCATCGGCACGTAGCGCAGCAGCACGCCGGCATGGATGGTGAAGTAGTCGACGCCCTGCTCCGCCTGTTCGATCAGGGTGTCGCGGAAGATTTCCCAGGTCAGGTCTTCGGCCTTGCCGTTGACCTTTTCCAGCGCCTGGTAGATCGGCACGGTGCCGATCGGCACCGGCGAGTTACGCACGATCCATTCGCGCGTTTCGTGGATGTGCTTGCCGGTGGAGAGATCCATCACCGTATCGCCGCCCCAGCGGATGGCCCAGGTCATCTTCTCCACTTCCTCGCCGATAGAGGAGGTCACGGCGGAGTTGCCGATATTGGCGTTGATCTTGACCAGGAAATTGCGGCCGATGATCATCGGCTCCAGCTCCGGGTGGTTGATGTTGGCCGGGATGATGGCGCGGCCGCGGGCGATTTCCTCGCGCACGAATTCCGGCGTGATTTCTTCGGGAATGGCGGCGCCGAACGATTCGCCGCGGTGCTGGCGGCCCAGCAAGTTGGCCATACGCTGGCCTTTCTCGCCCTGGGCGCGCAGGCCGGCCAGGTATTCCTTGCGGCGCAGGTTCTCGCGGATCGCCACGTATTCCATTTCCGGCGTGATGATGCCCTGGCGCGCATAGTGCATCTGGGTCACGTTGCGGCCGGCCAGCGCGCGGCGCGGCTGGCGGTGCAGTTCGAAGCGCAACGCATCGAGTTTTTCATCGGTCAGGCGCTGGCGGCCATAGTCGGAAGTCGGTCCGGCCAGCAGTTCGGTGTCGTTGCGCTCGGCGATCCAGGCGGCGCGCGGCGTGCCGAGGCCCTTGCGGATGTCGATCGTGGCGTCCGGGTCGCTGTAAGGGCCGGAGCAGTCGTAGACGGTGACGGGCGCATTGTCGCCGGACAGGCTGATTTCGCGCATCGGCACGCGCAGGTCGGCGCGGCTGCCGGTCACATAGATCTTGCGGGAATTCGGCAGCGGGGTAACGGCTGCGGAGTCGACCTCGGCCTGGGCGGCGAGGAAGGTTGGATTGGCGTTCATTTTGGCTCCTTTGTTGGCGCAGGAGCCAGCAAAGGAGGTTAGGCTGCGCGTGCAGTTGCGCCGTGCGTGGCGCAGCCGCTGCGTATCCTGAAGCTTCCCTTCGCTGGCATTATCCAGATCAGGTTCGGAGGGTATTTCTCACCCGCGCAGCTTGCGCCGCGCAGGACCCCTAGCGTGTGCCACCTTTCGGCAGCGGACGGATTATATCTATAATCGTTGCGCATTAAAAGGAGACCGGATGCGATATGTAGTATTCCTGGCGGCGATGGCCGCGCAGGCCGCCACGCTGGTGGCAGCGGGCACGCCCACTGCCGAAGGCCGCGCGCCGACGCTGGCCCAGCAGCGCTCGTTCGAACAATTCATGCAGCGCAGCGCGCCGGGCATGCCACTGCCGCCGCTGCGCGTCGAACGCGGACCCGATGGGAAGAGCTGGGTGGCCAGCGCCAGCAGCGATGCGCCGCCGGTGCGCCTGGTGCTGCCGCTGTGCCGGGTGACGCGCACCCGCTATACGCAGCAGGCCGACGACAGCTGGCGCACTGACAGCAGCCAGCATGTCTGGATTCATCACACCACCAGCTGCGGCACGCCGCCGGCGACGATGGTGGAACTGCGTGCGCCGCTGGCCGAGATCGACATGCTGCGCCTGATCCAGGCGCAGGCCGAACTGCTGCAGCGCGCACGCCTGCTCATGGCCGGCAACACCAGCTGTGCGCCAACCCGATCGCGTAACTTCCAGTTGCGCGCGCTGGGCCGCAGCGCCGACGGCATGTTCGTGCTGGGCTATGAAAGCGATATCGGCAGCAAGGTCGACATCACGGTGCGGCCATCGCGTGCCGAATTGACCGCCTGGAACGTCAACTGCCCGTGACAAGCGGGTAGCAAAATTGTAGCGTTGCCATGCAGCAACACAGCATGTGGCTTTTCATCTGCAAGTGTAACAATTCGTTACTATGTGCGTAATCGCACATAGCGTTTTTCCTCTCGCTTCCGATAATGGAAGAGCACCAATAACTACTACTACGAGAGGCAATACCATGAACTCGAAAGTCTCCCTGCTCCCACTCGCGCTGACCTCCCTCCTGCTCGCAGCCTGCGGCGGCGGTGGCGGCGGCGACACCCCGCCAACCCAGACCATGGGTACCCTGGGCGTGTCGATTACCGATGCACCGGCCTGCGGCTTTGACGCAGTGAACGTGACCGTCAACAAAGTGCGCGTCAACATGAGCGCGACTGCCAGCGATACCGATAGCGGCTGGACCGATATTACCCTGTCGCCAGGCAAGAAAATCAACTTGCTGAACCTGACCAACGGCACCCTGGACGCACTGGGCCAGACCTCGCTGGCTGCGGGCCGCTACAACCAGGTACGCCTGGTGCTGGACCCGAACACCGGCAACGCGACTGCCAACTCCGTGGTCCTGAGCGGCACCACCACCGAGATCTCGCTCGACACCCCGAGCGCGGTGCAAAGCGGCATCAAGATGAATGCCGACTTCACTGTGGAAGCGGGCCAGCGCTATGACCTGGTGATGGACTTCGATGCCTGCAAATCCATCGTCACCAAGGGCAATGGCAAGTACGCCCTGAAACCGGTCGTGAAAGTGATCCCGACTGCCTTGAACGGCATCAGCGGCTTCGTCAGCGTGCCGCTGCTGTCCGATGGGATCACCGTCAGCGCCCAGCAGAATGGTGCCGTAGTAGCCGCGACGGTGCCGAGCGCCACCGGCGAATTCGTGCTGCCACGCCTGCCTCTCGGTAACTACGACGTGGTGATCACTTCCAACACCCATGCCGCCTACGTGGTGGGCGGCGTGCCGGTGACTTCCACCACCGGCATGGTGCCGATCAGCACCACCGCGGCGCCATTCACGCTGCCAACCACCAGCCTGATGGGCTCGATCAGCGGCACGGCTACCCTGACCCCGGCCAGCACCACCGAATCGGCCCTGGTCTCGGCCAAGCAAGCCATCACCGGCGGCCCGACCGTGACCCTGCGCTACACCAATGCCGACCTGGCCACCGGCGCCTACAGCATCACCAAGCTGCCGCTGGCGGCACCGCAGTACGCAGCGTATAGCGCCACCCTGCCGCTGACCTTCTCCAGCGCGGGCACCATCCCGGCCACCGGCATGTACAAGGTCGATGCCTCTGCGGCCGGCTACACCACGCTGTCCAACGCCTCGGTCGACCTGAACGTCGCCAACGCGGTCAACGTCAACTTCAACCTGGTTCCTTAAGCCTTAGCGTCACCGTCCCGACGCACCAGCCCCGGCACCGCACCTTGCGGTCGCCGGGGCTTTTTTTTCTTGCATGCACGCGCCTTTCCGCGCTATCCTGAATTATTCAATCGAATGATTTAATAAAAGGAGGCACGGTGCGCGCAGGCAGGAACCATGTCCGGATCGGCGGTGCAGCGGGCTTCTGGGGCGACAGCGCCCTCGGTCCCCGCCAGCTGCTCGATGGCGGCGACCTCGATTACCTGGTATTCGATTACCTGGCCGAACTGACCATGTCGCTGCTGGCAGCCGCCCGCCGCAAGCAGCCTGAGTTGGGCTACGCTACCGACTTCACCGACGTCATGCGCGACGTGCTGGGCGACGCTCTGGCGCGCGGCGTGCGCATCGTGGCAAACGCCGGCGGCATCAACCCGCAAGGCTGCGCGGCAGCGCTGCGCGCGCTGGCAGCGGAGCAGGGACTGGCGCCGCGCATCGCCGTGGTAGAAGGCGACGACGTCTCCGCCCTGCTGCCCGCCCTGCGCGCGGAAGGCGTGACATTGCCGGCCACGGTGCTGAGCGCCAACGCCTACCTCGGCGCACTGCCCATCAAGGCCGCGCTGGACGCCGGCGCCGACGTGGTCATCACCGGCCGCTGCGTCGACAGCGCCGTCACGCTGGGCGCCCTGATGCACGAATTCGGCTGGGCGGCAGACGACTACGACCGGCTCGCCGCCGGCAGCCTGGCCGGCCACCTGATCGAATGCGGCTGCCAGGGCAGCGGCGGCCTGTTCACCGACTGGGAAGCCGTGCCCGATTGGGCCAACAGCGGCTATCCGGTAGTGGAATGCCGCCCCGACGGCAGCTTCGTGCTGGGCAAGCCGGAAGGCACCGGCGGCCTGGTCACGCCGGCCGTGGCAGCCGAGCAGCTGCTCTA
>JBCNOP010000297.1:0-5251 GCA_039593775.1 Pseudoduganella sp.
AAATTAAATGGGGTACGTCCCCATTTAATTTCAGGCCGACGGCGGCACGTAGCCGGCTGCCTGGTCTGCGCCTTCGCCGAAGAAATGCTTTTCCATCTGCGCCGCCAGGTACTTGCGCGCGCGCACGTCCGCCAGGTTCAGGCGGTTTTCGTTCACCAGCATGGTCTGGTGCTTGAGCCAGGCGGCCCAGGCTTCCTTGGACACGGATTCGTAAATGCGCTTGCCCAGCTCGCCCGGATATGGCGGGAAGTCCAGGCCTTCGGCTTCCTTGTTCAGTTTGATGCAATGGACGGTACGGGCCATCTTCGGTGCTCCTAAAAAAGTCAATTATAAGGTCTTGATCAAGACTTGCGACTTGCGCTGCCAGTTGTAGAGGCGCTGGCGGTCCTTCGGCAGCGCGTCGACCGTGGCGGGGGCAAAGCCGCGCTTGATGAACCAGTGCGCGGTGCGGGTGGTCAGCACGAACAGCTTGCTGATGCCCTGCGCCCGGGCGCGGTTTTCCATGTGCTTGAGGATGCGCTCGCCGTCGCCCTGGGCTTGCACGTCGGGGTTGACGGTAAGGCATGCCATTTCGGCCATTTTTTCTTCCGGGAAGACGTACAGCGCCGCGCAGCCGAAGATCACGCCGTCGTGCTCGATGACCGAGAACATCTCGATTTCGCGCTCGATCAGCTCGCGGCCGCGCTTGACCAGGGTGCCGTCGGCTTCCAGCGGCTCGATCAGCTTGATGATGCCGCCCACGTCTTCAATGGTGGCAGGGCGCAGCGATTCCAGGTTCTCGTGCGAGATCATGGTGCCCACGCCATCGTGGGTGAACAGTTCCAGCAGGGCCGAGCCGTCCATCGCGAACGGCACGATGTGGGCACGCTCGACGCCGTTGTTACAGGCCTTGATGCAGTGCTTGAGGTAGTAGGCGGTCGCGTCGGGCAGGAAGCCTGCCTGCAGCACGGCTTCGGCCTGGTGCGAGGACAGTTCGCGGATTTCGGTGCCGCCAGCGTCGGTCATCATCTCGGTTTCGGTGATGAAGACCAGCTTGTCGGCGTGCAGGGCGATGGCGGCGGTGCAGGCCACGTCTTCCATCGTCAGGTTGAAGGTTTCGCCGGTCGGGGAGAAGCCCAGCGGCGACAGCAGCACCACGCCGTCCGAACCCATGATCGAGTGGATGGTTTCTGCGTCGACCTTGCGGGTCAGGCCAGTCAGTTCGAAGTCGACGCCGTCGATCACGCCCAGCGGGCGGGCGGTGATGAAGTTGCCGGAAATGATACGGATCGCGGCATGCGACATTGGCGTATTCGGCAAGCCCTGGCTGAAGGCGGCCTCGATGTCGAGGCGCAGTTCGCCGGCGGCTTCCTTGGCGCATTCCATGGCGGCCGTGTCGGTGATGCGTACGCCGTTGTGGAAGCGGCCTTCCACGTTTCGCAGGGCGAGCTGCTCGGCGACCTGCGGTCGCGAGCCGTAGACCACGGTGACGTTGATGTCCAGCGCGTGCAGCAGGGACAGGTCGTGGGCCAGCACCGAAAGGGCGCCGGCGGCAACCAGTTCACCGGGGAAAGCAACCACGAAGGTCTTGCCGCGGAAGGCGTGGACGTAGGGGGCGACGGAGCGCAGCCAGGAGACGAATTGGATAGGGTTTTCCATTATCCGCGCATTATAATGCGCTGCGCGGTTTTCGCGCCCAAACTATGTAAAAAACGATGTCTGAAGCAAGCAAGAAGAATCCTCCCCAGCAAGCAGCCGGCCAGCGCCCACAAGGCGAGCAGCGCCGGCCAGCGAGCCAGCCAGGCCAGCAGGCCCGTCGCGCGCCGGCACAGAAGCCTGCCGGTGACGCCCAGCGCCGCGATGCCGCGCGCCCACCGCAGCGTAGTGAGGGGGAGGAGCGTCGTGGGGAACGTCGGGAACGGGAGACGCCGGAACAGCGCGCCGAACGCGAAGCCGCGCGTGCCTTCCGCAACCCGCTGCCGCCGATCACCTTCCCGGAAGACCTGCCGGTCTCCGGCCGCCGCGCGGAAATCGCCGAAGCGCTGACGAAACACCAGGTGGTGATCGTCTCCGGCGAAACCGGCTCCGGCAAGACCACCCAGCTGCCGAAAATCTGCCTGGAACTGGGACGCGGCCAGAAAGGCCTGATCGGCCACACCCAGCCGCGCCGTATCGCCGCTTCGTCGACCGCGAAACGTATCGCCGTCGAACTGGGCTCGCCGCTGGGCGAGCATGTCGGCTACAAGGTGCGCTTCAACGACACCCTGAGCAAGGGCGCCTCTGTCAAGCTGATGACCGACGGTATCCTGCTGGCCGAAACCCAGACCGACCCGCTGCTGAAGGCTTACGACACGATCATCATCGACGAAGCCCACGAACGCAGCCTGAACATCGACTTCCTGCTTGGCTACCTGAAGCAGATCCTGCCGCGCCGCCCGGACCTGAAGGTGATCATCACCTCCGCAACCATCGACGCTGAGCGCTTCGCCCGCCACTTCACGCAGGAGGGCAAGCCGCCGGTCCCGGTGATTGAGGTCTCGGGGCGCCTGTATGCGGTGGAAGTGCGCTACCGCCCGGTGGAGCGTGACCAGGTGCTGGCGCCCGGCGCACAGCAAGGCGCCGACGCCAAGGGCGCCCGTACCGCCGCCGCGCGCGAAAAGCGCGACCTGATGGAAGCCATCGTCGACGGCGTCGATGAAGTCTGCCGCATCGGCAGCGGCGACGTGCTGGTCTTCCTGCCCGGCGAGCGCGAAATCCGCGACGCCGCCGAAGCCTTGCGCAAGCACCACCCGCCGCACGTGGAAATCCTGCCGCTGTTCGCCCGCCTGTCGGTCGAGGAGCAGGACCGAGTCTTCCGCACCACCAACGCGCGCCGCATTGTGCTGGCCACCAACGTGGCGGAAACTTCGCTCACCGTGCCTGGCATCCGCTACGTGGTGGACGCCGGCCTGGCGCGCGTGAAGCGCTACAGCTACCGAAACAAGGTCGAACAGCTGCAGATCGAGCCGGTCGCGCAGTCTGCCGCCAACCAGCGCGCGGGCCGATGCGGCCGTGTGGCCGATGGCGTCTGTATCCGCCTGTACGACGAGCAGGATTTCCTGCAGCGCCCGAAGTTCACCGACCCGGAGATCCTGCGCTCCTCGCTGGCCTCCGTCATCCTGCGCATGAAATCGCTGCACCTGACGGACGTGGAGAGCTTCCCGTTCATCGAGCCGCCGCCGGGCCGCGCCATTGCCGACGGCTACCAGCTGCTGCAGGAGCTGGGTGCGGTCGATGACGACAACCAGCTGACGCCACTGGGCCGTAAGCTGGCCAAGCTGCCGCTCGACCCGCGCGTTGGCCGCATGATCCTGGCCGCGCAGGAATACCACTGCCTGACCGAAGTGCTGATCGTCGCTTCCGCCTTGTCGGTGCAAGACCCGCGCGACCGCCCGGTGGAGCACCAGGGCGCCGCCGACGAAGCGCACAAGAAGTTCGCGGACGAAAAGTCCGAGTTCCTCAGCTACCTGAAAATCTGGAAGTGGTTCGAGAGCGCCATCGAGCACAAGAAGTCAAACCGCCAGCTGATGGACTCGTGCCGCGCCACCTTCCTGAGCCAGCTGCGCCTGCGCGAATGGCGCGATGTGCACTCGCAACTGCTCACCATCGTGAAAGAGCAGGGCTGGCGCACCAACGAACTGCCGGCGACCTACGACCAGCTGCACATGGCGCTGCTCACCGGCCTGCTGGGCAATATTGGCTTCAAGGGCGAGGACGAACCAGGCGGCGCCTACCTTGGCGCGCGTGGCATCAAATTCCATATCTGGCCGGGCTCGCACCTGTCGAAGAAGCCGGGCAAGTGGATCGTCTGCGCCGAACTGGTGGAGACCACGCGCCTGTACGCGCGCTGCGTGGCGCGCATCGAACCGGAATGGATTGAGAAGATTGGCGGCCACCTGCTGAAAAAATCCTGGGGCGAGCCGCGTTGGGAGAAACGCCCTGCGCAAGTCACCGCTTCCGAGCGTGCCACGCTGTATGGCCTGGTGGTCTACAGCCAGCGCCGCATCAACTATGGCCAGAAGAACCCCGCCGAAGCGCGCGAAATCTTCATCCGCGATGCGCTGGTTGGCGGCGATTACGACACCCGGGCACCGTTCTTTGCCCACAACCACAAGCTGGTGCGCGAGATCGAAAACCTCGAACACAAGTCGCGCCGCCAGGACGTGCTGGTGGACGACCAGTTGATCGAAGCCTTCTACGACGAGCAGATTCCGGCCGACGTGGTGAATGGCGCCGGCTTCGAAAAGTGGTACAAGGACGCGTCGCACGACAATCCGAAGCTGCTGTTCCTGAACCGCGATGACCTGATGCGCCACGAGGCGGCCGGCATCACGACCGACCTGTTCCCGAAGAAGATGATGGCGGCGGGGCTGGAGATGCAGCTGTCCTACCACTTCGAGCCGGGCACGCCGCGCGATGGCGTCACGCTCACCGTGCCGCTGTATGCGCTGAACCAGCTCTCGCGCGAACGCTGCGAATGGCTGGTGCCGGGCATGCTGAAGGAGAAAGTGCACCTGCTGCTCAAGACCTTGCCGCAAAAGCAGCGCCGCCACCTGGTGCCGCTGCCCGATTACGCAGCCAAGTTCTGCGAGCGTACTGAATTCGCGCGCGGCGATTTGATCGACGCCATCATTGCCGACATCCGCAAGCAGATCACGATCAGCGTGCTGACCTCCGACTTCAAGCCGGAGCAGCTGCCTGCGCACCACTTCATGAACTTCAAGGTGGTGGACGAGCATGGCCGCCAGCTCGATTTGGGCCGCAACCTGGCCACGCTGCAGGCGGAATATGGCTTGCAGGCGCGCCAGAGCTTCCAGCGCATGGCGGAAGGCGGCAACACGCCTGCCTCCGCCGCACAGCTGGCGCAACTGGCCGGCGGCGGCCTCGGCAGCGGCTCCGCCCAAGCTAAGCCGAAGCACGGCGGCATCGCTGCCGAGGCCGCGCGCAGCGCAAGCCCGGCCCGCGCTCCGGCCGCTGCGCCGGCCGCACCTGCCGGCGGCGCCGCTCCGCAGCACACCAACATTACCACCTGGAGCTTCGGCGAACTGCCGGAGCTGCTGGAAATCACGCAGGGCAAGCTAAGCCTGATCGGCTTCCCAGCGCTGGTGGACAAAGGCACGCACTGCGACCTGGAAGTGTTCGACGATCCGAACGTCGCCGCACGCACCCACCGCATCGGCCTGCGCCGCCTGTTCATGCTGCAAATGCGCGACCAGATCAAGTTCGTCGAGAA
>JBCNOP010000298.1:0-5225 GCA_039593775.1 Pseudoduganella sp.
GTCAGGAAGACCGCGATCCACACCAGCTTGCGGTACTTGTTGGTGTCCTTGGAAATCCAGACGACCGACAGCGGCAGCGACGCTACCAGCAGCGCCGTAATCGCCATGTGGGCAAAGGAGTTGTGGTCCATTGCGTGCGCCTTAACCGATGGCCGAAGCCTTGAGCACCTTGGCCAGGTCTTTCTTCACCTTGGCCGGATCCGCGTCTTTCGGGAAGCGCATCATAAGGTGGCCCATCGGATCGATCAGGTAGATGTGCTCTTCCACCTTGCCGCCCTTTTCCAGCGGCAGCCACTTGGCCACCACGTCGGCCGGTGCGCGCAGGAATCTCGTGCCGTCGTTCACGCGCAGCATGAAGGTTTCCAGCGGCTCGTTATCGGTAATCAGCCACACGCGCTCGATGCGGTCGGCTTCCTTGCCCTGCATGGTGCGCAGCTGGCGCATCATGAACAGCATATCCTGGCACTTCTGGTCGCAGGCAGAACCGCCCACTTTGACCATCAGCCATTTGCCCTTGAAGTCTTGCAGCGTTTGCGGCCTGCCGTCGACGGTGGTGCTGGCCATGGCCGGAATCGGATGCATGCGCGGGTCGAGCAGGTCGCCGTAATTGGTGCGGCCTTCCGGCTTGATGAAGAAATACGTGATGTAGGAGGCAAGGATCGGTGCCGCGCAGACCAGCAGCACCGCGAACATGCTCCAGCGGCCACGGCGGCGCTGGTTCTCGTCTTGTTTAACGTTTTCCACTTTTTCTCAATCCGGTGAATACAAAGAAAAGTACTGCCATTGCCGCCAGTGCGTACCACTGGAAGGCGTAAGCCTTATGCTTGTCCGCGCCCAGGGCCGGCGCCGGCCAGTCGCGCAGCAGCGCTTCGGCGCCGGCCGGCGCGGCTGCCGCATCCGCTGTCGTCTGCTCGACGACCAAAGGCTGGAATTTCCAGCCCGTCGCCGCCGCCAGCGCTGCCGCATCCGCATTCTGCACGATGGCGCCCGGCGCCAGCTGGGGCGCTGGCCCCAGCTGCATCACATGGCCCGGCGCGAGCCGCGCAATGCCCTCGACCGTCACCTGGCCCGCCGGCGTGGCGTAGGACGGCAGCTTGCTGCGGTCAGCCATATCGCGCGGCAGCCAGCCGCGCGCCACCAGGACGTGCATGTCGCTGCCGGCCAGGCGCAAAGGCATCAGGAGGTAGAAGCCAGGCTTGCCGGCATGGGGGCGATTGTCGAGGTAGACCGGCCAGCCGGCCACCCACTCGCCCTGCAGCCGCACGCGGCGGAATTCGGCATCGGCAGCACCGACCGGCGCGGCGCCAAGCACCAGCGGAGCGGCGGCATTGCCGGCCGCCAGGCGCGCTTCGAGCGCCAGCTTCTGGGCGGCGCGGCCATCCTGCCAGCGGCCGGCGGAAACGCCGATCGCCACCAGCACTACCGTGGCCAGGAAAGGGATCAACCGGAAGCGGAATGCCATACAATAACTGTTCCTCAGAAACCGCCTAAATACCATGAAATACTTCGTCGCCGTCGCCTTCGTGCTGATCATCGGCAGCCTGGCATCGGCTTTCATCAGCATGATGCGCAGCAAGTCGGCCAATCCGAAGATGGTGCGCGCCTTTGCCCTGCGCGTCGGCTTCTCGATTGCGCTGTTCGTCACCATCCTGGTGCTGGCCAAGCTGGGCTACATCAAGCCAACGGGAATCAGGTAATCCCCCCGGGATAAAAAAAGCCGCATCAGCCAGAACGCGCCCTAGGTCGCGCTCTGTGCAGATGCGGCTTTTTTTGGCGGGTAAATTATACCCGTGTCTTACATCCAGTACACGACCACGTACAGGCCGAGCCAGACCACGTCAACGAAGTGCCAGTACCAGGCGGCGCCTTCGAAGGCGAAGTGGTGTTCAGCGCTCATGTCGCCGCGAATCAGGCGGTACAGCACGACGGACAGCATGATCGCGCCCATGGTCACGTGGAAGCCATGGAAGCCGGTCAGCATGAAGAAGGTGGAACCGTAGATGCCCGAGGTCAGCTTCAGGTTCAGTTCGCTGTAAGCGTGCATGTATTCATAAGCCTGGAAGCCCATGAAGGTTGCGCCCAGCAGCACGGTAGCAGCCAGCCAGAAGATCGCCTTGGAGCGGTTCGACGCTTGCAGGGCGTGGTGGGAGATGGTCAGGGTCATGCCCGAAGCCAGCAGCAGCGCAGTGTTGATGGTCGGGATCGGGAACGGACCCATTGGGGTGTAGTTGTCCACGGTACCGGCAGGGCCGACGTTGCCATTCCAGTTGGCGGCGAAATCAGGCCAGATCAGCTTGTGGTCCAGGTCAGCCAGCCAAGGCATGGTAATCGAACGTGCGTAGTACAGCGCGCCGAAGAAGGCGCCGAAGAACATCACTTCGGAGAAGATGAACCAGCCCATCGACCAGCGGTAGGACACGTCGATGCGCTTGGAGTACAGGCCTTTTTCGGACTCGGAGATGGCGTCGCCGAACCAGAAGTACAGCACGGCCAGGGTCATCACGATACCGATGTTATTGACGATCATGCCCCATGGTGCGTCGTTGACCCATGCGGATGCGCCAATCATGGTCACCAGCAGCGAAATACCTGCCAGCATTGGCCACTTGGAAGGACCAGGCACGAAATAGTACGGTGCCGCGGCGTTATTAGAGCTCATCTTGTTCTCCCTAAAATCCTGCAATAATTTACTTTGAAACCACGAGTTTTACGATCGAAACCAGCAAGCCGATAAACAGGGCCGCGCCCAGCAATCCTGCGATGATGACGTGGACCGGCTTGATCTTCTCCTGGTCCTGGTCAAAATCGCTTTTGCGGCGCAGGCCGAAAAACGACCAGATCACTGCTTTCATCGAATACAAAAACGATCCCATCTGCCTTCCTTAGTTGGCAGCGGTCTGGTTGCCCAGGCCGCCCGCCTCGATAAAGGTGTACGACAGGGTGACAGTCTTCACGCTCTTCGGCACCGCCGGATCGATGAAGAACACCACAGGCATCTGCCGCGCCTCTTTCGGCTTCAGCGTCTGCTCCTTGAAGCAGAAGCACTCCACCTTCTTGAAATGCGGCGTCACTTCCATCGGCGTGTAGCTCGGGACGGCTTGCGCCTTGACCGTGCGGTCCACGCTGTTGACTACCTCGTACACCACCGTCGTCATTTCGCCAGGGTGTACGGTCACACTATTCTGGGTGGCGCGGAAACGCAAGGTGCCTTGCACATTGCTCACCAGCTCCACCGTGATTTCACGGCTCATGTCGACCTGGCTGTTCTTGGCAACTTCTTGCGGCTTGCCATCGATCAGGTTCAGGCCAAGCACCTCGCACAGGTGCTTGTACACCGGAATCAGCGCATAGCCAAAGCCGAACATCATGACGGCGATGACCAGCAGTTTGCCGAGCAGCTTCCTGTTACTGCCGCTGTTGCTCATTTCAGTGGTGCCCCAGCATCCATTGCTTGCCGATGACGGAAACAAAGAACACTACGGCGACCGACAACAAAATCAGGGCCAGTCGCAGGTTGCTATTCGGCTTCTTCGGGTCAGACATGTGCTTAACTTAATTACTTAACAGTCGGCGGCGTTTCGAAGGTGTGGAACGGCGCCGGCGACGGCACGGTCCACTCCAGGCCTTCAGCACCATCCCATGGCTTCGCTTCTGCCTGCTTGCCGCCACGGATGGTTGGCAGCACCACGCAGAACAGGAAGAACACCTGGCTCAGGCCGAAACCGAACGCGCCAATCGAAGCGATCGAGTTGAAGTCCGTGAACTGCGCCTGGTAGTCAGCGTAACGGCGCGGCATACCGGCCAGGCCCAGGAAGTGCATTGGGAAGAAGGTGATGTTGAAGGTGATCAGCGACAGCCAGAAGTGGGCCTTGCCCATCGTCTCGTTGTACATGTGGCCGGTCCACTTCGGCGCCCAGTAGTAGAAGCCTGCGAACAGGGCGAACAGGGAACCTGCCACCAGCACGTAGTGGAAGTGCGCCACCACGTAGTAGGTATCCTGCAGCTGGATGTCGACCGGGGTCACTGCCAGCATCAGGCCGGTGAAGCCGCCCATGGTGAACACGAAGATGAAGCCGACCGAGAACAGCATCGGGGTTTCAAAGGTCATCGAGCCTTTCCACATGGTCGCGATCCAGTTGAAGACCTTCACGCCGGTCGGCACGGAGATCAGCATGGTGGCGTACATGAAGAACAGCTGCGAGGTCACCGGCATGCCGGTGGTGAACATGTGGTGGGCCCAGACGATGAACGACAGGATCGCGATGGACGCGGTAGCGTACACCATCGACGCGTAGCCGAACAGCTGCTTGCGGGCGAAGGCCGGGATGATCTGCGACACGATACCGAAGGCCGGCAGAATCATGATGTACACCTCTGGGTGACCGAAGAACCAGAAGATGTGCTGGTACATCACCGGGTCACCGCCGCCGGCGGCGTTGAAGAAGGAGGTGCCGAAGTGACGGTCGGTCAGGGTCATGGTGATGGCGCCTGCCAGGACCGGCATCACGGCGATCAGCAGGTAGGCGGTGATCAGCCAGGTCCAGCAGAACATCGGCATCTTCATCAGGGTCATGCCAGGAGCGCGCATGTTCAGGATGGTGACGATGATGTTGATCGAACCCATGATCGACGACGCACCCATGATGTGCATCGCGAAGATACCCATGTCCATGCCGATGCCCATCTGGGTCGACAGCGGAGCGTACAGGGTCCAGCCGGCAGCGGTCGCGCCGCCAGGCACGAAGAACGAGCCCGCCAGCAGGATCGCTGCAGGAGGCAGCAGCCAGAACGAGAAGTTGTTCATGCGGGCGAACGCCATGTCGGATGCGCCGATCTGCAGCGGGATCATCCAGTTGGCGAAGCCCACGAAGGCCGGCATGATGGCGCCGAACACCATCACCAGGCCGTGCATGGTGGTCAGCTGGTTGAAGAACTCAGGCTGGAAGAACTGCAGGCCTGGCTTGAACAGTTCGGTACGGATCATCAGCGCCAGCACGCCGCCGGACAGCAGCATGATGAAGGAGAACCACATGTACAGGGTACCGATGTCCTTGTGGTTGGTCGCGAACAGCCAACGGCGGAAACCGTGTGGGTGATCGTGTGCGTGATCGTGATCGCCGTGGGCGTGATCGTGTGCGTGATCGATAGTGCTCATGTAATGCTCCTAATTACTTGGCGCGAGCAGCCACAACTTCGGCTGGCTGGACGATGTTTTCCGCTGGCTT
>JBCNOP010000299.1:0-5212 GCA_039593775.1 Pseudoduganella sp.
CGGGCCAACCAGGGCCACTCGGTCGACATCGCCCTCGGCCTGGAGCCGCAAACACCGCCCGAACGCCTGTACCACGGCACTGCCACGCGCTTCCTGGAGTCGATCCGCGCAACCGGCCTCCATTCGGCCTCGCGCCAGCACGTCCACCTCTCAACCGACCTGGCAACTGCCGAAAAAGTGGGCAGCCGCCATGGCAAGCCAGTCATCCTGACCGTCAACGCCGGCCAGATGGCACGCGACGGCCACCTTTTCTACTTGTCGGACAATGGGGTTTGGCTGACGGACACCGTCCCGTCAAAATACCTGGACTAGACTTTGTACGCCAGGCAGTCGAGCTCAAACGGTGGCTCTTTGCCGCGCATCATGGTGGCCAGCAAACTCGCGCTGCCGCAAGCGAAGGTGAAGCCAAGCGGGCCGTGGCCGACGTTCAGCCACAGGTTGGGATAAGGCGTGGGCCCGATGATCGGGGCGCTGTTCGGCGTGGCGGGACGCAGGCCGGCCCAGGCTTCCGCCTTGTCATAGTCGGCTGCATGCGGCATCGATTCGCGCGCCAGGCGTGACAGGCTGGCGATGCGGCGCCGGTCAATGCGGGTGCTTTCGCCAACCATGTCGACCATGGCCGCGATGCGCAATTCCTTGCCGATGCGCGCGTACAGTGTCTTGCGTTCAAAATCGGTCACGCTGATATTGGGCGCCACGTGCTCACTGCGGATCGGCGCCGTCAGGCTGTAGCCTTTCAGCGGATACATGGGCAGGTCGAGGTTGGCCGTGGCTGCCAGGTCGCGGCTCTGGATCCCCGCAGCCAGCACATAATGGTCGGCCGACAGCCATCCGGCGTCAGTCTCGATCGCCGTCACCCTGCCGTGCTCGACGAAGATGGTGCGCGCCGCCGTGTGCATGCAGCGCTCGAAGCGCGGATGGGCATAGATGCGCTTTTCCAGCGCCAGGCAAAAGGCATAACAATCCGCCACCGCCTCGCCGGGATTGAAAATGCCCCCCGCCAGCTTGGATGCCATTTCCGCCAGGGCAGGCTCGATGCGGGCCGTATCCCGGCCCCACAGCACGGCGCGGTTTTCGTCGGTATCAGGTTTGTCCAGCGCGGCCTTGAACGCCTCGTCGGTGCGGTAAACGACCAGTTTGCCCGCATTGCGCCATTTGAATTCCGACAGCGGCAGTTTCAGTTCCAGCAGCGACAGGGACAGGCGGCTCAACTCGCCGAGCTGCAGCAGCTTGGCGGTCGTGCGGGCATTGGCTTCCGCCTTGCAGTTTTTCAGGAATTGTGCCATCCAGCGCCACTGGCGGTAATCGGCTTCGGGCCGGAAGCGGAAAGGGCCGTCGCGTTCGAACAGCCATTGCAGGGCCTTTTTGGGCACGCCCTCGTCGGCCAGAGGGGAGACGTAGCGATAGCTCAGCTGGCCGCCGTTGCGATAGCTGGCGGCGCTGGCAACAGTCGGAAAGCGTTCGAGCAGGGTCACGCGGAAGCCTGCTTCCAGCAGCCACCACGCTGACGCCAGGCCGACTACGCCTCCGCCGATCACCACCACTTGCCGTCCTCTCGCCATCCCAACTCCGTTATGTGTTGCCGTGTGGAAAATTAATCGTATTGTAGTTCAGTCGTCGCGGCCGAGGATGGCCCGTTGGAAAATCGCATCAAGGATCTTTTCCTCGGCCCGCGTATGTGCCGAATGCAGGCCCGGGTCAGCATCCGGATCGCTGCCAAAGCCCCCGATCAGGGACACGATGCCCTGTTTCTTCTTTAAGTCTACGGCGAAGGTGGAGACCAGCCCATAAGCTTCGCCCAAGTGTCCGACTGCGCGGAATTGGCCATCTTTCGGCATGCCGCCCATATTGCCGCGCACGTCGGCAAAGCGCTGGGTGCCCAGGCCCCAGCTATGGTAGAGCCCTTTCAGCGTATCGCCATTGTTGCCGTTGAAGCGCCACTGCTCGCCAAACATCAGGGCCAGCGAGGCCGGCTTGATCATCTGCTTGCCCTCGTGGCGGCCATTGTTGATCAGCATGAGCATGATCTTGCCCATGTCGCTGGCCGATATGCGCAGGCCGCCGGTCGGGCTGAACGGGGTGGCATTGGTGCCAATAGCGTATTTGTCGAGGCCCGGCGGCTCCTGCGGCGCGGCCACGCCGAAGTCATCTACCTGCGCTATCCAGGGCCCCTTGCTATCCCACACTTCGGTATCGCGCGTGCGGCGGCGGTACAGCGTCGCTGTATCCGCCACTTCCTGCGGGCTGAATTCGGCTGGGTTATAGCCGCCGCGCAGCCCCATTGGCGCGAGCAGCAAGCGTTTCATCAAGCGGTCGAAACGCTCCCCCGTCACGCGCTCCATGACAGTCCCGATCACAGCCCAATTCAGGTTGGAATAGGTGAAATACTGGCCGGGCTCGCCATCGCGCGCCCACATCTTGCCTCCCGGGACCAGCACATCGCGCAAGGCTGTTCCTGCGGGCCAGAAGTAACCATCATCGTCGCGCAGTGTCGAAGTGTGGCTCAGCAAATGCCGCAGCGTGATCGCGCGTGTCGGGTATTGCGGATTGCGCAGTGCAAACCCAAGGTAATCGCTAACGTCGGTGTCGAGCTTAAGCTTGCCTTCCTCGACCAGCTTCATCACGCCGAAGGTGGTCATCATTTTGGAAATGGAAGCAATGCGGAACATGGTCTGCGGCGTGACCGGCGCGGTGACGCCGCTGCCTGTCGTATCAAGCCGGCGCAAGCCGAACTGTTGTTGATATGCCACCTTGCCATCGCGGATCGCCAGCACAGACAAGCCGGACAGCGGCCGCTGCGCATCGTTGACGATGGCCGCCAGCTCCGCATCCAGCTTGCTGGCCGCAGCGTGGCCGATACAGCCCAACAGTGCTGCGCCGATCAAGGCGCGCATCCCTTTTTGCATGCATTCTCCTTTTGCGGACAGCATACGGTGCTGTCCTTTCGGCTAGCTAATGAAAACTGATTATCTGCCTATAACCCCGGTGCATTGGGCGTAAAAGCAAAATGAAAAGAGCAGCGTAATTTCACTTTCGCTATTACACTAGCAGTTATAGGAGAAATGTAATGAGCCTCACCAGCGTTGAATTCAAACCAGATCAACAAGACAATTCGCCGCTGTACATGCAGATTGCCCGCAAGTTGAGCGACGATGTTCGAAACGGACGTTACCAGGTCGATCAGGCGCTTCCTTCCGAACGAACTCTCTCGGAATTGCTGAACGTTTCGCGCGTCACTGCCCGCAAAGCCATCGACCAGTTGGTGGATCAGGGCCTGGTGGTGCGCCGCCGCGGTTCGGGCAACTACATCGCACCGCGCATTGAACAACCGCTGTCGAACCTGACCAGCTTTTCGGAACAACTTTCGCAGCGTGGCTACAAGCCGGGCTCACGCTGGCTCAAGCGCGCGCTGGTCGCTGCCAGCGCTGACGAACAATTGAGCCTTGGCCTGTCGCCGAATACCCGCGTCGCGCGCCTCGAACGTTTACGGCTGGCCGATGACGTAGTGATGGCGTATGAGGTTTCGGTGCTGCCGCAGACCATCGTCCCCAATCCGGAGCTGATCGGCGATTCGCTCTACCAATACCTGGATTCGGTCGGCAAAGGACCGGCGCGCGCGCTGCAGCATATCCGCGCCATGAATGCCTCGGCCGAGCTGGCGCGCCAGCTTGAAGTGCCGGAAGGCCAGGCCGTACTGTTTATTACCCGTATCGCCTATCTTGAGTCGGGCCAGGCGATCGAGCTCACGCATTCCTACTGCCGCAGCGATCATTATGACTTCGTAGCGGAGATGCGCCGGGCTGCATAACCTGGGGGCATGGCCCTCGCACGCCTCGTCATGGGCTGGTCCGGCAATTTGGCATTACACTCGTTTTATGCTGAAGACCGAAACGCCCAGTTCCCAACATCGCGAGCTGGACCAATATCCGATAGAGAAGCTGGTCGCCGCCTTTGCCGATGACCAGCTCAACGCGGTGCACGCCGTACGGGCCGCCATCCCCGCTATTGCCAAAGCAGTTGAAGCAGCCGTGCCGCGCATCGAAGCGGGCGGGCGGCTGCTTTACGTCGGCGCCGGCACTTCCGGCCGGCTTGGCGTGCTCGACAGCGTCGAGCTCTATCCCACTTTCTCCTGGCCGCACGAGCGCGCGGTGGCCATCCTTGCCGGCGGAAAGGAAGCCATGTTCCAGGCAGTGGAAGGCGCAGAAGATGACCGTGAACAGGGCGCACGCGACCTGCTGGCGCTCAACCCCGGCCCAGGCGACGTGGTGCTGGCGCTGGCCGCCTCCGGCACCACCCCATACGTACTGGGCGCCGTGGCAGCCGCGCGCAAGGCCGGTGCGCTGACCATTGGCATCGCCAACAATCCGGGTTCGCCGGTCACGCAGGAAGCCGAAATCGGCATCACCCTCGACACTGGCCACGAGATCATTTCCGGCAGCACGCGCCTGAAAGCAGGCACCTCGCAGAAGATCGTGCTGAACACGATTTCCAGCGCGATCATGGTGCGCCTGAACAAGGTTTACGGAAACTTGATGGTAGACTTGAAGCCGACCAATGCGAAGCTGTTTGCGCGCACGGTGCGGCTCACCATGCACGCCACCGGCGCCGATGAAGCGGCAGCCCGCACAGCGCTGGAACAGTGCGGCTTCCACGTCAAAGTGGCGGTGGTCGCCCTGTTAAAGAAAACCACGGTGCAGCAGGCGGAAGACTTGCTGGACCAGGCCAGGGGCAGCGTGCGCGGCGCACTCACCATTTGACCCGCCCAGCGCTCGTCCCGGCCGACCAGAAAGGACGTAATGGATCGAGCGCAGCAACGCAGCCCCTGGGGCTGGGTCCCGACACTGTATTTCAACCAGGGCATCCCCTACTTTGTGGTGATGGCGCTGTCCACCGCCATGTACAAGGACCTTGGCATCTCCAACACGGAGATGGCGTTCTACACCGGCTGGCTGTACCTGCCCTGGGTGATCAAGCCGCTATGGTCCCCCCTGATCGAGATGTTCGGCACCAAGCGCTCCTGGGTCGCCATCCTGCAAATGGTGCTGGGTGTCTCGCTGGCGGCCGTCGCATTCACGCTGCCGCTATCGAACTTCTTCCAGCTTAGCCTGGGCGTCATGTGGCTGATGGCGTTCAGCTCCGCCACCCACGATATCGCGGCGGATGGTTTCTACATGCTTGGTCTGCGCCAGAAGCAGCAGGCGGAATTCGTCGG
>JBCNOP010000003.1:0-102393 GCA_039593775.1 Pseudoduganella sp.
TGCCGGTCGGCGCCTGGCACGACGTGCGCCTGACCCTGCGCAATGAAGGCAAGACCGCGCTGCAGCTCGACGTCTTCGACGATTACCCGCCGGCCTGGGAACTGGAAGGGATGCCGCACGCAACCCGCCTGGCGCCGGGCGCGTTTTCCACGCTGACCTACCGCGTGCGCCCGCAGGAACGTGGCGACGGCGCATTCGGCACGCCCTGGCTGCGTGTGGCCGGGCCGCTCGGCCTGTGGCAGGCGACCCACCGCATCGGCCCGCAGCAGACCACGAAAGTATTTCCCGACGTGGCGCGCCTGCTGGGCCAGGCCCTGCGCGCCACCGACCGCCAGGCGCCGACTGCCGGTTCGCTGGTCAAGCGCCAGCGCGGCGAGGGCACCGACTTCCGCCAGCTGCGCGAATACCGGCGTGGCGACAGCCTGCGCTCGATCGACTGGAAAGCCACGGCGCGCCACCGCAAGCCGATCAGCCGCGAATACCAGCTCGAACGCGACCAGCAAGTGGTGTTCCTGCTCGATACCGGCCGCCGCATGCTGGCGCGTGACGGCGACACCAGCCACTTCGACCACGCGCTGTACGCGGTGCTGACGCTGGCCTTCGTGGCCGGCAAGCAGGGCGATGCCGTGGGTTTGATGAGTTTTGGCGTCGACAACCGCTGGCTGGCGCCAGCCAAGGGCCGCATTGGCCTGGACCGCATGCTGGCCGGCGTGTACGACCTGCAGCCAGGCGAAGCTGCCCCCGACTATATGCGCGCCGCCAACGACTTGCTGAATCGCCTGAACCGGCGCGCTTTCGTGGTGCTGGTGACCAATGTGCGGGATGAAGACGATGTGGCGCTGCGCCATGCTGTGGACTTGCTGTCCTCGCGCCACCTGGTGATGTGCGCCAGCCTGCGCGAACGCGCGCTGGACGAGGCCAGCACAGCGCCGGTGCAGGGTTTCGACGATGCCCTGCGCCTGGCAGCCAGCGAGCATTACCTGCAGCAGCGCCAGGAAGCGATCCGCCGCCTCGGCCTGCGCTCCGGCCACCTGGTCGACGTCGCACCGGAACAGCTGGCCGGCGCCCTGCTGAACCGCTACCTCGACATCAAAGAAAGCGGCGCGCTATAAAGGCAAGCGGCAAGGCACAGCCCAGTGCCACGCCAAGCTTCACGCCAAAGTCGGCCCGCGCCGGCACCGCGCCGAAACGGTTGGCTTCCGGCGTGCCCGGTGCGACCACCAGGTAGATCAGGAAGATGAACTGGAAGATGGGGAACAGCAGCAATAAGGCCCACCAGCTGCTGACATCCAGGTCGTGCAGCCGCCGGCGCGTCGCGAGCACGAGCGCCAGCAGGACAACCAGCGGAATCGAAAAACTCAAGGCATCGTGGGTCCCTGATTCCAGGGGAATGTACTTGCGCACCCACGCCACGCCGAAGGCCGTGCCGAGCACGAGGCCGTACAGGAGCGCCGCCGGAAAGCCCAGCATGCTGTACGCCACAAAACGCCAGCGCCCGATGCGGCTATTCCAGGAGAACAGCCGCGCCTCGCCGGCAGGAGCGAAAGGCAGTTCCAGCCCTGCCTGGGGCGCGGCGTAAGGGTTATGCATGCATTACTGGCTGTTCTCGATCTGGGCGGCTTCAGCCTTGGCCTTGTAAGAGGCATAGCCAGGCAATGCGATTGACGCCACGATACTCAGGACAAACATGACTGGCACGAAGGCCGCCAGGATAATCACGCCGGTGCTGTTGGGGCCAGGCGGCGGACCGTACTCGTTGCTATCGGCATCGCCCGCGCCAAAAACCAGCCAGAGCCAAAACAGCAGGCTGACAATGGGCACCACCATCAAGAGGCTGAGCCAGCCGGTCTTGCCGAGGTCGTGCAAGCGGCGGCGTGCAATGATAATACCGCTGGCAAACGCCAAAACAATCATCGCGATAATGCCGAGGAAAAATCCGGCGCCGATGGCGCCGAGGGCAGCCGGACCTTGGCTGACCAGACTGAACACGCCCGTCAAGGCCAGCAGGACGGCAAAGACCGGCATCAGCAGGAAGCTTGCGGCAACGCTATAGCCGAGGTAACGCACACGGCCAATGCGGCCATTGATGGCAAAGAACTTCGGCATATAGGTTTCATTGCTGGATGGCTCGCGAAGCTCAGCTTGCGGCATCGAATATGGATTACTCACGGTTGCTCCTAAAGACTCTCATTCGTTATTAAAGTTACCACCGAGAAAATCTTACATTATTTTTTTACTAAGGCACAAGGCCGATTTCGATACAACACACGGCTTGCGGCCAGCACCCGCGGCTGCGATACTTTCTTTAAAGACTGGACGGTTGCACCAATACACGATCGGCGCCATGCACCCCTCACTCAAGTGCCAGGGAAAGTTTTCCCTGAACTGGACCTACCTGAATGCCATCGCCTCCGGCGTGTCGGCAATCGACCTCGGCGGACTGGCCCTGCGCAACAAGCACGACGCCCACCAGTTCGTGCGCGAATACGGTTTCGACATCGACAACCCGCACGCCCGCGCTGTGATCGCCCGCGGCCATGCCGAAGCCCTGGACTTCATCTGTACCACCTTCCTGACGCCGGAACAGGCTGCCCTGGTCCCGCCCGAAGTCAGGCTGCCGGAGGACCCGCTGGACTTGCTGGTATTCGCCTCGCTGCACGGCAACGAACAAGTTGAGTTGCGCCGCATGTGGTCCTGCGCCGTACTGAAAGTCATGCACGGCATCTTCTACATCGATAACAACCTCAAGCTACGCTACTTCAACACCATCCGCCAGCAAGTATTCGCCAGCCTCGATGAAGTGATCCGCGAAGAAGATGGCCAGTTCTACCTGAGCGATGGCGAGGTTTGCCTGCCCTTGCTGCACTTTGACCGCAAAAACAATAAGAGCCGCGGCAGTATCCTGTTGAAGCTGCTGCAAAAAGCCGCCTACCTGGCAGCCGACATCTTCGACCACCTCGGCGTGCGGCTGATCTTCAATACGCGCTTCGAATGCCTGCTCGCCCTGCGCACGCTGCAGCGCGCCCACCTGATTTCGGTCACCAACGTCGATTCCCAGCGCACCCGCAACACCCTGCTCGATATGGAAGCTGCCAAGGAAGTGTTCACTCGCTACCGCTGCATGCTGGAAGCGGCCGACGGCTATCCCGCCGGTTTGCTGGAAAAGATGGACGCGGAACTGATGGAGATTTCTTCGCCGCAGACGCGGGCCGACAATCCGCATAGCGGCGCCGGTTTCAACAGCATCCAGGTTACGGTACGCAAGATGATCCACTTGCCGCCGGACGACCCGGCAGCCAGCGGTCCCGATTACGACGTCGGTTTCTTCTTCGAGTACGAGATCCAGCTGATGGACAAGGCCAGCCATGGCCGCACGCTGGAAGGTCCAGCCAGCCATGATGCCTACAAGAAGCGCCAGGTCGAAACGGCGCGCCTGCGCGTGCTGGGGCGCGACCTGAGCCGTTATCTGGAAAGCCAGCCCGCTGCGCAAGCGGCCTAATGCGGCCTGACGCCTTCCGGCGCGCCCGTCGTCGCCCCTGGCGGCATCACATGTTCTGGCGGCATGCCCTCGTGGATCAAGCCACGAATGGCGCTGCGCAATTCAGGACTATCCGTATGCTTATGGACGGAGACGGCATGCTGGACTGCAACTTCCATCAGCTCGTCCTCGCTGTCTGCCGATATCGCGACGCTGCATTGTGCATCGCTGGGAAATTCGCGGCAGTCGATATATTTGCGGGTCATGGCGACCTCCCTTCCGAAGAGCTACTTACACTATAGGCCGTTTGGCCCGCAATTCCATGCTACATTTGCCTGCCCGCCAACTAAGCATGGAGGTGTAATGCTGTTACGCTCAACGGCCCTGGCCTTTGCCCTGTTCGCCAGCTATGCCGATGCTGCGCCGCTTGACCGCGCATTTGATCGTGCGATTGAGCAGAAGATGGCCGCCAACGCCCAGCGCTATGTGATCGCCAGCCAGGCGGTACTGATCGCGCGGAATGGCGAAGTCATCTACCGCAACATCGCCGGCGCGCGGCGCGACGACCTGTTCCCCGTGTACTCGGTCAGCAAACTGCTGGCCAGCGTACTGGTGATGCAATTGGTGGAAACGGGCCAACTGGACCTGGTCAAGCCAGCCAGCGCCTACCTTGCCGGCCTGCCGCTACGCTGGCAGCAAATTCCGCTGCGGCACTTCCTGAACCATACTTCGGGACTGCCCGAATACGTCGATCTGGGCACGCCATCCGGCCGCGACTTTCCAGCGAACCTGCCCGCAGTGTTTGCCGCCCTGGCCGACAAGCCGCTGGTATTTGAACCCGGCACCGCCACCCGCTACACGCAAACCAACTTCCTGGTGCTGGAAGCCATGCTGGAAGCACGCCACGGCAAACCGTACACGCAGATCGCCAACGAACGCATCATCGACAGGCTGGGCTTGAAGAACACCCGTCTCGGCCTGGCGAACGCCAGCCGCCACGGCATGGTGCGCAGCTACGTCGGCAAGAGCGGCAAGCTGCAGGCTGATCCTGCAGTCCAGTGGCCGGAATACGCCAACGTCCATGCCGAATTGTTCACCACAGTGGACGACCTGGCGGCATTCCTGCAAGCGGTGGCACGCGGCGACCTGGTAGGCAAGGAAACGCTGCGCAGGCTGTGGCAGCCGCAGAAACTGGCCAACGGCCAGGACGGCTTGTTCGCCGGCGGATGGGAACTGGGCAAAAGCAGCGGCTACGAATTTGTCGGGCACGATGGCGGTACCAAGGTGCGCGTGCGCTTGCTGTGGCCGGAACACGGCGATGGGGACAGTTACACCATCGTCTACCTCACCAATGGCAGCGCACACAACGCCTGGTCGCGCACACTGGTCGAAAGCCTGATGGCGGCAATCGATCCGGCACGTTTCCCCATGGAGGCGATTTCGGAACAGTTGATCGACTATGCAAGCCGTCCGGCAACGACGCCGGAGCAGTCCCAGGCTCTGCTGCAGCAGTTGCAAACACTGGCGCTTCGTGACGGCGGCGCACTGGAACGGCGTATCAACGAGACAGGCTATGCCATGCTGGAAACGCTCGGCAGCGGCGCTGCAATCAAGGTCTTCGAACTGAATACGCGCTTGTTCCCGCAATCCGGCAACGCGCGCGACAGCCTGGCGCAAGCACAGGCGGCTGCAAAGTCGCCCTGAAGGCTGGCGGGATGACGCTGTCGGCGTGGTGGTTGTCGGTCCTGGCCTTTCCGCTCCTGCTGCTGGGCCAATACGTGCTGCGCAGCGTGCCGGTGCTGGCGCGCTTCAGCATCCCGGTGCCGGTGGTGGGCGGCCTGCTGTTCGCGCTGGCTTGCCTGATGCTGCGCCTCGCCGGACTTGACCTCACGTTCGCCACCAAGGTTGATGCGCCATGGTGGACCTGGCTGGTCACGCCAGATGCCGAATGGATGTTGCGCCCCGCGAAAAACATCAACCTTCCGCTGCTGATCGGCTTCTTCACCTGCGTCGGCCTGGCGGCGCCGCTGCGGCTGCTGGCCAGCGGCGGCCGCATACTGGCAGTACTGCTGCTTGGCACCACGGTGCTGGCCGTGCTGCAGAACGCTGTGGGCGTGGCAGTCGCAACGGCGCTTGGGGCGCCCGCACTGCTGGGCGTTTTGTGCGGCTCGCTGACGCTGGTAGGCGGGCATGGCACGGCACTCGGATTTGCGTCGCGCTTCGAGCAAGCGGGAATCGCGGCGGCAGCGGCCATCGGCGCCTCTGCCGCGACGTTCGGCCTGGTCGCCGGCGCTCTGCTCTCCGGCCCACTGGGGATATGGCTCTTGCGCCGCCGCGCATCAGCCGCCGGCGCGGGCGCAAGCCGCCTGCCACCGCCCGAGCGCCCGGTGGCGCCCGTAGTCGCCGACTTCCTGCTGGATGTACGTGCGCTTGCCGCCCAGGGACGAAGCGTTGCCGGCCACCTGCTCCTGATCGCCTTCTGCGTGAAAGCCGGCGCCTGGATCAGCTTCGGCCTGGACAAATTAGGCGCTGCCCTGCCCGCCTACATGGGCGCCCTGCTTTTGGGATTCGCCGTGCGCGCCGTCCACGACGCCGCCGGCGCAACATGGCTGCGCAGCGACGTGATCAACCAGATCGCCGCCGTGTTATTGCCCCTGTTCCTGGTTATCACGCTGGCGCCGCTGAACCTGGCCGAGCTGGCCTCCGTCGCCGGCCCAATGCTAGCGATCCTCGCCATCAACACGGCGCTGACGCTCGCCTTTGCCTCCTGTGTTATCTATCCCCTGCTTGGGAGCGACAAGGAGGCCGCTGTTGCGACAGCCGGCTTGACAGGCTACGGCGTGGGTTCAACCGCGACGGCTGTCGCCGCAATGGACGCGATAACACGACAGCACGGCAGCGCTCCCCGCGCTACCGCTATCGTGCCGCCGACCGGGGGCTTCCTGATCGACTTGACCAACGCCCCCGTGATCGCTGCCTTCCTGCGCTGGCTATGAGTCAGTTTTTCTTCTTCGCCGGCTTTTTCTCAAGCTCTTTGGAGGCCGGCGTCGAACCGCCCTGCACGCCCAGCGCGCCACCAGTGCCCATGCCGCCCGCAACCTCCTGCGCCTTGTAGTTGCGCACCGCCTTCACGAGCTGGTTGTACGAATCCATGAAGGAAGCGATCAGGATTTTGCCTTCCGGCGTGTTCGAATAGCCACCGGCTGCACCAAAACCGCCGCCGCCGAACAACGCGCCGCCAACATTGAAGTCATAATTCTTGGCGCTGCCTTCCGCCGCAGCCAGCTGGATGCCGGAACGGTTATCCACCATCAGCAAAGTAGTCGAAGCCTCGTTGGCCTTCAGCCCGCCGGCGACGACACCGGCGACACTGCCCAACAGCCCCAGCCCGCCCAAAGCGCCGCCCACACCTTGCGTGCCTTTCTGGCTGAACGTGATGCTCGGGCTCATGGTGTAATCCGCCGCCACCATCTGGCCCTTGCCGTAATTGCTGCCGGCCCGCATTTCGCCGGACGAAGCCAGCGCCCGTTCCTGCATCAGCTTGCCCATTGCCGCGCCGCGCTCAACCACGACGAAGCAATTCGATTGCTGGATCATCATGCGCAGGACCGGCACGGTCGAACCTAGCTTGTATTGCGACAGGTGGTGGTACCACGGTGCAGCCGTATCTTCCACCACGCCAAGCGTGCCAAGCGGTTTGTCACATTTTTCCAACTGCTGGTTGGCATTCGAGGCTGTCGCGCCGCCTGCGGAACCAGTAGCCATGGTTGGCGCACCGCCCAGCTTGGGATCCGTGCCCGCACAGGCAGATAACAGCAGCAGGGCCAGGCCAGCGTATGCCGTCTCCGATTTGAAGACCTTCTTAGTGTCCATTTTCACTCCCCAGTAAGAACGACCGTTTGACCTCATCGGCGTTCTTTGAGAATAGGCCACATCGACAAAAAATCTATGTATAGTTACTACCGCAAGACCAACTCAACTGTTAGAAGGAACCCTTATGAAAAAGCTGATCATTGCCGCCCTGGCCCTGTCTTGTTCCGCCGCATTCGCCGCGGATCCGGCGCCGGCAAAGAACTCCCAACAATCCAAAATGACGACCTGCAACAAGGAAGCCGGGGACAAGAAAGGTGACGAGCGCAAGGCATTCATGAAGGAATGCCTGAGCGCAAAGCCTGCCGCGCCGGCGACGCAGCAGGACAAGATGAAGACCTGCAATGCGGATGCAGCAGGCAAGAAAGGTGACGAACGCAAGGCATTCATGAAAGAATGCCTGAGCTCGAAGAAGGCGGCCTGAGCCGGGACCAGCTTATTTCAAGCCACTGGCGAGGCGTGGCGACGACAGCAAGTTCTTGAACGCCTCCCAGCGCTGCTTGCGTGCGGCTACCGGATCGGTAGCCGTCACATGTTTTTCCACCCAGGCTTTGACCATGTCCTTGCCCAGGTTGTAGTTGATGACGTAACCGCGGTTGGCGTCATAGAACGACAGGCGCTGCGCCGATTTTTCCGGCGGGTACAGGGCCACATTCACCAGCCATTCAATGGTCTGCTCACGCGTCCACTTCCCTTCCAGGTAAGCCTGGGCCGCATCGTTGTCGGCATAGCTCAGTTTGCCTAGCAACTTCATCAACTGCGCATACTGCGGCGCCAGCGCCGGGTCCAGTCCCGCCAAGGGATACAGCACTTTCTGCTCGAAGGCCAGCCGCTCCTCATCGGTAAACGCCATTTCGATGCCATAGTTCGCGCTGCCCTCGGCAATCAGCGACATTGGCGAATACAGCGGGTACACGCTGAACTCCACCCAGTTGCGCTGCCTGACCAGCGACTGTTCCAACAAGGCGTTGTAGACGTGGTGGCCCGGATAACCTTCGTGGCAGCCAAGGTCCACCGCGCGCTCGATGTAGATCGGGAATTCGGTATTAATCTGGATCAAGCTATGCGCGTTGCCCTTGTACCAGTTATAGCCGGACCACGGCTTGTTGGTGACGAATTCCAGCACGAAGCTTTCTTTCTGCGGCAAGGCCATGAAGGCCGCAGTGCGCTCGCGGCAGGCGGCAATGGAAGCATCGAAAACAGGCTTCAGCTTATCTTTCGGAATCGCGAATTTGGCGCGGAAGGCTTTCAGGCGCTCCGGCAACGAGCCTTCGCCTGGCAGCAGCTTGTCGACCTGGGCCACCAGCGCCATGTAGTAGGCGCGGTCGTGATGTGGCGTGACGGCATCGTACAGCAGCGCGGTCTCTTCATCGAAGCTGAATCTGCGGCCCTCCATCATTTCGACGCGGGCCTGCATGGCTTTGAGCTGCTTGGAGAGGAATTCGATGCGCAGCGCTTCGTCGGGGCCGCCGGCCTTCTGCTGCGCGATGTCGCGCTGGGCGGCGACTACGCCGGCCTTGATCGAAGCCAGGCTTTGTTTTTCTTTTGCCGCCTGCTGCTCCAGTTCCGGCGGGCCGTAATACGCATCCACGTAGCTGGCATCATGCTGGCCGATGGCCAGCGCCAGCTTGCGATAGCGCTCCGCCACGTCCTGCACCGACGCCGCCATGGCGCTGCCTGCCATCAGCATGGCCAATCCTCCCAGTACGATTTTTTTCATCTCCCCTCCACGGCTTGTTTCAAAGTCGTAGAGTGTAACTCAGCCCGTTCTTAGCTGGCGGGCCAGGTCGGCCAGGCGATACGGCTTGCCGACGATGGAAAACTCCGGATCGGATTGCGGGAAACCGGAAGACAGGATGATCTTGATGTACGGGTAGCGCTGGCGTACCTCGCGCGCCAGCTCCAGCCCCGTCATCCCGTTTGGCATCATTACGTCACTGAACAGGACGTCGACTTCACTGTCGCGCTGCAGCACGCGCAAGGCTGCTGCCGCATCGTTGGCATGCAGCGTGCCGTAGCCCATGGACTGGAACAGTTCGCGCGCCGACTCCATTACCAGCGGGTCGTCCTCCACGATCAGCACGCGTTCCTCGCGCGCTGCGCGCGGCGCTGCCGCCTCCGACAACGACTCCTCAAGCGCCGGCAGGAAAAGATTGATCGTGGTGCCCCTGCCTGCTTCGGTATCGATGGTCACCGCGCCACCCGACTGCACGATAAAGCCGTACACCTGGCTCAATCCAAGGCCGGAACCTTTGCCGACTTCCTTGGTGGTGTAGAACGGTTCAAAGGCGCGCTGGCGCACCTCCTCGCTCATGCCGGTGCCGGTATCGGCCACACTTACGCGCACATAGTCGCCCGCGGGCAGCGCGCCCGCCTGATTGGCCGCCAGCGTGACGTTGCGGGTGGTGACTTCCAGCGTGCCGCCTTCGGGCATGGCGTCGCGTGCATTGACCACCAGGTTGAGCAACGCAGCTTCGAAGCGCGCTTCATCAATCGAAGCCTGGCGCAGTTTCGGATCGAGGTCCATTTCAAAGCGCATCAGCGGTCCGGCAGCGCGCCGCAGCACACCTTCGAAGCCGAGCACCAGGCGGTTCAACTGCTGCACATTGGGTTCCAACGGCTGCTGGCGCGCAAAGGCCAGCAGCTGCTGCGTCAGTGCGGCGCCGCGGTCGACTGCACGGCGCATGCTGTCCAGCACTCGCGCGCTTGCGGTTTCCGGCGGTGCCGTGCGCAGGATGTCGATACCGTTCGATACCACCGCCAGCAAGTTGTTGAAATCGTGCGCCACGCCGCCGGTCAACTGGCCGATCGATTCCATTTTCTGCGCCTGGAACAACGCTGCGCGCGCCTGTTCCAGCGATTCCTGCGCCTCGCGTTGTTTGGTGTTGTCGCGCGTGACTTTGGCGAAGCCGAGCAGCTCGCCTTCATCGTTGTACAGCGCATCGATCACGGCATGGGCCCAGAAGCGCGTGCCGTCCTTGCGCACGCGCCAGCCTTCGCTTTCATAGCGGCCCTCACGCGCCGCAATCTCCAGTGCCCGTTCCGGCACGCCTGCTGCCTTGTCTTCTTCAGTAAAGAAACGGCGATAGTGGGTGCCAAGCACTTCGTCCGGCGCGTAGCCCTTGATGCGCTCCCCGCCCAGGTTCCAGTTGGTGATCAAGCCTTGCGGCGACAACATATAGATCGCATAGTCGATCACGCCTTGCACCAGCAGGCGGAAACGCTGCTCGCTTTCGCGCAGCGCTTCCAGAACGCGCTTGCGCTCCGTGATATCGCGCGTGACGTTGGCAAAGCCGACGTGATCGCCATCCTGCGTATAGATCGGATCGATCACGACGCTGGCCCAGAACAGCGAACCATCCTTGCGCACCCGCCAGCCCTCGCTTTCAAAGCGGCCTTCGCGCAGTGCAGTCGCGAGCGCCCGCTTTGCCAAGCCAGCCTGCTGGTCTTCCTCTGTATGGAAGCGGGAGAAGTGCGTGCCCAGTACTTCCTTCTCACTGTAGCCGTTAAAGCGCTGCGCGCCCGCATTCCAGCTATTGATGCGGCCCTCGGTGTCCATCATGTAGATCGCATAGTCGCTGATACTGCCCACCAGGAGTTCATATCTGGTTGACATACTCTCAAGCGTTGGGGCTTCGTTAATCATCAGTAACTGCGCGCACGGCTGCGCGTCCATTGTGCAAGGATTAGCGCAGAATGCCACAATCTGCAATTATGTGGAAAACGACTACGTTGCTGGCCCTCGCCTCGGTCATGTCCCTGGCCCTGGCGCTGCCGACGGTGGAAGTCCCCAGCACCCGCTCGCCGGTGGACAAGTCCTACCGCAAGATGCTGCAAGGCGCGGAGCGGTTCAAGCGCGAGCACGCGCTGGCGCCGCAGGCCACCTTGCGCTTTCGCGTCCTGCCCCGCCAGCCGGGCACCGATATGCAAGGCATCAAGCTGAAAGTGGTAGGCGATACCACCAGCATGGCGGTGCCAATCGGCGCCGACAACAGTTTCACGCTCGAATACAACGAGCTGCTGTGGCGCGAAGACGCCGCCGTACTCGCCAATCGCAGGACTTTGTCCATGACATGGCGCGCCGAGGTGCGCAGCCCCGGCGTGCCGGAGGGCATGCGGCGCCTGGGCGACCTGCGGCTGGAATGCCTGGTCGGCATGGAAGCCGGGCTGGTGTCGAACAATGCCCACCTGTTTGCCTGGCTCGATGAATTCCTGCGCAGCCCGGACAAGGTGTGCAGCGACCCGCACGGCAATTACCTGTTCTTCACAGAAAAACCTGTGTTTTCCATCACCCTGCAGGCGGGCGAGCGGCGCGCCACGCTGCCCTTCCACGCGCTGTATGCAGGCAATCCGCCAGCCGCCGAAATGCCGTACTGCGATTGCCAGGTGCTGCTGGACCGCAGTTACTTCGCGCCGGTGTGGGACCGCTCCTGGCCTGATGACACCTTGCTGAGCTTCGAATACATGGACGACCCGCCACCGGCCAGCGCCGCCGCGCCGCGCGACCGCACAACGGCACTGGCGGAGCTCGGACCGCCCCAGCTCAGCAGGCGCTTCGACAGCGGGCGCGAAGTCTGGCTGTACCAGTCAACGCCGCCGGTGCCGATGCAACCCGGCCCCGACGGCCGCCCGCGCATGGGCGAGCATGTGCTGCTGTTCGACGCCAACGGCGCCACGTTGAAGTCGCGCCAGCGCGCGCCCTAGCTTTCGTTGCCTTCCGGGCTGTACTTGTCCGCCTGGGCACGGCCGCCGACGCCGTGCGTACGCACATCGCCGGTGATGGGCAGCATGCCGGCGTTCCAGCTTTCCCATTGCGCACGCAGTTGCGCCAGGCGTTGCGGCTCACGCTGCGCCAGGTTGGCGCGCTCGCGCTGGTCAGAAGCCAGGTTGAACAGGAATTCCTGGCAGCGGATCTTCAGGTACTTCCAGTCCCCCTCCCGCAATGCGCGCTGCGCGTTGGACTTGTAGCGCCAATACAGGGTTCGCGGCTGCAGGCCCTGCTCGCCCAACAGCACCGGCAGCAGGTTCACGCCATCCGGGGGATAGGCCGGGTCGGGCGCGGCGCCGGCAGCGGCCAACAGCGTAGGCATCCAATCCATGCTGATCGCGACTTGCTGGCTGACCTGGCCTGGCTTGATGCGGGAGGGCCAGCGCACCAGGCCGGGGACGCGGATGCCGCCTTCCAGCAGTTCGGTCTTTTGCCCGCTGAACGGCCAGGTACGCGAGAAACGCTCGCCGCCGTTATCGCTGGTGAAGATCACAATCGTATTCTCGGCCAATCCCCGCCGCTCCAGCGCTGCCAGCACGCGCCCGACCGAGGCATCCAGCGTTTCCACCATGCGCCCATAGGTTTCGAGGTTGCCGCCATCGTAATGGAAGATGTTGCCGACTTCGCGCGAAACGGCTTCGTCTTTTGGCCCTTCCCACGGCCAGTGCGGGGCGGTGTAATGGAGCGACAGGAAGAACGGTTTGCTGCGCTCCTGCTTGCCGATGAACTGGGCGGCACGGTCGCCCAGCAAGTCCGTGTAATAGCCGGCCTGGCTGACCGGCACCTCGCCTTCGAACAAGTCCTCTTTCACGTTCGGGCCGACACCCGGCTTATGGGTGAAGTAGTCGATAGCGCCGCCGTAATTGCCGAAGAAGCTGTCGTAACCGCTTTTCAACGGGCCAAAATTGGGCAGGTAGCCCAGGTGCCATTTGCCGAACAGCGCAGTGCTGTATCCGGCCTGCTTCAATAGCGAAGGCAAGGTCGGGTGCCCGGGCGGCAAGCCATGGTTGCCGTTGCTGCCGGCGATCGGCTCTTCGAGCCCGCCACGCAAGCGGTATTGGTAACGGCCGGTGATCAGGCCGAAGCGCGTGGCCGAGCAGACCGCGGAATTGGAGTAAGCCTGCACCAGGCGGACACCCTGCCCTGCCAGCTTGTCCAGGTGCGGGGTGCGGTAATCCGCCTGGCCATACACGCCGAGGTCGCCCCAGCCCAGGTCGTCGGCCAGGATGAACAGGATGTTCGGCTGGCCCGCATGGCCTGGCTCTTTGCTGGCCGCAGCCAGCGCAGCGGCGGGCGCCAGCGCCAGCGTGGAAAGTCCGCCGACCACGGCGCGGCGTTTGCGGTTGATCGTGCTCATATTCTCGCTATGGTTGTCATGGGTGCTTGCATCATATGCAGCAAACCATGTGCCAAGGAACGAAGCGTTCCTCATAACTTAAGAAGTTTTTAAGGTTTGCTGAGGGAGTTTTTAAGAACGCGATGATGTCTTAATGACTACCATTCCCTTCGTACCAACCCAAGGACGAATGACATGAGCAAACCACGAATCAATATGTACTCCGGCATCCACAAGGCGCTGCGCAACTTCATGAGCGACACCGAAAGCCGCCTGTCCCGCACCGATGCCACCGATAACGAAGACCTGCAAGGCGCCCTGGCGCAGGTGCGCGATTTGCTGGGCATGATGCGCAAGCACCTCCAGCACGAACGCGACTTCGTGCACCCTGCAATGAACGCGCGACGCCCTGGTTCCGCACAGGTGGCGGAAGGCGACCATGACCATCACGACTGGGCCATCGACAAGCTGCTGGCATTGTGCGACCACTGCGCCAGCGCCGTCGGCAGCGCGCGCTTCCAGCACCTGGAGCACCTGCACCTGCAACTGTCGGTCTTCATCGGCGAAAACCTGGTGCACATGAACCTGGAGGAAACCGAACACAATGCCGTGCTGTGGGCCTGCTACTCCGACGAGGAGCTGCACCAAATCCACGAACGCATCATCGCTGCCATTCCGCCGCAGGAGATGCAGTCGACCATGCGCTGGATGATTCCCGCCGTGAGCCCGGCTGACCGCGCGGGCATGTTGCTGGGCATGCGTGCCGGCATGCCACCACCAGTGTTCGAAGGCATCCTGGAGTTGACGCGCAGCCTGATCAGCGCACGCGATATGCAGAAGCTGGAAGCGGCACTGCAAGCGCCGCAGCCCATCGCCGCATGAAGTGTGGCGCGATCAGGCTTCAGTCAACTGCAATGGGCGCTGGACGCAAAGGCAGAAATGTCCGCGCCCCGTTTTCTCGATGCGCACCGGCGCCTCGCGTTCGCACAGGCGCCTTGCCAGCAGCACCAGGCGCGCTTCCAGGTTGTCGCTGACGTCCGGCAGCCGCACGCGCTGGTCCAGCCGCAACTCGCGGTTGCTGAAGGCAGTTTTGCCATGTGCGACAAAGTCCTGCAGCAGCGCCCACAGCACGGCCCCCGCCACGCCCTTGATCATGTAGTCGTTACCAAAGAACACGGAGTCGTTGTCCGCGAAATGGCGCACGGCCAATGGCGCGCCCTGCACGTCGGGCACCGCCTGCACTTCCGGTTCCGGTTCGGGCGTTGGTACGTTCTGCATGATATGCATGGCCATCGCCAGCTGGCCGCACAAGGTGACCAGCGCATCTTCATCGTCATAGGTAAAGCGCAAGTCCTGCGGGCTTTCCACGTACAGTACGCCGATCAGGCGCTCGCAACCCTGGATCGGCACCGCGAGCTGGCTGCGCGATTCAGCTAGGCCTGGGAAGGGAATCTCGGTCTGCAGGGCATGCGCCAACCCGGTCCCTTCCGCCTGCTGGCGCACTGCGCGGCTATAGCTGTATTCCGCGGTCATGTGGCTGATGCGGATTGCCGTGCCTTCGCGTGCCGCGACGCCGATCACGCCCTGCCCCAACGGGATTTCCGAACCCACGCCAGATTGCTCGTAACCCTGGCTGGCCACCGTGTACAGGCACGCCGCCTGCGGATCATGCAGCAACAGCATGGCGTGGCTGATGCCCATCTTCTCATTCAGGCAAGCCATGGTTTCATCGAACAGCTGCGCCAGGTCGCGGCAGGCCAGCAGGCGCTCGGAACATAGCCGCAGCGCGGCCAGCGTATTGCGCGGCGGCGGCGGTGGCGGCGCCACGTCGCGGTCGACGCAGACGATGTCCGTCACGCGGAACACGTCGGAGCCGAGCAGCCTGAAGACGCCGGTCATGCCGACGTGCGACGCCAGCCCGGCCAGCTTGGCCTTCATGCTCTCGAACAGTTGGCCGGAAGTTTCGGTGCGCAGGTATTGCAGCGCCAGCGAATACTGGGCGCCGGTGTAGGGATTGACCACCGTCAGCCGGGCATTCGGATTGGCCAGGATGTTGGCGCGCGTCTTGTTGAAGAACTGGTAGGACAGCGCGACATGGTCGCGGTCCATGTACTGCACCTGCGACAGGTAGGAGGCGTTCGGCATGCCGGCCAGGTCGGCCGTGCCCAGCACCGCCGGGATCACGCCCTCGAAACACTCGCGGATGGTGTCGAGCATGATGGCACTCATTCTCCGGCCTCCAGCTTCTTGCCGGCGTTGGGGCCGGGCGTCTGGCTGTACGCCTCGCTGGGACAGAAACTCAGCGCCACCAGTTCTTCGGGCGGACACGATAGCAGCGTACGCACCATTTTCTCGTGGAAGCCGATCGCGCCCACCTCCGCGACGAAAGCATCGCGGTAAGCCTCGACCAGTTGCACGTCGTCCGGCTGCAGCGCCGCCACCCGCGCGTCGCGGCTCTTGAGCTGCATGGTGCGGTGGGTGGAAGGCTGGGTGAAGGCCACGGCTATGGCGCCGCTGGCAAAGATATCGCGCTGCACCGCCTGCGATTTCGCTTCCGGGACAAAAACCGTGACGCGGCAGCCGTCGTCGCTGACGCGGCAGCCGATGGCGCGCACAAGCTGGGGCATGCCGTTGCGGTCGCAACTGGCCACGCTGATCGAGACGCCCCCACGCATGAACGCAATTTGTCCGGGATCGAGGTTTGCTGCACTCATGGCAACATTCTAACTGACCCGGCCGAGTCCTGGGCTAATGGAAAGGTTTCCCGCTATTGCTGCGCGCCTTGGCCTGTCAGCTCAATTGGTAGGAGAGGGGACTGCAAATCCTTGTGCCGGTGGTTCGACTCCGCCCCGCGCAGGCGCTGGACACTTCACCGCAGCGGCCCGCTATCACGACAATTGCGTGGCATGGCCATGCGCAGCCCGCGGCGACTCCTGGACCGCCGGCTGCTCCAGATAGGCGAACAGCACGGCAGCGACATGTTTGCAGTTGTACTCCATTGGACAAGTGCAACTGCCGTCAATCACGACACCATCTTCAACGCCGACATAGATTGCCTGCTCGTAGACGTTGCGGCCACTGCCGTTGACGCCCCCTTCGATTTCCTGGCCATTAACGCGGCAACGCTGCACTTTCCCCCGCCGAAAATAAGCGTTCCCTCTCTCAAAACCGCGGGCGGCGCTCGCACCCAATTTTCCTCGACTGATACGCCACGGAACAGCTTCACCGCGGAAGGCGAGTCTTTAGCTGCCTGCGCTCCGGGCCTTGGCAAATGGAAAAGCCGTCTGCTATAATTGCGCGCCTTGGCCTGGTAGCTCAGTTGGTAGAGCAGAGGACTGAAAATCCTTGTGTCGGTGGTTCGATTCCGCCCCGGGCCACCAAGAACAAAAAGTGAAAACGCCGACTCATGCAGGTCGGCGTTTTTGCTTTGGGGGCTTGCTTGACGTGTCAAGCAAGCATGTCCAATAATTTCATTTGACAACTTTGCAAGCCCCGCACTCTCTTACGGCGCCCTCCCCATGATTGACAAAACTGTCTACGCGACCACACATTACTTCTTCCTAATGGTATTCCTGCTCGCCTGCTGGGGTGCCGGACGGGCCATGCTGCGGCGCCTAGTACCAACTGCAGTCCTGCTTGAACCAGACCCGATGCCATTAGGGCATGGCATCGCCGCGGCACTCGGCTTGGGTCTGTACATCGGCATTACCCAATGGCTGGCAATCTCAGGGCAGTTACGCGTTTTGCCATTATTGATTGCGCTAGCACTCGGCCTGGTCCTGGGCCTGCTTGAATGGCGTGCCCTGCCGGCGCGCAGTGGTCCGACGCTCGCCCAGCGTTGGCAACGGACAAATTGGACCGAACGCGGCACTCTGCTGCTGATCGCATTGCTGGTCCTGCCGACAATCATCGCCCCGCTTTGTCCACCGCTGGCCTGGGACGAAGTGATGTACCACCTGCCGCATGCCAAGCAATGGGCGTTGAACGGCCGGCTTAGTGTGAACGAATGGCTGCGCTATCCGTGGTTCCCGTTCAATGCGGACCTGCTCTTCAGCGCGGCCCTGCTCACGTACGACGACGTGATGCCCCACCTGCTCAACGCACTGGCTGCATGGCTTACCGCCTACCTGATTTATCAAGCCGGAAAACGCTTGGCCGGCAAAGGCGTAGCCAGCATTGCCGCCGCCATTTTCCTCTGGTTGACGCGAAACGAGTTCGACAATGCGATGGTTGATACGCTCACCACGCTGTTCGTGTTTGTAGGCTGCCTGGTTTTCCACCTGTGGCAACGGCAGCCACAGCTGCGCGCGCTGCTGGCCACGTCCGCTTTCCTGCTTGGCGTTGCTGTCGGCATGAAATATCAGGCGCTGCAAGTCTTGCCGGTATTCGCAATTGCCTTGCTACTGCGGACACGCGCTCCCCGCAACTGGCTCATCGCCGCCGCAGGCTTACTCGTGCCGTGCGCCTATTGGTATGTAAGGAATTACGTGCTGACGGGTGATCCGTTCAATCCTATCGGTGGCAAGCTGTTCGGCTTTAGCGATTGGAACTTGGGGGACTACCAATTCCAATTTGAAGATATCAAACGCAACGCCGGCTGGCCAAGCTGGATTATCTGGCCTGCCTTGCTGGCGCCATTTATCGGCAAAGTACGCCGCCTGCCCGGAGCTCCAGCTGCGATGGTCCTTGGTGGCGTCGCGATCGTCATCTGGTTGCTGACTTCGCGTTATCCGCGCTACCTGATGCCCTTTTATCCCATCCTGGCACTGTTGGCGGCAGCCGTCTGGCAATGGTTGTTTGAAACCGCATGCAAGCGCTTTGCCCGCGAGGGCGAATCCAGCCTGCGAGGCAAGGCTGCGGCGACCTGCGTCGCCCTCGGGGTCCTGGCTGTGCTTCCAGCTGCAGTAAAAAATAGCCACAAGAACTGGAAACTGGTGGCGCCGACACCAGCTGTACGCGAAGAGATCTTGCAGCATGAGATCACGGGTTACCCGGTGCTGGCCTATTTACGCGACCATCCGATGGGCCTGACATACCAGTTCGGGCTTGAAGATTCGCTCTATTACGCTCCGCTGCGCACAGGTGGCGACCATTTTGGTCCAGGACGCTATCGCGATTTTCAAGGCCTGGCTCCTGCCGACCTGGCCAAGGCCTTGCAGCATGCGGGCTACGCCAGCCTGCTGATCCACGCCGAGCGTTGGCCGGGTATCAATACCCGGCCAGGTTTCGCGAAATTCTTCACGCTGGTCTATCAGGACGGTCCAGTGTCACTGTATCAGATTGTGCAAGCTGCTCCCCCAGACAAAATTCCTCAGTGAGCATGTGCCGGATTGTATGAAAGGCCATCATACATGCGGCTGCATTGAGGCACTTCGCCGCCATCGGACACACTCCGCCTGCGCTGCACCAGCTTGCCGGAACCATACTATAAGGATTGGTGTCTTGAGATTGCATAAAGTGCGCCGGCAGCAAAGGCTAGGCATGCCACGATATTGGCCCGCACATTTGCAGCAGCGGATTAGCGGATCAATTCAATGATGCATACGGCTAGGACCAGAGAATGCTAGCCCTGCGAATCGTCCCTAAAAACTCCTTCCGGCAAGCGCGCACGCGATGCCGCCAACAAGGACAGTGCGCCAGTGGCCATTCCCAGCCAGAGCGTCACCAGGCGGATGGCAATGGCCAGCGACACCGCCGCGCCGTACCTGACGCCGCACTCGGTCAGCTGGAACACCAGCGCGGCTTCCATCGCACCCAGTCCGGCCGGAACCATGCTTGCCGCGCCGAACAGGGTTGCTTGCACAAAAATCAGGGCGCACGTCGCTGCAGGCACTCCGGTCCCTGCGACTTGGCAGAACCACGCGAACACCAATGCCTGCGTGCCGTAAGCAAGCGTCGCCGCGCCTGAAAAGGCTGTAACCCTGGGCAGCGTCCATACGCTGGCCCAACTTTCCAGGATCGCCTGCCCCCCCTTCACCGGCAGTTTTTGCCAAACGAACTGCTCCAGCCGGTCCCACCAAGTCCCGCTGCGAGGATGCAGAAGCAGGTAAGCAAAAGCCCGGCTGCCGAGCAATAAAGCAGTAAATGCCAGCAGCCAGGCCCAGGAAAATCCCCGGCCAGCCAGCCATGACGCTAGGAAGCCCAACAGGCACATGCCCAGCACGTCGGTCGCCCGGTCCACCACGAAGGCGGCAAGGCTGTGCGGTGCGCGCACGCCTTGTTGCAGCAACAGCGCAGTGCGGAAGGTCTCCCCCGATTTGCCTGGCGTAGCGGTCAGTGCCAACCCAGAAAGATAGATAGCCAAGTGGTGCAAGCGCGGTACCCGGTAGCCGAAACAGCGCAGCACAGCCTCCCAACGCGCAAAGCGCCAGAGGTACGCCGACGAAGCAAGGCCGGCGCCGCCAAGCAGAATGGCGGGACCCAAAGCCGCCAGCGCAGCGGCCGTGTCCTGCCAACCAAACCAGAAAATGGCCGCAAGGTATAACAGGACACCGGCACTGACGAACAGGACGATTGCCCGGATGATGCGCGGGTCGCCAAGGATGGACTGTATGCGCGCAGCAGTCCGGCTCATCGGAAGGTCAGGAACTTATGGCCGAAATAGCTGGTCACTACCGGTACCAGTACACCAGCCAGGTGCGCCAACGCCTCGGCGTGCTGCACGATGCCGAGCGACGGCAGCACCCAGCGCGCCAGCAGCAGGCTGATGGCCAGCGTCTGCAGCACGGCCAGCACGTTCACGCCGACAAACTTGCTGACCTGGGAGGCCAGCGCTCCGTCCTGCGCCTTGAACACATGGCCGCGCATCAGGGTGAAAGCGACCAGCATGCCGACTAGATAGGCAAAGAACACCGCCGGTGCGTAATCGAGGAAGGTGCTGAACACGAAGCGCGAGCCGAAGTTTGCGCCTGCGGCGATGCCGCCGGCGACCAGGAAACGCAGGAACTCTTTATTCAGCATGGGCCGCCATCTTCGCCATATTGCGGCCGAAATCGATGCTCTCCGAGATGCCGCGGTCTTCCGGATAATAGTACGAGGTATCCGCCACCCACAGCCCCTTCACCGGCAATGCCACCGGCGGCAGCTTGTCCAGGTAGCCCGGATCGCAAATCGGCTGCGCATAACGGTAACGGCTGGCACGCATGTCGAGGAAGTCTTCGTCGCGCAGGGCCGGGTTGATCTTCTTCAGGTAGCTGCGCACCTTGTCCAGGAAGACCTGGTCGGCATCGGCGAATTTCGGATGCTCGCCCGGCATGTAGAACGGCACATAGGTGATGTGCTCGTCGAGCGGGCGCAGGTTCGAATACTCGACCAGGCCCGGGATGTCCATCTCGGGATCGTTGGTGTTGAGCCAGAAGTTTTCCGTCACAGCCTTGCGCAGCTTGGCAATCACGCATACCACAGCGATGTTTTTCACAGCCTGGAACTTGCCCAGCACTTCAGGCGGCAGGTCCGGCATCACGCGCGGCACGTACGGCAGCGGGATGGTGCTGACCACCTTGTCGAAAGCCTCGAACTTGCCGCCGGCCTCGATGCCGCGCACCTGGCCCTGCTCCATCACGACCTTGCTGGCCGGCGTGGACAGGCGCACTTCGCCGCCGTGCTTGACGATGTCGTCGCGCATGGCGTTGAGCAGCGTCTCCGAGCCGCCATCGAGGTAGCCCAGCTTCTCTTCGAACAGGCTGGCGCGCGAAGTGCCGATGCGGCGGATGCGGCTCCAGATCCAGGCCGCCGACAGGTTGCTGCTGTAGTCGTAGAACTTGTAGTCGAACAGGCGGCGCCACAGCACTTCCCAGGCTTCCTCGCCGACCCAGCGGCGGATCCAGCCGGTCGCTTCAACATTGTCGAGCGGACGCCATTCTTCGCGCTTGCGCTTGGTGGACAGGAAGGCATGCAAGCCATAGCGGAACTTGGCGATCGGGCTCAGGCCGCGGAACTTCAGCAGCGCGAGCGGGTTGCCCCAGGGCTGCAGGCGGTTCTGGTACCAGTAGCCCATCTTGGTGGCGACCCAGTGCATCTTCGACTGCAGGCCCAGCTCGTCCAGCACCTGCAGGAAGCCGGTATCGGAGATGCAGTGGAAGTGGTAATAGCGCTCGATCGACAAGCCTGAAAAATCGAAAGCGGCTGCCATGCCGCCGACGCGGTCATCGGCTTCGAACACCACCGGGTGGTGGCCATCTCGTGCCAGTTGATACGCGACCGCAAGCCCCATCGGCCCGGCACCCAGGACAGCAATTCGTTGGCCCATAGTCAGAATTCCAGAATAATCGAGTTGTAACGCGCGTCGTTGAACGTCGCATCAAGGGCTTTGTCGAACGGCGTGTAGGGAACGCCGAACTTGCCGGGCCAGTCGATCACTTCGAACTCGTCCTTGGCGCTCAGCGCAGTAAGTTGCTGGGTGGTGAATGGCGGTTTTTTATCAAACAGCGACCAGGTCCAGATCAACGCATAGAACAAGCCATAAGGGATCTTGACGATAGGCGTCCTGGTGCCAGTGGTCTTCTTGATCATGCGGATGATGTCGATGTAGTCGATCTTTTCATGGCCTGAAATATTGAAAATGCCGCCCGCAATGCGCTGCTCGAAACAGCTGATGATAATGTCCGAAAAATCGCGCGCCCACAGCGGCTGGCGCATGTAGCGACCGTGCCCTGGTATCGGGAATACCGGTACCTTCTTCATAAAGCGCGACAGCCAGCCCAGGTGTTTCCGGTCGAACCAGCCAAACATCAAGGTCGGGCGCAAGATCGGGCACTCGATGCCGCTGGCAAGGACCACTTGTTCCTGCTCGATCTTGCTGCGCGTGTAAAAGTCGTCTGCGACCGAACATACGACCGACGAACTGATATGTACCAGGTAGGGCTGCTTCGGGCTCGCCTTGATCAAGTCAAGAATATGTTTGGTCGAATCGATGTTATTGCGCTGGAAGTCCCTGTAGTCCAGGCCACCTATCTGCGCTTGCAGCATCAGCACCACATCAGCGCCATCGAAATGGCGCATCCATTCGCCGGGTTCGGCCAGGTCGGCGTACACGCAAGTAATACCGGGCTGTGCCTTCTTCAAGATATCGAGGTTGGCCTGATGCTTGTCGAGCACAACCAGATTAGTGTAGCCGCGGTCAATCAAGCGTGCCACCAGGTTTTGGCCCACCAGGCCAGCGCCACCAGGCAAAAGTATTTTTTGGTCGAGAGAACTCATAAACAATCCTGTATAAAGATAATCACTTCGCGGCGACCGATCAGTCGCTCTTGATGGCGACAGCCGACCATTCGCCCCAGCCTTGCCCGGTGTCACTGATGCGCAGTGTGAACTCTTCCGGCAAGCGTTGATTTGCGAATTCCAGTGTCACCCAATCAGAGGCCTTGGGCAGTTGCGCGGAAAACTCGCGCTCATGGCCAACGACCTGCATCGTTTGTCCGTCGCGTCCTGGGCCCGAACGATACAAAATACTGCCGCCACGGCGCACTTTCAGCAGTACTTCGCCAGTGGCGGCGTCGCCACGCTCCGTATAGCTGCCCAGCACCCGGTATCCTTCAAGCGTTGATTTCGCAAAATCCGTGCCGTCCATCGTGCTGCTTACCAGTTCTGCATGCCCTGCAGAGGGTCGTTGCGGGAGGGCCGTGTAAGCGAACAGCGGCGGCACAGTTTGCGCCACGCCATCAAACAATGCGCGCCCGGTGAGCGCCCGGCAATTCTCGCCACTCAAGAGTAGTTCCCATGCCCGGTTACGGTTGCCATCGAAATGCACAGGCAGCGCATAATTCGAGAAGTACTGACAGCTCAGCAAGTGTTCGCGCCATTGCAAATTGTCATGGCTGCGCGACCAGACCGGCACGGCATTCGCTACTGCAACGGCCAACAAGGCGCCCATCAGGGCCCGTGCCGTGGTCCTGGTCAAGCCAGCGCCAAACTGGATCAAAACCCAGAACAGCAAGATGAACGGGAAGAAGAAGTAGCGTGGCCCGGCCCAGTGCGGATGCATAATTGCAGGATCGACACGCGCTACCGACAGGCCGATTGCCCCCAGCAGCAGGTACATCAGCACCCAGGCACTGACACGCACTCGAGACCGGATCAGCCACATTGCCGTCAGCCCCGTTAAACCGACACCAACAATCCACAATCCTGGAATCGTACGAAGCAAATTACCAATCAAGAAATTGCCAAAGAATGTAGGGACAACATTCAGGAGCACAGACTTGATTGGCGGTACACTGCCCGCAGAGCCCGCAACCATGAAGTATACCTGCACTGCAGTGACCAGAGTCGCTACTACAGCAAGGACCAGTTCGACCCGCTGGCGACGATACATCGCGGCACGCAGCCACAGCACAGGCAGCACCATCACGATGACCGGCGAGGACAGCCCTGCGAGCAACAGGAACAGCAAGCGCCAACCCAATGCCGGCGTTTGCTCGTCCCATAGCGCCAGCAAGAACAACAAGATCGAGGCCCACCAAAAAGTGTAAAGCGGTAGCGCGAACACTTCCGGATCACATGGGATCACAAAGATCGACAGCGCGCACAGCGCCTTGGCCTGCAATTTGGTCGGCGACATCGCAATGGCAACACCCACCAGAGCGATGAACAGCGCCGACAGCATTGTACTCACCATCGGGTAAGCGGCCGCCGACAAGGTCATCGACAGCATGCTGATCAATTTCGGCACCGTGACGAGATAGCCATTGACTGGCACGATCAGCGATGACCAACCCTGTTCGACAAATGCCCGGATGATCTGCGTACCATCTTCGTCCCAGACCTGGGGAGACGTAAATTGCATGCTGCGGCGGCTTGCCAGCAGCAATACAAATACGAGCATCATGAGAATGCCACACTGCCAACGCGGCAAGCGCTCTCGCAAGGAAGAGAAATACATCATGAGTCAGTACGGCCTTTCAAATTGTTTAAAGAGTTTGCTCGCAAAGGTTGTTCAATTTCCCATATCAAGTTGGCGTCTGGAGCTTCAACTGGCAAACCGGCCCGCCAGGTCCCTCTCCACGCAGCGACAGCTCCGTTCCCGCCGGTGTCGCCAACAAATAGCCTTGATAACCCGCCCGGCGCGCCGCAGGAGATATAGCTGCAGCGACGTCATCCCTCTGTTTGCCAGTCATCGCATAACCAAACTGTTTGCCATCAGCCCCCAAGATACGCACCGCTTGCGGCACCGTGACGTTTGCAGGATCGTAGAGCCAGCCAATGACACGCAAGAAGCGGCTATCGCCCTCAATTACAACTGCAGTATCCAAGGCGCCTTGGCACGCAGGCAGCGCAACAGGCTCAAACACCGTGCCCATTTGTGCACGCACCCCGCGATAGGGAAACAGGCCAAAGACTGAGCGCCCCTTGTCGGCAGGCTGCTCGGCGACCGCAATAACATCGGTGGTGGGGAATACATGGCCAATTTGTGCCTGGTCCTTGACGCGCATTTCAATCGCCAAGGCGGCAACGGCTCGCTCATACATCTCATCTTCGTGCGATTGCAGCGCCTTCACCTGGTAAACCAGCATCAGCAAGGTCAGCACTGCCAAGCCCCCCCATGTCCAGCGGCGGCGCTGAGCTGGCAGCGCAAGCAGCGCTGGAGCATACAGGATCGCCAATGCCGCCCAGGCCATCAGGGCCGGCGTGGTATAGCGGTGGGACAAAGCCTGGTCCAGGCCAAAGAGCGCGCGCCCCCCCGCGGTGCCAAGTGCTGTGCCGACGATATAGGCGATGAAGGACAACAGCACCAGTTGCACGCTTGCGTGGCGCGACTGGCGCAATTGCAGCCAGGCGAACCTGGCTGAGCATGCCAAAAAGAACAGACCAGCAAGCTGGGCCATCACCTTGCCGAGCCCTCTTTCGCCCATCGCCAAGTTGAATGGCCCTCCGAGGTACATAAAGACGTAACGGAACACCCGACCTGGATGTTCACGCAGGGTCAGAGTCACGGAGCCATGCCCGCCAGGCGAAACAAATGCGTGGAAATAGGCAAACACCACGACTGCAGCCAAGATCACCAGCACGCTGATGCGCCGCACGCCCTGACGCGTCAGGATGGCATATGCCGCCATGAGAGGCAGGGCCAGGATGCCATTTGCCATCGTGCCGATGCACAGGACACCAAGCAGGCAAGCCAGGGCGAACAGACCGGTCCCGCCTTGCACCGAGCGGTACAGTACGTACAAGGCCGTAAGTGGAAGCAACTGAGCCAGGATGAATTGGCTCTGGAAGCCCCACGTCAGGTTTTCATGCTGGCTCCAGAAAAACAGGCAGACAACGAGGAAAGCCGCCAACGCGTGCTTCTCGAGCGTGCGCTGTGACGTCGCCGTAGCTTCGCGCAGCATGCGGTAGAACAACACACTGCCAGCGGCCACCAACAGGTAATTCACGACAATCAGGAACCAACCAGTACCACTGAACCAGCTCAAGTCAGCCCAGAAAAACAGGCGCGAAAGTACAATCCGGTGCTCATTATGCTGCCGCCACCACGCCTGCCAGCCGTTGCTTGCGACTTCGTCGAGAAATGGCAGGTAGCCGTCCCACATATCCCAGAATGGCACCACAGAGTAGCCGCGAACGCCCCCAACGATCGCCAGCGCGACAAAAAGCAGCGCCAGGCTGGTGAGGCCATGGCGCAACAGGCGCTGCTGCGGCGCGGTGGTTGCGACGCTCATATGTCCATCCGGTTGAAAACGAAGCGCGGCAGGTTGGCAATGATCAGCATGATCAGCGCCCACTTGCCCGGCGTGTACAGCACCGGCTGGCCTTTGGCGGTCGCCGCCACGATCTGGGCCGCGACGGACTCGACGCTGGCCATGCCGCGCTGTGGCATGTGCGCCGTCATCGGTGTCGCGGTCGGGCCCGGCTTGACCAGCACCACTTTGACGGCGGTGCCGGCCAGGCGGTGCTGCAAGCCTTCCGCGTAGCGCGTGACCAGGCCCTTGGCGGCGCCGTAGACGTAATTGGATTTGCGGCCACGCTCGCCGGCCACCGAACCGATGATGGTCAGAGTGCCGCGGTTGACGCGCTGCATGTGGCCGGCAAACGCTTCGGCAAACAGGGCCGGCGAGACGCCGTTCACATCCATGGCCTCGGCCGCCAGCGCCAGGTCGTCCTGGCAGGCTTGCTGGTCGGGCAGCGAACCGTGCGCCACCAGCACGATGTCCGGCACGCCGCCGGCAGCAATGCCGTCCACCGTGGCGCGGATCTGCTGCGGATCGCTGAAGTTCGCTTCGATGACGGTGACCTTCGATTGCGGGCTGCGCACGCGCAGGTCGGCTGCCACGGCTTCGGTCTTTTCACGGTTGCGGCCCAGCAGGGTCAGGTCGAGCGCCTGGCCTGCCGCCCACAAACGGGCGCAGTGTTCCGCCATGGCGGAAGTCGCGCCGACGATTACGATTTTCTTGTTAGCAGACACTTATTTCCCCATCAAGCGACGCGACATCGCGGAACTGATGCCAGGGTCGCGGTATTGTAAAAATTCGGCAAGGCGCGGATAACCGGCCTCGAACAAGGCGCGCGGCATGCGCGCATCCTTGGCCATGTAGATGCGGCCGCCCGCTTCGGCAACGATGGCGTCGAGCCGTTCGAACAGGCGCAGCGTGCGTTCGCCGCGGTTCGGGAAGTCGAGCGCCAGCGTGACGCCAGGCTGCGGGAAGCTCAGCATGCCCAGCGCTTCGCGTTGGCCGAAAGTCTTCAGCACAGCCAGGAAGGAACCCTCGCCGCTGTCGCTGATCGCTGCCAGCATGGCCTGCACCGCAGCGCGGCCCACCGCGCGTGGCACCACGCTCTGGTACTGGTAGAAGCCGGTGGGACCGTACATCCGGTTCCACTCGTGCAGGTTATCCAACGGATAGAAATAGCTCTCGTAATGCGCCACGCCCTTGCCGGCCCGGCTCTTCTGCAAGTTGTAATACGCAAAATTGAACGGCGCCAGCGACAGCTTGTTCACCAGCGACAGCGGCGGCACGAAAGGCATGGTGCGCGCGCGCGGCGCCGGCGCTTCCTTGCCCTCGATGGCGCAATGGTTGGCGCGCAGGAAGATGCCGCGCCCATTGCCGGACAGGCAGTCAATCCACGACACCGTATGCTCCCAGTCCGCTTCGGAAGCATCGGACAGTGCGAAGAATTCGTCGAGATTAGTGTACGGCACGGTCTCGGTTTCCAGCCAGGGGCCGGCAACGCGGCGCAGCTGGATTTCAGCCGTGATAATCACGCCTGTCAGGCCCAGCCCGCCCACCGTGGCCGCAAACCATGCAGTTTCTTGTTCCGGGCCGCACAGGATGCGGCTGCCATCCGTGCGCAGCAATTCAATGCGGCGTACATGGTCGCCGAAGGAACCAACCGCATGATGGTTCTTGCCATGCACGTCGTTGGCGATGGCGCCGCCGACGGTGACCAGCTGGGTGCCCGGGGTCACCGGCAGCATCCAGCCGCGCGGAATTGCCAAGCGCTGGATATCGCGCAGCAGGACCCCGGCCTCGCAGCGCAGCAAGCCAGTTTCCTGGTCGAAGCTGATGAAGCGGTCAAGCCCGGTGGTACGCCACAGCACCCCTCCCGGATTGAGGCAGACATCGCCATAGCTGCGGCCCATGCCGTGCGCCAGGCCCGGCGCACCGGCCTGCAGCTGGCGCGCCACTTGCGCGCGCTCCGCCAGCGGACGCACCTCGTGCTCCCACTGCCCCAGCCGTCCCCAGGAAGAAACCATTACCACGGCCACCCTGCCGCGCCCACTGCCAGGACTGCAGCGAAGCAAACGCCGGCGACCAGGCTGGCTTTGTCCTTGACCGCAAAGACCAGTGGGTCATCATGCATATGGCCGCGATGCGCCTGCATCCACATCCAGCTGACCCAGAACAGCATAACCGGCACCGCGCCCCATACGATTTCAGGCGTGCGGTACAACATCACCACCGCATCGCTATTCAGGTACAGCGCCAACACCACCAGCGCAGCGTAGCCCGCACTGACGCCCAGCATCTGGATCAGCGGGGCATCGGTGGTGTAGTAGCCGCGGCCATGCGCCTTCTTTTTGCCGTGCAAGACTTGCACCTGCAGTTCCGCATAGCGCTTGACAAAGGCCAGCGACAGGAACAGGAACACAGAGAAGGCCAGCAGCCAGAACGACAACGGCATGCCCAGTGCGGCAGCGCCGGCAATGATGCGCAAGGTATACAGCAGCGCCAGCGTCACGCAATCGACCAGCATCAGCCGCTTGAGCAGCCACGAATAGGCGCAAGTCAGCAGGAAGTAGCCGGCCAGCCAGGCGCAGAAACTGCCGCCGACCTGCCAGGCCACGGCTGCACTGGCAAGCAGCAGCAACGGTGCGCACAGCACGCCCTGCCAGGCCGGCACCTGGCCGCTGGCGAAGGGGCGGTTGCGCTTGCGCGGGTGCTGGCGATCGCTCTCCAGGTCGAGCAAATCATTTGCGATATACACCGAGGAAGCGCACAGGCTGAAGGCAATGAACGCCAGCAGCAGCGGCATCCAGTTGCCCGGGTCCATGAATTGATGGGCGGCGAACAGCGGCACGAACAGCAGCAGGTTCTTCAGCCATTGGTGCACGCGCAGCACGCGGCGCCAGGCGGTGAAGCCGGCGCCCGGGGCGGCGAAGGAACGCTCCACTTCGCAGCATTTGGCTGCACGCCGCGCCAACTCGGGCGGCGCGTTGACCACCACGGCGCGGCGCGCGCTGCGCCACACCGGCAGGTCGGCATGCGAGTTGCCGGCATAGTCGTAGCCGGCCTGGCCGAAGCGCTGCACCAGCGCGTCCGCCTTGTTCTTGCCTGCCAGGTTGACCTGGCCGTCGCTGGCCATGACTTCGTCGAACACGCCGAGGTGGTCGGCGATGGCGTTGGCGATCGACTGGTCGGAGGCGGTGCACAGGATCAGCTTGCGGCCATTGCTGCGCTCCTGGCGCAGCCACTCCAGCAAGGCGGTGTTATACGGCAGCGAGGTCGCATCAAATTCGCCATGCTGCGCCAGGCGGCGCTTGAGCACGGCCTTGCCGCGCGCCAGCAGGAAAGGGATGCGCAGCACTTCGAATGGCTTGTCGCGCAAGGTGCGCAGCGCCGACTCGTGCAGCATATCGGTGTGGATCAACGTACCGTCGAGGTCGATGATGAGAGGCAGCATGCTCATTAGATCGTATTTACAAATGACCGCTCAGCGAAAGTCGCGATAGCGCAGCACCTGGCTGCGCGTCATGAGCGGATGGGTTGGAATGAACTACCGCACTGGCTAACAAGATGGAACACGGGGCGGCCAAGCGTAGGAAAAATCTTCTCCGTCAAGCGTCAGGTTCGGGCTGTACGTTGGATCGTTCAATAAACCGTCGCCCCAGCGTGCTTTCATGTAATCGATCTCCCGCTTGAAACGGGCAATCTTTTCCGGCGAATCCTCTTCGCCTCGCGATGCTGATTCGTGATGGTTCATTTCCGCATATGGAGTCCAGACGTTGCGATAACCCGCGGCCTGCACCCGCAAACAGAAGTCGACGTCGTTGAATGCCACTACGAGCTTTTCGTCGAGACCACCCATCTGTTCGAAGATCGAACGCCGCACCAGCAAGCAGGCTGCGGTCACGGCGCTGAACGACTGGTGCAACACCGCGCGCGCGAAATAGCCCGCCTGCCCTTTCGGCAGGTATTTATGGGAATGGCCGGCAATGCCGCCCACGCCGACGACGCAACCGCCATGCTGCAGGCGGCCATCCGGATACCACAGGCGCGCGCCGACGCAGCCGACATCCTCACGCAACGCGAACGAGACCATCTCCTCCAGCCAGTCCGGCGTGAGGATCTCGATATCGTTATTCATAAGGCACAACAACTCGCCACGCGCCAGGCGGGCGGCATTATTGTTAAGCGCCGAATAGTTGAAGGGCCGGTCGTCCCGCACCACTTTGAAGCGCGGCGCCTGCAGCCGGTCGAACAAGGCCTGCGTGGCGGGTTCAACGCTGCCGTTGTCGACGATGATGACTTCATAATTGGCATAGCTGGTCTTGGCCTCCAGGGAATTGAGGCACATTTCCAGCAGGTCCGCCCGGTCCTTGGTCGGGATAATGATGCTTACCAAGGGCTGCGGGGCCGGGCACGCAAAGCGCACGCGATTCAGCGCCGGCGCTTCCGGTGCCGGGCCTACTTGCGCGGCCAGCCCTTTTCTTGCCAGGTGTTCGGCCACGGCGCGACGCCCGGCGTCGGCCGCATAATTCTTTTCGCCAGCCGCAAGCGCGGTACTGCCCGCGATGGCGCGCCAGTGGTACAGCACCTGCGGCACATGGACCACCTGCGTAGGCTCAAGCTGCTCAATGACGCGCAGCGCCAGGTCGTAATCCTGTGCACCCTCAAAGCCAGTGCGGAAGCCGCCCAGGCTGCGCAACAGGCTGGTGCGGTAAACGCCCAGGTGGCAAATCATGTTCTGCGCCAGCAGCAGTTCGTAATTCAGCTCGGACTTGAAATACGGGTCATAGCGGCGGTTGGTGGCGTCGACCTTGTCCTCGTCCGAGTAGATCAGGCCTGCCTGGGGATTGCGGTTGATGGCCTCCACGATCCAGTACAAGGCATGCTCAGTCAGCAAATCGTCGTGGTCAAACAACGCGACGAACTCGCCCTGCGCCAGCGCGAGGGCGGAATTGCTCGCCTGCGAAATGTGGCCGTTGGTTGCCCTAAAGTCGATTTTGATCCGGCTATCCTGGGCGGCAGCCGCCTCCAGCAGTGCACGCACTTGCGGGTTAGTTGAAGCGTCGTCCGCAATGCAAAGCTCCCAGTTGGGATATAACTGGCCGCGCACCGACTCGATCGCTTGCGACAGGAACTCCACTGGCGCGTTATACACTGGCATGAGTACCGAAATCAGCGGCTGCAATGCAAACCCAGCCATCTTGTTGCGCATTGCCGCATGCGACTCGTCGGTGGTAGTCGCATAGCGTTGCACCCAAGCCTGGTAATCGTTGCGGTCAAAGCTTGCGGAGCGCGTCTTGACGACCATCATGCCGCGGCGGATACCAGCCAGGCCCTCGCGCCGGTATAAACCATATGCGATACTTGCAGTCCGGCCCCAACCGCCATAGCGCCGGCTGGCGCTCGATGCAAACTGCCAGGCGCGGCGGAACTTCAGCACCAAGCCGCCAACGGCACGCCACGGCCGGGTCAGCCGCCAGCTTGTCGAGCTTCGCATGGCTTCGACAGCCTGATTCAAGCCGGCGATCTGACGCTCGCGCTCGAGCAGGACGCCCAGCAAGTGATCGACGCCCCCTGGATAGTCGGTCGGGCGGCCCTCGGAGCGCCCTATCTTCACATAGTGCGCGTAGCCAGATGCAAACTCCTGTTTGCGCACCGCTTCAGCGACGTCAGGATTCACCTTCAAATAGACTGCTTCGTTAAATTCCGAATTCATGAAAACCACTTAACCATCAACGATAACGGGGCTAAAGAGCTCATCCGCTCCAAGAGAGGTGAAAACAACACCATTGCATTCGCAATGCACCAGACGCGGGCAGTTGCGAAGACGCAATCTAGTATTTTAACATCCAGCACGACTCGACCTCTACCCAGCCCGGCTAGCACCTAAGCGCCACCCTCTCCCAAATCTGCACGGCCGTGCTGACGTACTGGTAGTTTACGCTCAGGAATTTTTTGAACCGGACTCCTGAATGCCTCCATCCGCCTCCACGGCTTCGGCACGGCCAATCTACCGGATTATAGTTTTCGGGTTTCTGGTCAGCACCTGGACATTTTTTCCCGGCTGGATGAGTAACGACTCCTTGGTCCAGTACAGAGAGGGGCGCGCCGGTATATTTAACAGCTGGCACCCAAAAAGGGTGACGCCCAGGCGCCCGCAGCTTATAATCAGGGGTTTATCAAATTAATATCTGGCGTGAGCGATGCTTACGCCCGGGGAATCACGAGCATGGCTTTCTATCCTGTCTTTCTATCGGTTGTATTTGTGGTCCGCAACCAGGGCGCGCAATTGGAGGGCGTTCTCAGGGCAGCCAGCCAGCAAGTGGCTTCGTATGCCAGCGACTATGAGCTGATCATCGTCGACAATGCCTCCGATGACGAGAGCGTGAGCCTACTCAAGACACTCACCGCCCAGCAGGGCTTGCCAAACCTGCAAGTTTATGCTTTGACCAAGGAAGTGAACAGCGATACGGCGGCATGGGTTGGCCTGGAGAATGCGTTGGGAGATTTTGTCGCAGTGATTGATCTTTTGATCGATGACATCGCATTCCTGCCCCAAATGCTTGAGAAAGCCGTCAGTGGTGCCGACGTGGTATTCGCCAACAATACCCAAAAGCCACGCCAAAGCTTGCCATATCGTCTGGCCAATAGTGCATTCCACTCGCTGTACAAGAGCTTCAATGGCATCCACCTGGCAAAGGAAGCGCCGAGTTACAGGCTGCTCAGCAAGCGGGTCATCAATTTCATCCTGCAGCATCCGCAGCCTTCCGTCACCTACCGACACCTGCCTGCGACCGGCGGTTTTGCTCGTGTCAATATGGAGTACAGCGCGACGCCCATCGCGGGCGGCATGAAAAAGCTCGGCGAATCGATCGATCGCGGCATGCGCCTACTGGTTTCAACAACCCAGGCGCCAATGCGCCTTGTGACGAGCCTGTCCCTGTTCGGCGCGGTTGCCAACCTGGTGTATTCGATCTATGTCGTTGCAATCGGCATCTTCAAATCCGACGTTGCGCCAGGCTGGATCAGCCTGTCGCTTCAACAGTCCGGTATGTTCTTCCTGATTTCGCTCGTACTGCTGGTGCTGGGTGAGTACATCCTGCACATGGCAACCTTGTCGAATGAAGGCCCGCTCTACCATGTGGGACAGGAATTCACGAGCGCCCGCATGACCCGCAAGGAAAAACTGAACATTGAAACAGTGAATGCCCAGCCTGTGAGCGTCGAGCATCAAGCTGCACGGGTGGGTACCTGACTGTGAGCATGACGGACGTAGATGCGGTCATCATTGGCGGCGGGTTTTATGGCGCAGCCATCGCCATCTACCTGGCCAAGGAGCGCGGCCTCAAGCGTGTGATCCTGCTCGAGCGGGAAGCGCGACTGCTGTGCCGGGCTTCGTATCACAATCAGGCCCGTGTCCATAATGGATACCACTACCCGCGCAGCTTCACCACGGCTTTCCGCAGCCGCGTCAACCTGCCCCGTTTCGTTCGCGACTGGCCCGAGGCCGTCAAGCAGGATTTCACCAAGCTCTACGCCACTGCGCGGCGCAATTCAAAAGTGACAGCCAAGCAGTTCGAGCGCTTTTGCCACGAGATTGGCGCCAGGATCGAGCCGGCCGAAGCTGGCCTGCAAAAGTTGTTCGAACCGCGTTTGATCGAAGCGGTGTTCCTGGTGGAAGAATATGCGTTTGACTCCACTCGCCTTGCCGCCTGGGCACAAAAAGAGCTTCAGGAATCCGGCGTCGAAGTGCGCCTGTCGACCAGGGCAATGTCCGTCGCGCGCGCTGCGCAAGCGGGACTGCAGGTAACCACCTTGAATGAGAGCGGCGACTCGGATTCCTTGCGTTGCCGTTATCTGTTTAACTGCACCTATAGCGGGCTGAACCAACTGTCCGGCGAATTCCCTGGAACCCGGACCCGCTTGAAACACGAAATCACGGAGATGGCCCTGGTCAAGGCCCCGCCGGCATTGGAAGGACTTGGCGTGACCGTGATGGACGGCCCGTTCTTTTCCATGATGCCCTTCCCTGCCCGCGGCCTGCACACGCTTTCCCATGTGCGCTACACGCCTCATTTCAGCTGGCAGGACGAAGGCGGGGATGACCCGTACAGGAAACTGCAGGAATATGCCCGCGACTCGCGCGTCGACCGCATGCTGCGCGATGTGGGCCGGTATATGCCATCGGTGCTCGACGCCAAATACGCCGACTCGCTGTTTGAGGTCAAAACGATTTTGCAAAAGAATGAGGGCGACGATGGCCGTCCAATCCTTTTCGAACAACACGCTGAACTGCCTGGCTGCTATTCGGTGCTGGGCGGAAAGATCGACAATATTTACGACGTGCTTGAAAAACTCGAAACTGAAAAATTTGAGAACGTTGCGGAGCGATAAATGAAAAAGAACGCATTGATTGGCTATTCCGGTTTCGTCGGAACTACGCTGCTGAAGCAAGCATCCTTCGAGGCTTTGTACCGTTCGACCAATATCCAGGAAATCGACAACCAGCAATTCGATGTCGTCGTCTGTGCCGGCGCCCCTGCACAGAAATGGATCGCGAACGGCAATCCGGCAGAAGACAAAGCCAAGATCGAAGGGCTGATCAAGCACCTGAAGACCATTACCTGCGATACGTTTGTGCTGATCAGCACCGTTGACGTGTTCAAGAATCCGCAAGGGGTGGATGAAGATACTGCTGTTGACGAAGACGGGCTGCACGCCTATGGATTGCACCGCCGCCTGCTGGAGAAGTTTGTTGAGGAACACTTCCCCAAGCATTTGATCGTCCGCCTGCCTGGCCTGGTCGGCCCAGGCTTGAGAAAGAACGTTATTTTTGACTTCCTGAACAACAATAACCTGCACGCGATCGAGAGCCGTGGCGTGTTCCAGTTCTACCCGATGGTGAACCTGTGGTTCGATATCCAGACCGCGCTGGAAAAAGGACTGAAGCTGGTACACCTGACCGCCGAGCCGGTCAGCGTGGCAGACGTTTCGCTGCAGGGCTTCGGGCGTTCCTTCACCCAGGAGCTGGCCAACGCGCCGGCCCGCTATGACATGCAGACACGTTATGCCGGTCAGTTCGGCACAGGCGGGCGCCATCAATACAGTGCGCGCGAAACGATTCTGGCCATCCGGGCTTATGCACAGTCCGAGCCGCGCAAGGCGGGGGATGCTGCATGAGGCTCGCCATTTCCAATATTGCATGGGACGTCGTGGAAGACGAAGCCCTGGCATCGCTGCTGAAGAAATTCAGCATCGATGCCATTGATATCGCGCCCGGAAAGTATTTCCCGGAACCGGCCAAGGCAAGCGACGCCGATATCCACGCCGTCAAACAATGGTGGGCCGAGCGCGGCATCGAGATTACAGGAATGCAGGCGCTCCTGTTTGGCACCGTCGGCCTGAATGTGTTCGGGCCGGCGGAAGTCCAGGATGCCCTGTTGGCGCACCTGGCCGCGGTTTGCCGCATCGCTTGCGGGCTGGGTGCTACGCGCCTGGTGTTCGGTTCGCCGAAAAATCGCGATCGCACCGGCTTGAGCGATGAACAGGCCTTGGCGGACGCGGTGGCATTCTTCCGGCGGCTCGGCGATATTGCCCGCGAACAGGGCGTAATCATCTGCCTGGAGCCGAATCCACGCTGCTATGGCGCCAATTTCATGACCACCAGCGCGGAAACGGCGCAGGTGGTCAGGAGCGTCGCCCATCCGGCTATCCGGATGCAGCTCGATACCGGTGCGCTGACTATCAACGGCGAGTCGGCTGCGACGGTGCTTGAAGACTGCGCGGAACTGATCGGCCATGTGCACGTCAGCGAGCCGAACCTGGTCCCGATTGGCGACCTCGATACCGACCATGGCCGCCTGCACGAGGCGATGGCCAGGTTCATCCCCGCCCACGTCGCCTCGATCGAAATGGTCGCCACCAAGGACGAGCCCCACCTTGCCGCCATCGAGCGCGCACTCACCCACGCTAACAATTTCTATCGACCCGTAGCAGGTACCTCAGCATGAAGTGGATCATTCTGTTAACCGGCATTCTTGCGAATGCCTCCGCCAGCGTGCTGGTCAAAATTGCGATGATGCCACCTCGCAAATTTCCGTCGCCAGCCGATCCGATGGCTGCGCTCAGCAACTGGCCGTTCTGGCTGGGCCTCGGACTGTATGGCGCAGCGTTCCTGCTTTATGCCGCAGCGCTGGCACGACTGCCCTTGAATGTGGCGCACCCGATCCTGACTTCGGGCGCCGTTGCTACGGTCGCACTGTTCTCCATTTTCCTGTTCCGTGAACCGTTCCACTGGACCACGGTCGCCGGCATCGTCCTGGTGATTTCAGGTGTAACACTGATTACGGCACGCGTCGCATGAATCACATGAATAACTCAGAAAACATCAAACCGGCGGGCCGCGATACCTGGGAAGTGCCTGCAATGGAAGTGCCGCTTTGGCAGGGCAAGAAACACGCTTACTGCGTGGTCATTCCAGTGATCAACGAAGGCGACCGCATCCGCAACCTGCTGAAGCGGATGCAGGCCTGCCAGATCTCGGCAATTGCCGACATCATCATTGTCGATGGCGGCAGCACAGACGGCTCGATGGAACTCGAAGCGCTCAAGCGCTTCGATGTGAACGGACTGGTCGTCAAGAAGGGTCCGGGCAAATTGAGCGCCCAACTGCGTTGCGCTTATGCGTTTGCGCTGGACCAGGGGTATCAAGGCATTGTCACGATTGACGGCAATGACAAGGACGACCCTGATGCCATTCCCAAGTTCATTGAGGCACTGGAAGCAGGCGTCGACTTTGTGCAGGCCTCCCGCTTCATTTCCGGTGGTGTAGCCGAGAACACGCCAAAGTCGCGCGACTTTGCGATTCGCTTTATTCACGCACCGGCACTCTCGATGAGTTCTGGCTTCAAGTGGACGGATACCACTCAAGGCTTCCGTGCATACAGTCGCAAGATGCTGCTGGATCCGGCCATCGGCACATTCCGCGACATTTTTCGCGACTACGAACTCCTCGCTTATCTTTCGCACCGAGTTCCACAATTGAACTATCGTTGCCTGGAAATCGCAACGGTCCGTCGCTATCCGAAGGGCGAGGTCCCAACCAAGATTTCGGCATTTCGCGGAAATCTAAAAGTCCTGCGGACACTCGCTCACGCCTGCTTGGGGCATTACAACATCAAAAAAAAAAGCCTTAACGACGGATACCCCAGCCCAGCGCTAGCATATCTGCTCTGCGCATTGGGTTTCCTGTTCTCGGTGCTGGCCTTTTTCCCAGGTTGGATGAGCCCAGACTCTTTCAACCAATATCATGACGCTAAGTTTGGTGAGTACAGCGACTGGCATCCGGTACTGATGGCATGGCTATGGAGTAAGTTCGACAGAGTCTATCCCGGGCCGGCGCCAATGCTGCTGCTGCACTTGGTGCTGTACTGGTCGTCCTGGCTGCTTATTTCGCTGGCTAGCAGACGCTGGCTGCGCTACAGTGCCTACCTTGTGCCACTACTCGGTTTCTGGCCCGGCCTCGCTTATCCCTTGGGGCAGATCTGGAAAGACATCGCATTTGCGACCACCGTCTTCTTTGCATGGGCATATCTTTTTTATGTTTATGCCCTATCGAGAAAGCTTGGCTGGCGCGATCTTGGGTTGGTGCTTCTCCTCTCAGCCTATGCGGTCGGAGTCAAAACAAATGGACTGGTTGTCCTGCCATTTCTGTTTGCTTTTGCAGCGTATCTGCATGCTGATCGTAACGTTCGCTGGAAACGGGTACTGGCGTTTTCGGTCGCAATGCCACTCCTGTCACTGACACTGGTGAGCGGCATTGCATCACGTTTAAAGATCGTCAAGACTTCGCCATTCCAGTACACCCAGACCTACGACCTCTTGGCCATATCGGTCAAAACTGGCGAAGTATTGCTACCTGGGTACATTACAAAGAAAGTCGGTAACACTCCCGACAAGCTGCAACCACTGTACTGGGTGGGTGGTAATAACGTGCTCTTTTATGGTGCGGCAGGAACAATGACTACTCTGGATCCGGGCGAGTTAGCCGATCTGCGCCACCGCTGGCAAGCCGCATTACGAAATCACCCCGCCCAGTACTTGGAACATCGTTGGGCAAACTTTAAAGAGTTAATGCGCTGGCAAGCGGCCACCCCAGCCTATATCGCGAATCCACGCATCGATGAAAATCAATATGGATTCCTGTTCTCGAACAATTCGTTCAGTAACTGGCTTTCCAGCTCGCCGGAAAAGCATCCGAAGATGTTTTTCCCCTGGATCTATGTCGGCGGTCTGCTGTTTTCGTCACTGGCGCTGTTTGCAGCGGCACGTAAGCATCGCTTCCTGATTGCCTGCGTCTGCGGGTCGGCAGTTGCCTTTATCGTGCCGCATATTTTCATTGCACCGGCATCTGATTATAGGTATTTATATTATGTCTATTTCTGCTCGGTAGCCGTTGTGTTCTTCTTGCTTGCCGCTACCGCCAATCGTTTAATATTGGGCAACACGCATTTGCGCCGACCTGACCAAGATTCAACCTCCCCTTCAAATTCACTATGAAACAAATTAAGAAAGCAGTTTTCCCGATTGCTGGCCTTGGAACCCGCTTCCTGCCGGCTACTAAAGCATCCGCAAAAGAAATGCTGCCGGTGGTTGACAAGCCGCTCATTCAATACGCTGTCGAAGAGGCCTACGCCGCCGGCATCCGCCACATGGTCTTCGTGACCGGCCGAACCAAACGCAGCGTGGAAGATCACTTCGACACGGCCTACGAACTGGAAAATGAGCTGGAGCTGGCCGGCAAGACCGCATTGCTGAACGTTGCTCGCAGTATCGCGCCGGACGATATGGTGTGCACGTACGTGCGACAGCCGCGCGCCTTGGGCCTCGGCCATGCCGTTTTGTGCGCGAAAGAACTGGTGGGTGCCGAGCCGTTCGCCGTGCTGCTGGCCGACGACCTGATGGTTGGCAAGCCAGGCATCATGGCACAGATGGTGGAACAGTTCGCAGAGTGGCAGACCAGCATCCTGTCGGTACAGGACGTACCCCGCGACCAAACAAACCGTTACGGCATCGTGAGCGGTACTTCGATTGCCGAGGATATCGTTGACGTGACCGGCATTGTCGAAAAACCGGCTCCGGAAGACGCGCCAACCACGCTTGCGGTAGCCGGCCGCTATATCCTGACACCGGGCATTTTCAAGGAACTGGAAAACGTGCAGCGCGGCGTCGGCGGCGAAATCCAGCTCACCGATGGCATCGCGCAACTGCTGCGCCGTGAAAAAGTATTCGCTTACCGTTATAAAGGCATGCGTTATGACTGCGGCAGCAAATTGGGCTTCCTTCAGGCCACGGTGGACCTGGGAGAACACCATGATGAAGTCGGGGCAGAGTTCGCTGCATGGCTGGAGCAACGCTGCTCGTCTTCAATAACGAGCTAAGTTCAGGCTATTAAGTCAAAAAGCGGCAGTGCTCACGCACTGCCGCTTTTTTTAGATTGCCGTGTGGTCTCAGCCTCAAGAGACAACATTACGCACACGGCGCGCAATCTTCCATGTCAGTGTGCCAACCGCACGCACGAAACGGAAAAGGATCGGGAAGCGCGCCAAACGCGTGGCGATGCCGCGGACAGCACGAACCGACGCACGGTTCAACTCCGCCGACAACGCAACATTCTTACCGCATACAAGCACATACTCCGCATTCAGACGGGTATGCTCCTCATTCAGACGGGCATGCTCCGCATTCAGTTGAGCGTGCGCCTCAGAAAGCGCATTGAACTCCAGACGCAGCGCATGACCAGCATCGCCGTTACGGCAGAGTTCTGCCTGGACTGCATACACTTCCTGTTGCAGCCTGCTGATTTCGTCGCGCAAGCCCTGTTCGTCGTCGCGCGCATGGCGCAACACCGCCTGCAAACGGAAACTATCAAAGCGCGGCAATCCGGCCAGGTTGCGCGAAAGGCGGCGCATGGCCGGCCAGGTCTTGTAGGTGCGCAGCATGGATTGCTTGCGTACCCGGTACAAGCAGTCTGGCTGGGGAATGATGCCGATCCGGTGTCCCGACGATACCAGCTTGAGATATAAAGCCCAATCTTCCCACATCGATTTTTCACTCTCATCCCAGCCACCGAGTTCGCGCATAATGCTGGTGCGGAATCCCGAATTGGCATGGCCCAGGTGGTTGGCGAGCAGGGATGCGACGACGCCGTCGCCCAGTGGGCGGTAAGAATGGCGGTCGAGCGAAAATTCGTTGAAGTCGGTCGTTTCGTCGAAAGCTTTCAGGTACGGCACGGCCGCGCCACAGCGCGGTTCCGCATCGAGCAAGCGAACAATATTGCGTACGAAGTCGTTCAACGGCACATCGTCCGAGTCGACGTTAATCACATATTCGGTGTTCGCTGCGTACAGTGCCGTATTGCGGGCACCTGCCAGTCCCTTGTTCTTCGGATGGCTGATCAGCCGGTAAGGAAGGCGCAACTCACGCTGCAACAACTGTTCAAGCTGGCTCGCATAGCCCGGCTGCGAGGCGTCGTCGACAAAAATGACTTCAGTTGGCGTCAAGCTCTGGTTGTTCAATCCAAACACCAGGTCGCTAACCAGTTTCAGTTCCGTGTTAAAGACCGGGACGATAACCGTTGCCCGTCCCTGAGGACGCTTGACCTGCACTTGCTCCGGCGCTTTCGCGAAGCCGAACGTATGGAAGGCTTGATTGATTTCATCCTGCGCGGCGACCATCGCGCCGAGGAAGTTCGTCCGCAAGCGATGGCGCTCCTCGACTGGCATTTTGACCAAGGCGCTGACAGTTGCCAGCAGCGACTCTTCAGTGGCATCCGCTAGCAGGGCCCGGTCGAATGGTTCCGGATAGAGTTCGGGGACGCCGCCGGCTCGCACCATCACCGGCAAGATCCCGGCAAAGGTAGCTTCCAGCATGGCGTACGGATGATTGTCCCCGAGATAAGGCATCATGCAGATTGCCCTGTTGGCCAAGCCCTGCAGTTGCTCGATGGCCGCAGCTTGACCCAGCGACGTGAGCTCGACCAATTCAAATTGGTGGCGCAGCGCTTCCATGCGCGCAGTATTTTCCGGCGTCTCGCCAACACGCGGACCGATGACCACGATGCGCTTGATGCCGAGCGCGCGCAAGGATTCGGCGCCGAGGGCAAGTGCTCCAAGGCACAGGCCGAAGCCCTTCATGACCGAGCGCTTGCCGAAGAATACCAGCGTGTCAGCCCGCTCAGTCCGTCCCACCTCTGCCGCTTCCGCCAGGTACGGGTAACGCAGTTGGACAATCTTCTCGTCCGCGATTTCAATTCCGCTCTCGCGATAGAGGTTGCGCAGGAATACCGTGGGGAAGAAGACGATATCGGCATTCTCGATGGAGATCTTTTCACGCTCCGCGACGCCCATATGCCCGGTCCCGTACCAGGTCTGATTCGCATTCTCCAGATAGTGGGTGGCGCCGTGGCAGTGCACCACCAGCCTCACCCATTGCGGGAACAGGCCTGCGCGCTTGGCTTGCGCCAGGCGGCAGCCATGGCCTTGGTAATCGCCGTATTCGATGGTGCCGATGTTCGGGAAATAGAACAGGAGCTGAAGTGTCGCCTTCAGGGTCAGGTCTTCCAGGGGCAGAGCCCAATCGGATTCGTCGACCAGCATTTGTGGCGTTACCAGCTGGTGGCGCTTGAACGCCGCGCTATCGATCTTGGCTTGTTGGCCATTGAACAGGCAGAGCGTATTCTCCAGTCCATACGTCATGCGCTGCGCCGCGACAAAGGCGCCAATGCCGCCGGTGGCGTGCAAGCCGGCATATTCTGCCGTCACCAGCAGATGGCTTGGCAGCACGTCGCCATGCAGCAGCCCCCGCTCGCGCAGGAATGCCAGGTAGTACGCCGTCTCACAGCGCAGCTCAACATAGATGGTGGAGTATTTGTCGTCGAACTGGTTGGCCCGGGTATGGCCGTAGCGTTCAATCTGGAAACCCGCGGCCAGGCAGAAGGTCGCCAGTTCCTCATGGGTCCACTCGCGCACGTGGGCATTGTTGTCCGGCGCCGTGCCGTAGGTATCGTAGTTCATCACCTGGCGGTCCGGGGTGGACAACACGAGGCGGTTGGAGCCATGCTGCATCAACACCGTGCGGAGCTGCGCCAGCAGCAGCCTCGGATCGGGGATATGTTCGATAACGTCCGACAAAATCATCAGGACCGGTTCGCCCGAGCTCAGCTCGCCGAACACACGGGCCAGGTCGCCGCTGGAATTCAGGTCGCATTCCACCCAGCGCGCATTGGGGAAGGTGCCGGATGCCAGTTCGAGCGAACCATGGAAATCCAGTCCAACGGTTTCGAACTGATCGGCCGGAAAGTAATGGATCAGCTTTTCGCCATTGCCGCAGCCGACATCGATAACGCGCTTGATGCCGCAACGGTCGGCCACGGCACGCGCTTCCGCGTAGACGTCCGGTTGCCAGATCACATTGTTGCTCGGGGTGTCCGCATACAAGGCGTTGATTTCGCGCGCCACGCCATGGCTTGCGAAATTGCGCTCAGGCGTGGCCATGCGCACGTCCAGCGGTACACCTGGCAGTTCGCGCCGATGGATGGGTTCTGAGGAGAAGTTGAATTTAGTCATATTCGTGTTTCGTTAATTCGTAGTCGAGAGCGCTTCGGCGGCATGCTGGCCGGGGGCAGCTCCTGTCACCGCTCCGGCCGCCTCAACTTCCGCAGGCAGCCGGACCGCACCCCAGAACTTGCGGTTGCCGGTGACGGAAATGGCCGCGAAGTCGTATAGACCGTAGCACTCGCGATAGCTTTGCAGGGAATCGTGCTGCGCCACGCCGGCAATCAGCAGGTAGTCGCCTGGCATCAGGTCGGCCTTGACGCGCGCAGTCAGCAGGCGGCGTTCGCCCGCACGCACCGGTCCGATCGGGTTTCCGGTATAGAAAGTATGTGCGCCACCAATCAGCGTCCCGGAGCGGTCGCGAATGCCAACACCGAAATCGAGTTGCTCATGGTCCGCGTGGAAGTGCACATCAAGCTTGATCGTAATCCAGTCGCCCACCGAATGATTGAGGCTGGTCTCGCCTTGCCCATTGAGTACATAAACCTGGTCGATATAAACAGTACCGTCGTCGACCACATGGTCACGCCTGACCGGGACCGGCTCTGCCGCCGGCAGCGCAACCTGCGCCGTGGGTGCTGCGGTCGCATCCTGTCCTGCAACGCTGGACGGCTTGCTCGCGGCCGGCTGCTCGCGGCTCATCTTGTAATACACGTTCACCGCATCGGCAGTGGCGCCCTCGAACACCTTGCGTCCTTTATCGAGCACGATCGCGCGCGTGCATATCCGCTCTACCGAATACGTATCGTGCGTGACGAAGAATACCGTGCCACCGCGCTCGCGGAATTCATCCAGCTTGCGCATGCAGCGGGCCTGGAAGAACACGTCGCCCACCGACAGAATTTCGTCAACCACGAGGATTTCAGGATCGAGCGCAGTTGCCACGGCAAATGCCAAGCGGGCATACATACCACTGCTATACGTCTTGACCGGCTGCTCGATGAACTCGCCAATGTCGGCAAATGCGGCAATCTCTTCGAATTTGCGCTCGATCTGTTCGCGTGGCAAGCCGAAGATGGCCGCATTCAGGAACACGTTTTCACGCCCGCTGAATTCGGGATTGAAGCCCGCGCCCAGTTCCAGCAAGGCCGTGATCTTGCCGCCGATCGCAACCTCGCCACTGGACGGGGTCAGGGTGCCGGAAATCATCTGCAGCAAGGTCGATTTGCCCGAGCCATTGCGGCCTAGTACACCAATGGTTTCGCCACGGCGGACTTCAAACGAAATATCCTGCAGGGCCCAGAAATCGCGGTAATACTGTTTCGGCGACAGCCCCGCCAGGCGCCGCGCAGGCGGCAGCAGGAACTGTTTCAGGCGATCGCGCGGCTGCTCGTAAATGTGGTAGCTCTTGCTAAGGTTTTTTACGGTAATAACTACTTCAGAGGACATCGGCAAAACCCTTCCGCGTTTTCTGGAACCACGCAAAACCCAACCACGCAACGAACGCCGAAATTGCGGTCCAATAGCCCCACTGCGCCCAGTCCAGCTGCTTACCCCAGATCATGACATTGCGGGTATCTTCCACGATGTAGGTCAGTGGGCTGTACAGCATGGCTTCACGCAGGTTTTCAGGCACAGCTGCCATCGGATAGAACACTGGCGACAAGTACATCAGCACCATGACCACTACGCTGATGACCTGGCCAACGTCGCGCAGGTAGACGCCCAGCGAAGCAAGCAGCCACGCCAAGCCCAGCGTCAGCAGCATCAACGGAATAAAGATCAGGAACACCTGCAGGGCCGCCAAGCTCGGCACGGTGAAAAAGACCAGGAAAAAGAGCAGCCAGACAATCAGGCTCACCATCAGATGGAAGGCGGCAGAACCCAGCGTGACCACCGGCAGGATCTCCAGCGGGAAAATGACCTTCTTCACGTAGTTGGCATTGTTCAGGATCAGGCCCGGCGCCCGGTTGAGCACTTCGCCGAACAGGTTGAACATCAACATGCCGGTAAACATGATCAGGGCAAACTCAACCTTGGAGTCCGAGCCGCCAGCCCAGCGTGCCTTGAATACGACACTGAACATGAAGGTATACACTGCGAGCATCAACAAGGGGTTGAAGAACGACCAGAGCAAACCCATGGTGGAGCCACGGTAGCGGCCCACCACTTCACGCTTGATCAGGTCAAAGATGAGGCGGCGATTCTTGTATAGCGACGCCAGCAGCGCCAACGGCTGCGTCGATTGCGGCGCGTGCGGATTCATTCGTAGCCCTGCGGGTTTTGTTTTTGCCAATTCCAATGGTCGCGGCACATGGCGGCGAGGTCGCGTTCGGCCTTCCAACCGAGATAGTGCTCGGCAAAGGTGGGGTCTGCAAAACAGGCGGCGACATCGCCCGGCCGGCGCGGCGAGACGCGATAGGGCACAGCCTGGCCGCTCGCAAACTCGAAGGCCTTGACGACATCCAGCACGCTGTAGCCGTTGCCGGTGCCCAGGTTCACCTCGGCACACTGGGGTGCATCCAGGCGCTCCAACGCTTTCAGGTGGCCCAACGCCAGATCGACCACATGGATATAGTCGCGCACGCCAGTACCGTCGTCGGTCGCATAGTCGTTGCCCCATACGTTCAAGTATTCGCGGCGGCCGACTGCAACCTGCGCCACGAAAGGCATCAGGTTATTAGGAATGCCCAGCGGGTTCTCACCGATCCGGCCGCTGTGGTGGGCCCCGACCGGGTTGAAATAGCGCAGGATGGCAATGCGCCAGTCAGGGCTCGCACGATACAGGTCGCGCAGCATCTCTTCAATAATGAGCTTGCTGCGGCCGTAAGGATTGGTAGCCGACAGCGGATGGTCCTCGGTCAGCGGCAAGCGCTGCGGTTCACCGTAAACGGTGGCGGAGGAACTGAACACGAGCTTACTCACGCCGCAAGCTTGCATGGCAGCCAGCAGGCGGTGGGTACCCACCACGTTGTTATCGTAATACATCAGCGGCTTTTCAACCGATTCGCCGACTGCCTTCAAGCCGGCGAAATGGATTACGGCCTTGCAGCCATATTGGCGCAAAGTGGCTTCAATTGCGGCCTGATCGCGAATATCGCCTTCAACCAGGGCCAGCTTGCGCCCGGTGATCTGTTCAACACGCTTCAGTGCTTCAGGATGGCTGTTGCTGAAATTATCGAAAACAACGACCTCATGCCCTCCCTGGAGCAGTTCGACGCAGGTGTGCGAACCGATGTAGCCGGCTCCGCCGGTAACCAGAATACTCATGCAAACACCTCCGCATGGCGCAACGCAGTACCCTGTGCATCCTTGGCCGACAGCGAAGGGGGGCCTTCGAAGCGCCAGTCGATCGCCAGGTCCGGGTCATTCCAGGCGATGCTGCGTTCGTATTGCGGGGCGTAATAGTCGGTGGTCTTGTACAGGAACTCGGCGGAATCGCTCAGCACGACAAAGCCGTGGCCGAAGCCTTCCGGAACCCACAACTGGCGCTTGTTCTCGGCGCTCAGGATTTCCCCGACCCATTTGCCGAACGTCGGCGAACTTTTACGCAAGTCGACAGCGACGTCGAACACCGTGCCAGCCACTACGCGCACCAGCTTGCCCTGTGCTTGCTGGATCTGGTAATGCAGGCCGCGCAGCACGCCCTTGACCGAGCGCGAATGATTATCCTGCACGAAGTCGACACTGCGGCCGACCGCTGCTTCAAAGCGTGCCTGATTGAAGCTCTCGTAGAAGAAACCGCGATCGTCGCCAAACACTTTCGGTTCAATCAGCAGCACGTCCGGAATACTCAAGCGGGTTACATTCATCAATACACCTTTTCGTCCAGGATGCGCAGCAGGTATTGGCCATAGCCGTTCTTGGCCAGCGGGCGCGCCAGTTGTTCCAGCTGCGCTGCGTCGATCCATTTCTGGCGGAAGGCGATTTCCTCAGGACACGCCACTTTCAGGCCTTGACGGTTTTCCAAGGTAGCAATGAACTGGCCGGCCTCGAGCAGCGACTCGTGGGTGCCGGTGTCGAGCCAGGCATAGCCGCGGCCCATGATTTCGACATTGAGCTTGCCCTGCTCCAGGTACAGGCGGTTCAGGTCGGTGATTTCGAGCTCGCCGCGGGGCGAAGGCTTCAAGCTCTTGGCCAGTTCAGTCACGTGGTTGTCGTAGAAGTAAAGCCCGGTCACGGCATAGTTCGACTTCGGTTTGGCTGGCTTTTCCTCGAGCGACAGCACGCGCCGCTGCTCGTCGAACTCCGCCACACCGTAGCGCTCCGGGTCCTGCACGTGGTAGGCGAAGACGCTGGCGCCTTCGGTGCGCGCCATGGCGTTACCGAGCAGGTCCTGGAATTCATGGCCATAGAAAATGTTATCGCCCAGCACCAGAGCCGACAGGTCATTGCCGATGAATTTCTCGCCGATGATAAACGCTTGCGCCAGGCCATCGGGCGACTCTTGCACAGCATACTCCAGGTTCAGACCCCAGCGCTCGCCGTTGCCCAGCAATTGCTGGAAGCGCGGCGTGTCCTGCGGGGTCGAAATGATCAGGATATCGCAGATGCCGGCCAGCATCAGGGTGCTGAGCGGGTAATAAATCATCGGCTTGTCAAACACCGGCAGCAATTGCTTGCTGATTGCCAGGGTGGCCGGATGCAGGCGGGTGCCGGAGCCGCCGGCGAGGATAATGCCTTTGCGTTTCATGCGGTTTTCCGTTCAGGAGAGTTGTTCAATAAGGCGGTCGACGTGGATCTTCCAGTCAGGAAGCTGCAGGCCGAGAGCGGCGGACAGTTTGCTGGTGTCGAGCCGGGAATTCTTGGGCCGCTTGGCCGGCACCGGATAGGACTCAGTTGGGATCGGCTTGATTTGCGCCGGATCGACTTTGAGAACCGCACCACGCGCCTTGGCACGCTCGATCGCATAACTGGCCAAGCCATGCCAGCTGGTGGCGCCGGAGGCAGTCAGGTGATAGATGCCGCCCGCCAGTGCGCCGCGGCGGTAGGCTGCCACGGCCAAGGCCGTGACGTCGGCAATCAGTTCGGCCGAAGTCGGGGCGCCGAACTGGTCGGCCACCACGTTCAGGCAGTCGCGTTCGCCAGCCAGGCGCAGCATTGTCTTGATGAAGTTGCCGCCATGGGCAGAAAACACCCAGCTCGTGCGGAAGACCAAGGCCTTGCAGGCGCTGGCTAGGATGGCTTCTTCGCCGGCGCGCTTGCTCCGGCCATAGGCGCTTTGCGGTGCGGTGGCGTCGTCTTCGACATAAGGCGACGCCTTGTCGCCATCGAACACATAGTCGGTCGAGTAGTGCACCAGCAAGGCACCATGCGTGCTTGCATACGCCGCCATCGCAGCCACAGCGGCACCGTTGACTGCCAGCGCCCCGGCTTCGTCGGCCTCGGCGCGATCGACCGCCGTGTAGGCGGACGCGTTGACGATGACGTCGGCAGCCTGGCCCTCGAGCACCTGCTTCAATGCAGCAGGGTCGTTCAGGTCAAGGCCATCCCGCCCCAGCGCCACCAGCTCGCCCAAAGGCAGCAGGGTGCGCTGCAGTTCGTGACCAACCTGGCCATTCTTGCCGATCAGCAGGATCTTCATGCGTATTGTTTCTCAACCCAATTGCGGTAATTGCCGCTGGTGACGTTCTGCACCCAGTCGCCATTGGCCAGATACCACTGCACCGTCTTGCGGATGCCGGTTTCAAAGGTTTCGGCCGGCTTCCAGCCCAGTTCGCGCTCCAGCTTGCTGGCATCGATCGCGTAGCGCTTGTCGTGGCCCGGACGATCCTTCACGAAGGTAATCTGGGTCTTGTACGACTGCGCGTCGGCACGTGGCTGCAGTTCGTCGAGGATGGCGCACAGCGTATGGACGACGTCGAGGTTGGCCTTTTCATTCCAGCCGCCGACGTTATAGGTCTCGCCCAGGGTGCCGGCTTCCAGTACGCGGCGGATGGCGCTGCAGTGGTCCTTCACGTACAGCCAGTCGCGGATCTGCTGGCCGTCGCCGTAGATCGGCAGCGCCTTGCCGGACAGGGCGTTGTGGATCACCAGCGGAATCAGCTTTTCCGGGAAGTGGTAAGGGCCGTAGTTGTTCGAGCAATTGGTGGTCAGCACTGGCAAGCCATAAGTGTGGTGATAGGCGCGCACCAGATGGTCGCTGGCGGCCTTGCTGGCCGAATAGGGGCTGTTCGGCTCGTAGCGGTGATGCTCGGTGAAGGCCGGCGCCTGCGGCTCCAGCGAACCGTAGACTTCATCGGTCGACACGTGCAGGAAGCGGAAAGCCGCCTTGTCTTCGCCTTCCAGCCCGTCCCAATAGGCGCGCGTGGCTTCCAGCAGGTTGAACGTGCCGACGATGTTGGTCTGGATGAACTCGCCAGGACCATGGATCGAACGGTCCACGTGGCTTTCGGCGGCAAAGTTCAGGATGGCGCGCGGCTGGTGCTCCGCCAGCAGCGTCGCCACCCTTTCGCGGTCGCCGATATCGGCATGCACGAACACGTGGCGAGGGTCGCCGTCGAGGCTGCGCAGGCTATCCAGGTTGCCAGCATAGGTCAGCTTGTCGAGATTGACGACTTTCTCGTCGAATTGAGCCAGCCAGTCCAGGACAAAATTACCGCCAATGAATCCGGCGCCGCCGGTAACCAGAATTGTCATTTTCTCAAATCTTCTTAAAAATTGCCGCTGCCAGCAGGCCGAGGTTGCCTAGCAAGGTTTGGCGGTGAATGCCGGATTTCTTCAAATCTATCAGTCGCGGTACCAGGGAACGCTTGCGCGCCCGGGCCAGCAGTTCGAGCGTGTAGCGGCTCTCGGGCGTGAGGCGCGGACGCAGTCGCTCCAGCGCTACCAAATGGCGCTCATTCCAGGTGCGCAGGTGGCCCTGCCACAACATGCGGATGCGTACCCGCCGTGCTGCCCAGGTCGAATTGGTGCCCACCAGGTTGTTGCCATGCTGCCGATAACGCAGGGATGGATAGGCGTCGTACTTGACCTTGCCGCCGCAACCCGTCACTACCATGTACACCCAGCTGTCATGCGAGACTACTTCAATATTCTCGCCGGCTTCGCACAACAGGCGGCGCGCTGCTTGGTTGAACACCATCGTATTCGCGCCACCAATGCTCTGAATCAGGGCATTGGCAAAGCTTGGCGGCTTGGAAAACAATGCGGACAGGCCGATATCGCGATTTTCGGCATCAACTAACCGTGTTCGCGAGCAATACAACGCAGGCACATCCGCCGGGTTGCCACGCAGCCATTCCACCGCCCGCCGCAATTTGTCCTTTTCCCAAATATCATCCTGGTCCGAAAAAGCGTAGTACTCGGCCTGGATATCGGCCTTGCAGGTTAGGGACAGGAAGTTGGAAACAAAACCTTCCGCCGGGCCGTAATGGATCGAGATGCGCTTGCCCCCCCACTTTTCCTGGTAGCGCTTCAGGATCGCATGGGTATCATCTTCCGAACCATCGTCCGAAGCCCATACCTCCCAATTCGGGTATGTTTGCCTCTCAATCGAGTCCAGTTGATCGGCCAGAAAATGCTGACCGTGATATGTACAAAGCAGAATCGCTACCTTTGGCAGGGTATTGTCTTCTTGCATAGTTAATACGCCTCTTCGCCTGGGGGCCATTTAGCCACCAAACATATTACATTTGCCACACAATTAGCCTGGTTAACGCAGAACGGCCCTCGCGGGCCCCTGTAAACCGGCGTAAGCATTCTGCTCTTGCGCCCGAAAATTGGCCAACATTCTAACATCCTGACACATCTACCGCCACTTACAGCGCCTTCAGCGTGCATTCCGTTCCACAGTGGGGCTGCGGGCCATGGTCATATCTTTTTGAAAATTGCCGCTAAAAAAAGGCTTATATTTCCAGCCAGAGTCTGCCGATAAACTCCGCTGCGATTAAAGTTAAGCATGCGCGGAATCAAATGCATTTCCCGGGCCTGGGCAAAGCGCTTTAATATTGCGCGGTTTTCCGGGGTGAGCCGGTGCTCCAGTTTGCGCAGAGCTTCGATATGGATGCCGTTCCATTCCCTGAACTGGCCCTGCCACTGCCGGCCCAGTCTCCTTAAGCGGGCGCGCCAGCCATCATTCATGCCGATCACGTTCGCAGCGTGCTGGCGATAGCGCAGCGTGGGCGAGCTGTCATAGTGCACCCTGCCGCCGCAACCGGTCACCACCATATATGCCCACCAGTCGTGCACAACGATCGGCAGTTGCGCTCCCGCTTCTTGCAGCAATGCGCGAGCCGCGTGATTGAAAACCATCGTGTTGCCACCGGCGATGCTTTGGACCAGTGCATTGGCAAAGCAGGGCGATTTATCGAACAAGGGCGATAAGCCAATCTCCTGGTTCCGGTTATCGACCAGGCGGGTCCTTGCGCAGTATAAGGCCGGCGTTTCGGACGGAATGCCATTCAGCCATGCCAGGGCGCGTTCCAGCTTATTCGCCTCCCAGACATCATCCTGGTCAGAGTAGGCGTAATAATCGGCCTGGATGCCTTCATTGCAGGTCAACGACAAAAAGTTTGCAACCAGCCCTTTTGCCGGCCCGCCGAGAACCGACAAGCGGCCTGCCGGCCACATTTGACGATACCCGTCCAGGATCTCTCGAGTACCATCTTTAGAGCCATCATCCGATGCCCATGCTTCCCATCGGGCATGGGTCTGTGCCGCGAACGAATCAAGCTGCTGAGCCAGGTACTGTTGACCTTGATAAGTGCACAACAGGATCGCCACCTTGGATTCGTGCCCTTCCATCCCGTATTGCCTAGACATAACTTTCCAAAAAAACATCAACGCGTTGAGCTGCACATGATAACCCAGCGAAGAGCTTGGCCCTGTGATACCTGCAGCTGCAGGCAGAATGTCGTGACGGTGGATTCAACTAGGGACTTCGAGATCGCGGACCCAGGCGAGTTGCGTTGCAACTGCCCTGCTGGGCCGGTCCGCAACTGACAGATCAGATGGCCGCGCCCTGGCGCCCAATTGCTGCGGGTGCGTGTGCTGGAAGGCGTTATACCAGCAGGAACACGCCTGTGGATGCTTCCGCTGAACGTGGCCGTTCAGTCAAGAAAATCGCCGTAATCGCGCTGGGCGTAGCCTTTGAGTTGCTGCCATGGCAGTGCGCTTGCCACAGTGGCCTGCGGCTGCACTTCCATGCGATGGAAGATGGTTGCGGCCTGGTCGCCGCTTTCGATCACCAGCGGGATCTGGCGCTGCTCGTCCCAGAGAACGCGGCGATAGCTGCCGTTGCGCACCTGTTCGCGCCAGCGCGCGCCCGGCACCGTGGACGGGCGCTGGGACAGCGGCATGGCCTGCACCAGCTTGGGGTCGCACAGGTAATAAGCGTTCGCCCAGGAACCGTCGAAGTCGACATTGCCATATTCGCCTTGCGGCACGGAGATCACTTCCTTGTTACGAGCGTCGACGTATTCCAGGCGCGTCTTGCCGCCGTCCTGTTGCACGTGGCGTGGCAGCAGCACCGGGTTGAAGTGCTTGTGCACACTGTGCTCGTGATCGCTGGCCTGGCCCGCGGCCTGGGTTTGCGGCGGCAGCACGCGCGTCACCCAGACGTGGCCGGGACGGCGCAGCATGGTTTCTTCATAGCGCACTTCGCGCGTCACGCCTTCCGGGGTTACGGCCTTGCTGTAGTACTGGATGCGCAAGTCCAGTGCGGGCGCCTGCGCTGGCGGGGCGGCTTGCGCCTGGGTGGCGACCAACGCCAAGGTGAAAATTGCTGTACGGATCATCGTGCTTTGAAACCGGTAAGGCGGGGTCAGACCCTCAGGGTCCGACCCCGGTGCATCAGAAGCCGAAGGCTGCCTTCAGCAGGGTGAACACTTTGGTGTTGTCGATGGTGCCCTTGAAGGCTTTGGCGCCGGCGCCGGTGGCGAACAGCTTGACGTCGCCGCCGCCATGGGTTTCGCTGGACAGGCGCACGCCGGTTTCCTGCAGGTAGTTGTCGCCCAGCGCGGCAGCGCTGTCGACATTGGTGCGCAGGTTCGGGCGGTTCGGGCCATTGCCGAACACCAGGGTGGTGTAGGTATTGCCGTCGGCGTCCTTGCTTGGCTGGCCGGTCTTGTAATCGCGGTTGATGTCCAGGATCGGGTTGCCGCGCTTGCCGTAGCCGTTGAAGGCCAGGGTGTGATCATGGTCGGCGGTGACCACGATCAGGGTGTTGGCCAGGGTCGGGTCAGTCAGCCTGGCCTTGTCCAGCGCAGCCTTGACCGCGTCGTCGAAAGCGATGGTGTCGGTCAGGGCGCGCTTGGCGTTGGTGCCGTGCAGGGCGTGGTCGATGCGGCCGCCTTCCACCATCAGGAAGTAGCCATTGCTGTTTTGCGACAGCAGGTCCATCGCCTTCACGGTCATCTCGGCCAGGCTTGGCTGGCTGGCGCCCTCGCCTACCGGCGGCGTGGCGCTGCGGTCCAGTTCATATTCGAGGTGGCTCTTGCTGCTGTACAGGCCAATGAACTTCTTGCCGTTCGGCGCGGCCGCCATTTCCGCCTTGGTGGCAGCCACGGTGTAGCCCTTGGCAGCCAGTTCGGCCAGCAGGTCGCGGCCATCGGCGCGGCCGGCCTTATTGGTGGTGGCGTTGTAGGGGGTGAAGTGGTTGCGGCCACCGCCCATCAGCACGTCTACGCCGTCGCCCAGCGCAGTGTTGTAGCCGGCGCCGCCTGGCACCGCCTGTGCTGCGATGGCGTATTGCGCGTTGCGGTTGCAGATGTGCGAGTAGGTTGCGGCCGGGGTGGCGTGGGTCAGCTCGGTAGTGGTGATCGAACCGACGGCCTTGCCCTTGGCCTTGGCCAGCTCCAGGATGGTGGCAACGGCGGTGCCATTATTGGCGGCGCAGTTATTGACGCCCAGGTTGCCGTTGGCGTCCTTCGATGGCGAAGTGGCTACGGTTTCCGACGACATCGAGATGACTTCATTGGCCATCTTCACGCCAGTCATATAAGCTGCCATGGAAGGTGCGCTGTCGGTGGTCTGCGCGTCGTAAGAGTAGGTCTTGACGCGTGCGGTACGTTCCAGCTTGTCCATCGTCAGGCTGCCGTCTTCACCGTATTTGTAGATGCGGGAAGCGGTGATGGTGGACGGGCCCATGCCGTCGCCCAGGAAGAAGATGATGTTCTTGGCTTCGCCGGCAGCATTGGCGGCGTTGACAAAGCCCAACGCCAGTGCGGCGGCAATCAGAGTGTGCTTCATAGTCGATTCCAGTTCTTAGATGTGGTCACAGTCCGGCGGCGGCCTTCACCAGGGCGTTCACCCTGGTGTTGTCGATGGTGCCGTTGAAGGTGTCGGCGCCCTTGCCGATCGCGCCCAGGAACACGTCGGTGCCGCCGTGGGTTTCGTTGCCGACAGAGACGCGTACCACGGCCTCCTGGTGGTAGGTATTGGCGCTGGTCACGCTGTCGTCCATGCTGGCCATGGAGGAGCGGCTGCCCTGGGTGCGGTTCTCGCCGTTGCCGAAGCCGATGATGGAATACGGCGCGCCGTCGGCATCCTTGCTCACGGCGCCGGTAACGTAATCCTTCACCACGCCCAGCACGCCGGCATTGCCAGCGGTGGTCTTGCCGGTGCGTTTGGCATAGCCGTTCAGGACCAGGGTGTGGTCGTGGTCCGCCGTCACAACAATCAGGGTGTTCTTCAGTTCGGGGTCAGTGGTGCGGGCCTTGGCAATGGCTGCCTTGATGGCGTTGTCGAAAGCAGCGGTATCCTGCAGCGCTTTCTTGGCGGTGGTTTCGTGCAGCGCATGGTCGATGCGGCCGCCTTCCACCATCAGGAAGTAACCCTTGCCGTTCTTCGACAGAACGTCCATGGCCTTGGTGGTCATGTCGGCCAGACTCGGCTCCTTGGCCGGGTCGCGGTCCAGGTCATAGCTCATGTGGCCGGAGGTGAACAGGCCCAGCAGGCGGCCGGTCTTGCTGGCGTCAATCGCATTCAGTTCCGCGGCATTGCTGGCGTAGGCATAGCTCATGACCTTCATTTCCGCGATCAGGTCGCGGCCGTCGGCGCGCTTGCCGCCGGCAGCTACTGGCTGGAAGAACTGGCGGCCGCCGCCCATCAGGACGTCCAGGCCGTTGCCCAGCGCGGCGTTGTAGCCGGTGCCGCCAGGTACGGCCTGCACGGCGATATCGTTTTCCAGGTCGCGGTGGCAGATGTGCGAATAGGTCGCAGCCGGCGTGGCGTGGGTAACGCGGGTAGTGGTCACGACGCCGGTCGACCAGCCCTTGGCCTTGGCCTGTTCCAGCAGGGTTGGTACCGGTTTGCCGTTGCCGCTGCCGCAGTTGTTGCCCAGCTTGTTGCCGTTGGCATCGGCCACCGGATCGATGGCCTTGGTGTCGGCGCTCATCGAAATCACTTCATTGTTCATCTTCACGCCGGTCATGTAGGCCGACATGGACGGCGCGCTGTCGGTCACTTGCGCATCGTTCGAGAACGTCTTGACGAAAGCCGTTTCCGGCAGCGTGTCCATGGTCAGCTCGCCATCTTCGCCAACGGCGTAGATGCGGGCGGCGGTCATGGTGGTCATGCCCATGCCATCGCCGAGGAAGAAGATGACATTGGTCGGCGTGCCAGAGGACTGCCCATCCGTCACAGCGGAGTTGTTGGTGCCACTTTGGCTGCAGCCAGCCAGCAACGTGGCGATGGCAACGCTGATGGCCGTGAATAGGGAGGCTTTGCGTTTCATGTGGTGTTTTTCCAGCATGGTTGAAAAGCCAATACGATACGGGCGCTTTATGACGGTCTCATGACTGCTTTCAAGGCGGGAGCGGGCAGTCCTGCCGCAGGCCTAGCAATACATTTCAGCTTGCCGCAGCCTTGCGCGCGGCCTTCGATGCGTACATGGCCTGGTCGGCATGCCGCATCAGCTGGTCGATGACTTCCCCGTGTTCGGGATAGAGGGCGATGCCGATGCTGGCGTGCGGCTGCAGGGTGTGGCCGGCCAATACCAGCGGGGTCGAAATCACTTGCTGGATCTTGCTGGCCAGGGCTGCGGCCTGCGCATGGCCGGCCACGTTTTCCAGCAGGGTGACAAACTCGTCGCCGCCGATGCGCGCCACCGTGTCGGCTTCGCGCACGCAGGAAGTGATGCGGCGGGCAATGGCATGCAATAGCTGGTCGCCCACCACATGGCCATACTTGTCGTTGACCTGCTTGAAGTCGTCCAGGTCGATGAACAGCAGCGCGCCGCGCGATTGGCCGCGCCGGCAGCGCGCAATGGCGGACAGGATGCGGTCCTGGAACAGGCGCCGGTTGGGCAGGCCGGTCAGCTCGTCGTAGCGCGCGGCGTGGGCCAGGTCGGCATGCAGCGCCAGCCTTTCAATGACGGCGCCGGCCTGGCCGGCGGTAAATTCCAGCAAATCGATTTCCTTGGCCGACAGCGCGCCGTGGCGCCCCAGGTCCAGCCGCATTTCGCCGAACGCGATGCCGGAGGCCGACAGGCTGACGTGGTGCCAGCCCGCCAGGTCCGGCGGGGCAGCGCCCGTTGGCGTGCTGGCATACGCCTGGCGTTCGCCCGGCTGCAGCACCACGGCCATGCCGCGCAGCGGCAGCAAGCCTTGCAGAATCTGGTCGAAGGCGGCAAACAGTTCGGGCAGCGTTTCCGCGCCGTGGGCGGCGGTGGCCAGCGCCAGCATGCCGGCCTGGCGCTGCTCCGCAAGTTTGCGCTCGCTGATGTCGCGCGCCACGCCAATGCGCAGCCGGTCCCGCTCCGACCAGCGTGCCGTCCACATGATGTGGGCCACGCTGCCGTCCTTGCGCAGGTAGCGGTTCTCGAAACCGAGCCGGGGATGGCCGTTCAGCACATGTCCCATTTCCGCCACAGTGCGGGCCTTGTCGTCGGGATGGATGAAGTCAAGGATGACGCGGCCGATCATTTCTTCCGGCGCATAACCGAAGATCGCCCGGCAGGCGGGATTGACGAACACGATGCGCCCGCCCTCGTCCACCATGAAGACGGCGTCCAGTAACAACTCCGGCAGGCGCTCTAATGCATCGGTCATGCGCCGAGGATACCGCAAAACCAGTTGCCTTCAGATTTATTGGCAGGCCTGCTTCAGGTAGGCGATCAGGTCGGCGCGCTCAGTGCCGTCCTTGACACCGGCATAGCCCATGCTGGTGCCTGGCACGGTTTTCAGCGGGTCGGCCAGGAACAGGTTCAGCGTCTTTTCGTTCCAGACGATGCGCGAGCGACGCATCGCCTCCGAATAAGGGAAGCCGGCAACGCTGCCGGCGCGGCGGCCGAACAGGCCGCAGTGGCGCGGCCCGGTGCGGTCGTATGCCAGCGCATGGCAGGCGAGGCAGCGCTCGTAGACCACCTTGCCGGCCGCCACGCTGGCGGGTGGTGCGGCCAGCGCCGGGGCGCACGCCAGCGCCAGAGCGGCCAACACGCCTCTCATGACATGAAGGCCGAGGGCACCGGCGCTTCGCCGAGCGCGTTGCGCAGCACGGCCCAGTGCATCGCCTCGTCGCCCAGGATGCTGGCGGCGGCCTTGGCCAGCTCGCGGTTGCCGAACAGCGGCACGGCGCCGAGATAGGCGCTGACAGCGCCCTTTTCCAGTGCGGCGGCAAAACGCAGCACGTCCGCCTGCGATTTCAGGTTCTCGGTCGGGAAGTTGTACTTCGCCTTCGCGCTGACGGCTTTGCCGCCAAGCTTGCCAATGGTCCTGGCCAGAATGTCGGCGTGCTCCTTGTGGTGGCCCTGGAAAGTCACGGCCAGGTCGAGCACGGGCTTTTGCAGCAAGCCGCTCTCTGCGCCCAGCTGGTAAGCGGCAATGGCTTCGAGTTCGGCGCCGAGCGCCGTGTTCAGGATGCGCAGGTCTTCGTCGGTCGACTTGTCGCTTTTGGCGGCTAGCGCATCTTCGCCCGCCAGCAGCGCCACGGCGGCGCCGGACAGCAGCAGGCCCGATTTGGAGAGGAAGAAGCGGCGGTTCAGGAAGGACATGATTTTCTCCTTGTTGTGGGTGGCTAGTTTTGCAGGCGTTGCAGGACGTTGGCGACAATACGGTCGCAGCGCGCGCCGTCGAAGGCAAACGCGTCTTCCAGCGCAACATCGAGTTCGCGCGACAAGGCTTCACGCAGCAGGCCGCGGGCACGGAAGTAGCGCGTGCGCACGGTCGCTTCCGGGATGTCGAGACAGGCGGCGGTTTCCTCCACCGTCATTTCCTCCAGCGCGCGCAGGACGAACACCGTGCGGAAGCTGTCGGGCAGGTCGTCTATCTTCTGCTCGATCAGGCGCCGCGCCTCGCTGCGCAACAGCGCCTGTTCCGGCTGTTCGTGGTGTTCGTCCATTGCTGCCTCTCCGTCAAGCTGGATGATCTCGGCGCTGCGGCCCTTCTTGCGCGAACGGGCGATTGCTTCATTGATGACAATCCGGGTCAGCCAGGTCGACATGCTGGATTCGCCGCGAAAGCCCTCCATCGCGCGGAAAGCTCGCAGGTAAGCTTCCTGCAGCACGTCTTCCGCTTCGGCGTCGTCCTTCACGATGCTGCGTGCCGTGCGATAGAGCGCGCGGTTGTGGCGGCGCATCAGCTGTTCGAATGCGGCTAGGTCGTTCATTGCTTTCCCCGTTCTGGCTGTTTTCATGACATTGGATGTCACGAGTTCCTTCTGCGTTCCCGAAAAATGAAAATAAAAAAAGCCACCCGAAGGTGGCTTGTATTATGCCGGGCGCGCGCAGCCGCGAATTCAGCGCAGTGCCAGCTGCCGGCCCGGCATGCCGGCCAGCCGGAACTGGCTGACTACACCTGCCAGTTGCGCGGCCTGGTCCTGCAGCGCGCCGGCTGCGGCGGCAGCCTGCTCCACCAGGGCGGCGTTCTGCTGGGTGACTTCGTCCATCTGGCCGATGGCGCGGTTGACTTCATCGATGCCGGTGCTTTGCTCCGCGCTGGCGACCGAGATTTCCGCCACCACGTCGCTGACGCGGCGCACGCTGGCCAGCACCTGCTCCATGGTGCTGCCGGCCTGCTGCACCAGCTGGGTGCCGGAATTCACCTGCAGCGCCGAGTCGTCGATCAACTGCTTGATTTCCTTGGCCGCCATGGCACTGCGCTGGGCCAGGTTGCGTACCTCCGATGCCACGACGGCAAAGCCGCGCCCCTGCTCGCCGGCGCGCGCTGCTTCCACTGCCGCATTCAGCGCAAGGATATTGGTCTGGAACGCAATGCCGTCGATCACCGCAATGATGTCGACGATCTTGCCGGAAGCGGCGCTGATGTTCTCCATCGTCAGGATTACCTGCTGCACCACCTTGCCGCCATCGCTGGCGACATTCCATGCCGACTGCGCGAGCTGGTTCGCTTCACGCGCATTGTCGGCATTCTGGCGCACGGTGGAAGTCAGTTCTTCCATGGCCGACGCGGTTTCTTCCAGCGAACTGGCCTGGCTTTCGGTGCGGGCCGAAAGGTCGAGGTTACCGCTGGCGATTTGCGCCGATGCGGTGGCAATGGCATCCGTTCCGCCGCGCACCTGGCCCACTACGTGAGCCAGGCTGTCATTCATCTCGCGCAGCGAGTGCATCAGGGTGCCGGTTTCATCGCGCGAATTGACCTGGATATCGGCAGTCAGGTCGCCGCCCGCCACACGCTGCGCCACCGCCACGGCTCCATTCAATGGCGTGGCCACGATGCGCGCCACCCAGAGCGCCAGCAGCACGCCAATCACCACCAGCGCGGCCAGCATGCCAATGATCAGCTTGCGCGACATGTCGAAACGTTCTGCCGCGGCTTTCTCGGAACCGCTGCTCCCTTCGTCGTTATATTTCGACAGCGCCTCGAATTGCTCATTGAGCTTGCGGTAAATCTTGTTGGAAGCACCACGAAACAGCACGCGCGCTTCGTCCTTGTTGCCTGCCCGCGACAGCGCGACCAGTTTTGTGCTCTGCGCCAGGTAGGCATCGACGTCCTGTTTCAGTTCGGCGTAAATACGTGACTCTTCGGCATCGGTCACCAACGCGGCCAGCGCTTCCTGCTGCTTGCGCATGGTCTCCAGGCGGCTTGCCATGGATTTTTCGATGGTGGTCATTTCGTCGCCTTCATCCACCAGGATGTGGCTGGCCTCAGAAATGCGGTAGCGCGCCAGCGAAGTCTGCACCTGTCCCACATAGCGCACTGCGGGCAGCCAGTTGGTGGCGATATCGGTTGAAGATTTGCTGACCTTGACCAGTTCGACGATGGAGAACAACCCCATCACACAGGTGAATGCGATGACCAGGCTGAAGGCGCATAGCAGCTTCTTCCCGATCTTCAGGTTGTAGAACCAACTCATGATGTCTCCCTATTATTTTGTTACCCTTGGGTTGTTACCAAGAAGCAAATTTCAGGATAGCAAACAACAGCTTTCAGTTTCCTTTCATCCATTGCCCTGCGGCAAATCGTTCGGTATCGTGTCTGGATTGTGGACACCTCACCGGAGCCGGACATGGCAGAGCAAGACATCCCGCAGCTGGAAATTCCCGAATCAGTCACGGCTGCACTGAACAGCTGGGTGCAGCAAGCCGCCCAACAGGTGGGCAGCCCCCTGCGCAGCGAGATCGAAGACCTGCGCGCGCAACTGGCAGCCGCCCACGCCACGCTGGAAGAAAACGAAGACCAGATCACGCGACTGAACGGGGAATTGCGCAACGCGCGCAATATCGCTGCCGACGCCCTGGTCGGCAAGGCCAAGGACCAGTTGGCGATCGAAGGCAAGGATGCCCAGATCGCCGACCTGCGCGGCCAGCTCGAACGCAGCGTAGCCATTGCAGCCACGCTGTCCGACGCCAAGCTGGCGGCGGAAATGGAACTGGTCGGCGCCACCACGGCGCGCGACAACTACCTGGCCGAAGCCTCCGAGCTGCGCACCCAGCTCGAAGCGTGCCGCGCCGCGCGCCGCACCGCCTGAGGTCACGCACCGTTGGCGCTTGCAAGCATGCATCCAACTGTATAGGATGAATGCATTGAATGCATATTTGCCGGGGCGACTTCGATGGCAATGATAACAATTCGCAACCTTCCAGATGAGGTTCATCGTGCGCTGCGCGTAAGGGCCGCTGAGAACGGACGCAGCACAGAGGCTGAGGTACGCGAGATTCTGGCCAGTGCGGTAAAACCGGAATCCCGGCTTCGCATGGGTGAAGCCTTGTCAGCGCTTGGCCGCGAAGTCGGCATTACCGATAGCGAGATCGAAGCAATTGTTCGATCCCGGGACAAAGAACCCGCTGTGCCGTTGACTTTCGAATGATCGTCCTCGATACCAACGTAGTTTCCGAGGCGATGAAAGCGGCGCCACATCCCGCTGTGAAAACCTGGTTGGATAATCAAGCGGCCGAAACCCTTTACTTGTCCAGCATTACGCTCGCGGAGCTTTTGTTTGGCATCCGCGCGCTGCCGGCAGGTCGGCGCAAAGAAGCGTTGACCGCAGCGCTGGACGGCCTGATTACCCTGTTCCGGGGCCGCATCCTTTCCTTCGATATTGAAGCCGCTCGGCATTATGCGGAACTTGCTACGGCTGCAAAATCATCTGGTCGTGGCTTCCCTACGCCGGACGGATACATTGCCGCAATAGCCGCCTCGCGCAAGTTCATTGTGGCATCGCGCGACGTAGGCCCCTATCAAGCCGCAGGCGTCTCCGTTTATAACCCTTGGGAGCCGCCCGGCAAGCCAGAATAAGCCACCTACTCCGAGATCTCGACCAGCTTGTAGCCCGGGTCGGAAGTGATCTGGGCTTCGGTATAGGGCAGCTTGATCCACTGGCCTTTGACGTACAGCTTGGTCTCGTCGTTGAAATGCGGGCTGTCCGGGTTCGAGGACTGGCCGTAGGTGAGGATGCCCTCCGCCACCGGCCCGCTATCGTCCCAGGTCACGAACTGGATGTAGCTGTTGCCGTAGGCGCCGGCATTGGTTTTCGAATCGGCCGTATAAATCCAGATGCCCGGATAGATCTGGTTCTTCACGCCGCGCCAGTTCATGAAGGTGTAACGCCCGCCCGGCACCGCCAGGCTGCCATCGGGGCGCGAAATGGATTGCACTTCCTCCGGGCGGGTGCGGCGTTTTGCCGCGGTGTCGAACTGGCTGCTGGCAACCAGCGCTTCCAGCTTCGCCATGGCGGCAGGAATGCCGGCGGCGCCACGCGGCGTTTCCAGCGGGTCAGCGGGGTTGTAAGGCACGCTCCACCACGAGGCCGCATTCAATTCGCCCAGCGCCGCATACAGCTCGAAGAACAGGATGGCGCCCGCGCTGCCCGGCGCATGGGTCTTGTCCCACGCTTGCAGTACCGAGCAGGCATCCTTGGCCGCCGCCGTTGCAGTGCTCGATGCCAGGCAGGCGGCAGTGAATTCCGGCAGCCATTTCTGCGCTTTGAAAAAGCGCGCCTGCAGGTAAATCTGCTGCAGGTTGGCCATCGTGAAGCGGTTGCCCGGCAGGCCGTCCGCACTGGCCAGGCGGTCGCGCACGATGGCGTGGCCGGTGCGGGTGCGGTTGTTCTGCGGCGCGCCTTCCAGGTTCGGGCCGGTCGCGATGATCTTCGGATAGCCGGTGAGGAAGGTGCTGGCGGACGGCCACCAGTGGCTGTCGTTGGCATTCAGGATGTAGTCGCTGCGCTTGACCCACGGCCGTTGCGCAGCGCCGATCGCGCCCGACCAGTCGCAGGCCGACGACGTGCCCGCCATCACCACCACGCCGGTGGTGGCCATGATGTCCTGGAACGGCGCGCCCTGTGCGGCACCGGGAACGCAGCCGGCCAGTTGCGCATTCTGCACATTGGCTGCCACCGAGAAGTCGCCGTACATGGTGTCGCCGGCGCGGTCGGCCGCCATGGTGTTCACCCATGGCAGGGCGACGTAGGTGGACGCCGCGGTGCGCAAGTCGTCCACGCTGCTTGCCTTGCCGTTCAGGATGACCTGGTCGATCAGCTTGTAGTTCGCCAGGTTGGCGTCCTGGATTGCAAACGCCGATGAAGTACCCCAGGCGAAGGAACTGTCCATCAGCATCGGGCCGAACTCGGTGGTGTACAGGGTACGCGACAGCGGCGTCACCGCCCCGTCGGCGCCTTTGACGCTGATCGTCAGCGGCACCGCCGTCATCGCCACCGGCTTGCCGTCCTTGATGTAGCGCGTCGGGTTGCTTGGGTCGAGCGCCAGGTAGCGCAAGGTGAAGCGGTTGTCGGTCGAGAAGGTATGGGTCCAGGCCACCTTGTCGTTAAAGCCGATCAGCGGCAGCGGCACGCCGAGCAGCGTGGCGCCATACACGTCGTAGCCCTTGCCGGTGACGGTCAGGTGCAGCTGGTTCAGGCGCAGCGCGCCCCACCACGGGAAGTGGGGATTGCCGAACACCATTCCCTTGCCGGACTGCGTCACGTCCTTGCCCAGGCCAAAGCCATTGGAGCCGATGGTGTGCTCCTGGAGCGCCTGCAGGCCTTTGGCGATCGAGGAATTGGCATAGTCGGTAGCTGCCAGCAGACGCGGCTTGCCGCGCTTGAGCAGCGCGGCCGTGGCGGTTTTCGGCGGCTGCGCGGAGCCGATCTGCTTGATGAAGGCCAGCGAGCTGCCAGCCATTGCCGCTTGCGCGAAGCGCAGGTAGGCGTCGTCCTCCGTCATCGGCTGCACCCAGGCGGCGTTGTTGCAGGCCGCCGGCAGGCTGGCGGGCGGGGTCTCCTTCAGGTAGCGGTTGTAACCCGCGACGAAGCCGGAGGTCAGCTCTTGCGCGTCCTGGCTGGAAGCGGCCTTGATCTTCGCCGCCAGCACAGGCGTGAACTGCAGCTTGTAGAAGAAATCGGAATCGATATTGCCGAAGGTGTCGCCAAGTTGGCCAAGGTAGCTGCCGGCGCCGCCGAAATGCTTCGCGCGCTCGCCGTGCAGGGTGACCAGTTCTTCCGCATACAGGCAGATGTTCTCCTTGGCGAAGGCATAGCCATAACCATAGCCGGCGCCCTTGAAGTTCTCCGCCTTGATATGCGGCACGCCATAGGAGGTGTAGCGGATCGAGGCGACGTAGTTGCTGCCGGTGATGGGTGTGGTGGCGGGCGGCGCCGGAGTGTCATCGCTGCTGTTGCCGCAGGCTGCCAGCAGGGCGAAAGGGACCAACATCAGAATACGGGATAAAACTTGCTGTCTCATCTTGTCTCCTAGTTTTTCGGTATTCGCAAACTTAACTGCTTGGCAATAATACCCCGCCCCGGGCATGAAAAACCGGAATGCTCCATAATCGCGATTCATTGTCCAACCCAAGAGAGATTGAGCATGACTGGCATTACTGACTTCCCTATCAACGCCAAATGGCCCGCCCAGCATCCTGAACGCCTGCAGCTGTATTCCCTGCCTACGCCAAACGGCGTCAAGGTATCGATCATGCTGGAAGAAATCGGCCTGCCTTACGAGCCGCACCTGGTCAGCTTCGAGACCAACGACCAGATGTCGCCGGAATTCCTGTCGCTGAACCCGAACAACAAGATCCCGGCCATCATCGACCCGGACGGCCCGGGCGGCAAACCGCTGCCGCTGTTCGAATCGGGCGCGATCCTGCTCTACCTGGCAGAAAAGACCGGCAAGCTGATTCCGCAGGATGCGGCGGCGCGCTATGAAAGCATCCAGTGGGTGATGTTCCAGATGGGCGGCATCGGCCCGATGTTCGGCCAGGTGGGCTTCTTCCACAAATTCGCCGGCAAGGACTATGAGGACAAGCGTCCGCGCGACCGCTACATCAACGAATCGGCGCGCCTGCTCGCCGTGCTGGACCAGCGCCTTGAAGGCCGCAAATGGATCATGGGCGAGCAGTTCACCATTGCCGACGTCGCGATCTTCCCGTGGGTGCGCAACCTGGTAGAGTACTACGGTGCCGGCGATTTGGTTGGCTTCGAGAAATTCGCCAACGTGCGCCGCGTACTGGGCGCCTTCGTCGACCGTCCGGCTGTGGCGCGCGGCCTGAAAATTCCAGCGCGCGGGTAAATTCCTGCAAGTGAGGGGCGTACAATGGCCGGGCAGGATTCACCTAGCCCGGGAGCATCGCCATGGTACGCCTCCACCGCTTGTTTGCTGTCTTCCTGTTGCTGGCCGCCGCGCTGGCAGCACCCGCCCATGCGGGCAAGCCTTACCAGTATTACGCGGTGGGCGATCCCACCAACGCCGTCCTGCCGCAGCCCAAAAAACCCAGCCTGGTGCTGATGGGCGGAGGGCCGGACGTCGACGCGGCCTTCAGCTGGATGATCCAGAAAGGCGGCGGCGGCAATTTCGTCGTAATCCGCAGCCGCGGCACCGACGCCTACAATCCCTATATCTACGCCATGGGCGGCGCGCAGTCGGTGGAAACGCTGGTGATCCCGAGCCGCGAAGCCGCCAGTGATCCCTTCGTGATCGAGCGCATCCGCAATGCGGAAGAATTGTTCATCGCCGGCGGCGACCAGTCCGATTACATCAGCTTCTGGCAAGGCACGCCGGTGCAGGCAGCGATCCAGGAACTGGCTGCACGCAGGATCCCGATCGGCGGCACGAGCGCCGGCCTGGCCCTGATGGGGCGCTTCGGCTTTGCTGCGCTGAACGGCAGCATCACGTCGGCGGATGCGCTGGCCGATCCCTTCGACAAGCGCATGACGCTGGAGCGCGACTTCCTGCTGCTGCCCGACCTGGGCAGCGTGATTACCGACGCCCACTTCGACACGCGCGACCGCATGGGCCGCCTGGTGGCCTTCATCGCGCGCATCGTCAACGATGGCTGGGCCGGCATGGCGCGCGGCATCGGGGTCGACGTGGAGACGGCGCTGCTGGTGGAAGACGGCAAGGGCACGCGCGTCGGCGTGGGCTCGGTCACCTTCCTGCAATCGGTCGGTCTCCCGCAGGTATGCAAGCCGAAGCAGCCTTTGACTTACCTGAACCTGCAAGGCCAGCGCATGTCGGGCGGCGGCAGCTTCGACCTGCGCAACTGGGCCGGCTATGGCGGCGCGACCGTGCCGTTTACCGTGTCCGCCGAGGCCGGCGTGCTGGTTACCAGGTAAAGTCGTCCGGGATCTTGTAGTCGGCGTAAGGATCGTCTTCCGCCGGCTGCTCGCTGGCGGCCTTCTTGACCGCGACCACCACTTCCGGCGCGCGCTCGGCGATCTTCTCGCCCACCACTTTCGGCACCAGTTCGGCCACGCCGTCCAGCACCACGATCACCAGGCGGCCGTTGACCAGGTGCTGCTGCACCGCGTTCGACACGTAGATGCGGTCGATCTTGCTGCCGATGGTGAAGTTGTAGGCCACGTCGCCATTGCCCTTCGGCTGGCGGTGCTGCTGCACCATCTGGACCACCTGCGCCATGATGGCCTTCTGGCTGGCCGCCGCATCGCGCTGCGCATTCAGTTCGCGCGCCCGTTCGGCGGCCTTGCGCTGCTGCTCCAGCGCCGCTTCGCGCGACTGGTCGACGGCCTTGGTGCCGCTGCGCAGTTCTTCCTTGTGCTGCTTGGACTTTTCCTGCTGCACCTTGTTGACCTTCTTCTTGTCGACCAGGCCAGCCTTCATCAATTGTTCTTGTAACGAAACCATGTCTTACTCCTTTGTTGCCCGCAGTTTACCAGAGCAGGTATATTGGCCGCATGAAGAGGCTTATCATTCTCACAATCGCATGCGCGGCGCAACTTCCCGCCGCCCAGGCCGGCGATGCGGACCAGCTGGCCGCCATGGTCAACGCCTGGCGCGCCGCCCCGGCCACTTGCCAGGGCAAGCAGCGCCCTGCCGTGCCGGTGCTGGCGCCAAAGGCGGTGCTGTCGCGCATCGCGCTCCGGCCCGGCACCATCCTGCTGGCCGCCTTGGACAGCGCCGGCTACGATCCCGAAGTGGCGGACGCGGTCAACGTGGAAGGCCCCACCGACGCCCGCAGCGCATTCGAAGCCTTGCGCGAATCGTATTGTGCAACCCTGGGCAGCACGCGCTACCGCGACATCGGCGCGCACCGCATGGGCAATGAATGGACCGTCGTGCTGGCAAGGGCTGCGCCAAACCCCGCCACGCTGATTCCCGATACCGCCGGCGCCGCGCAGCAGGTCTTCAAAGCCACCAACGCGGCACGCGCTGAAGCGCGCCAATGCGGCGACACCTGGATGGAGGCCGCGCCGCCGCTGGCCTGGAACCAGCAACTGGCCGAAGCAGCACAGGCGCATAGCGAGGACATGGCGCAGCAAGGCTACTTCGCCCACAAAAACAAGCAAGGCAACGAGGTGCCGCAGCGTGTCGAAGCGCGTGGCTACCGCTGGCGCCATGTCGGGGAAAACATCTCGCGCGGCCAGGTCACTGCGCAGGAAGCCGTGACCAGCTGGATCAACAGCCCGGGCCACTGCTACAACCTGATGAACCCGAAATTTACCGAGTTCGGCGCCGGCGTCAGCATCCGCCAAAGCAAGCACCCGGCAGCTTACTGGACCCAGGTATTTGCAGCCCCGCGCTGAGCTTGACATCTGCCCCCTGCGTACTAGGCTTATCTGATCGGCAGCCTGCGGCATGCCGCTGCAGGTGCCGGTGTTTGGGGGATGTCATGGACACCAAAAAACTCATTAGTGAAGCATACAAGCAGTTTGCAGCAGGCGACATCAAGGGCCTGCTTGAGCGCTACTACGACGATGCCGAATTCATCAATCCGGAATCCGACTACCTGCCCATAGGTGGGACCTATCACGGCAAGAAAGAGATAGCCGAGTACTTCATGAAGCTGAATGAGACTGTCCAGTGCCTGATGCTGGAGCCCAAGACCATGGTGGCCGAAGGCGATACGGTGGTCGTCACCGGCGACTCACGCTGGATGGCACGCAGCACCGGCATCGAATATGAAAATCCCTTTGTCCACGTGATCAAGATGCGCGATGATAAGGTCGTGTCCCAGCGCGCGTACTACGACACCAGCAAGCTGGAACATGCCCTGCAGCCGGCTACCACAGGAAAAACCACCGGCAAGCCACTGCACCACTAACAGGAGAGCGAACATGCCGACCGTCCGTGCCCTGCCTTTGATGCTGTGCCTGGCGGCCGGCGCCCTGCCCTCCGGCTCGCAGGCAGTACGCGAGCCGGTCTTTGACCCGCTGCTGGATGGCCCCTTATGCGCCAATCCAGCCGGCGGCAGGCGGCTGTTGCTGGCCATGGCGGCGCCAACCGAAACGGCGCCATTCAAGCCGGTACAACAGGCACGCAAAGCCGGCGAGGACAGCCCGCCGCCGCTGTACAAGGACCTGGGCAAGCTGCATTTCTCGATCACCACGCGCAGCCCGCGCGCCCAGGCCTATTTCGACCAGGGCTTGCGCCTGCTGTTCTCCTTCAACCATTCCGAAGCCGCACGCGCCTTCCGCGCCGCGCAACAGGCCGACCCGCAGTGCGCCATGTGTCACTGGGGCGAGGCACTGGTGCTGGGCCCGAACATCAACGCGCCGATGTTCCCAGAAATGGTGGCGCCGGCCTATGCGGCGGCCGAACGCGCAGCGGCGGCGGCCAACACGGCCAGCCCGGTGGAACAGGCGCTGGTGCGCGCCGTGAACAAACGCTATGCTGCACAGCCGCCGGCCGAGCGCGCGCCGCTGGACCAGGCTTACGCTGCCGCCATGGCCGAAGCCGCACGCAGCTTCCCCAACGACGACACGGTGCAGGTGCTGTTCGCCGAAGCGTTGATGGACTTGTCGCCGTGGGATTACTGGGAAACCGGCGGCGCCAGCCCGAAAGGCCGCACGCAGGAACTGGTCGACGCGCTGGAGCGGGTACTGGAGCGCAACCCCAGCCATCCCGGCGCCATCCACTACTACATCCACGCGATGGAGGCGTCGACCCATCCAGAAAAAGCCCTGCCCTACGCGCGCCAGCTGGCAAAACAGATTCCCGGCGCCGGCCATATCGTGCACATGCCCTCGCACATCTACTACCGTGTGGGCCTGTATAAGGACGCCCTGCAGGCGAATCTCGATGCCATTGCCATCGACGAAAGATACTTCCGGGGAGCCGCAAGCGATCCGGTGTACAAGGGCGCCTATTACCCGCACAACATCCACTTCGCGATGGTCTCGGCGCTGATGGGCGGCGACGGCAAAGCCGCACTGCAAGCGACGCAGCGGCTGGAGCAGTCGATCAGTCCCGAACAGCTGCGCGCAATCCCGCCCATGCAGCCGGTGCGCGCCGCGCCCTACTTCGCCCATGTCCAGTTCAGCAGCCCGGACACGCTGCTCGGGCTTGCCCTGCCGGCCGAGGAGTTCGTGCTGCTGCGCGCGATGTGGCATTACGCACGCGCGGTCGGCTTTGCGCGCAAGGGCATGTGGGACGACAGCCAGCGCGAAGTCGACAGCATCGCCGCCATCGAGCAGAAGGCCGACTTCAAGCCGCTGGCCGATTGGGGCGTGCCCGGCGCCGATATCGTGCGCACCGCGCGCCTGGTGGCCGCCGGCAAGCTGGCCGAAGCGAAAGGCGAACTGCCCGGCGCAATCACGCTGTTCACGCAGGCGGTGTCGGCACAGGATGCCTTGCCTTATACCGAGCCGCCCTACTGGTACTACCCGGTGCGCCAGTCGCTCGGTGCGGCGCTGCTGAAGGCCGGCCGGCTGGAAGAAGCGGAAGCGGCCTTCCGCGCCTCGTTCGCCAAGACGCCAAGCAATGGCTGGGCCTTGCGCGGGCTGGTCGAGGTGTATGAAAAGCGCGGCGACAAGGCTGCTGCCGCTGCCGCGCGCAAGCGCTTCGACGCGACCTGGCTCGGCGCGAAGGGCGGCCCGGAACTATCGCGTTTATAGCCTGACGGAAAATCGCCTACACTACGGGGATGTTTTCCCGCTCGCTGATTGCTGCCATCCTGTTTGCAGCAGGCGTGGCCGCGCAAGCCGCGCCGCCACGCCTGCTCGCCGATTTCACCCACACCGCCTGGACCGGCCTGCAAGGCGCCCCCAGCGACGTCGTCAAGTTCGCACAGACGCAGGATGGCTGGCTGTGGATTTCCTCGCCGGGCGGCTTGCAGCGTTTCGACGGCGCCCGCTTCGAACGCGTCGAAACCCTGGCCGGGCACCGCCTGCGCTCGTCCAGCACCATGGGCTTGCTGGCCACGCGCGACGGCGGCTTGTGGATCGGCCACCGCTTCGGCGGCATTACCGCACTGGTGGGCGGCAAGGTGCGCGAATACGGCGCGGCGCAAGGCTTGCCGCCATCCGCCGTCTTTAGCCTGACCGAAGGGCCGGACGGCAGCATCTGGGCTTGCACCAGCGGCGGGCTGGCCCAGCTCAAACCGGGAGCCGCACACTTTGTCCATCTCGCGCCCGACACCGGCCTGCCGGCCGGGCCGCTGCGCCAGGTGCTGTTTGCACGTGACGGGCGGCAATGGGTGTCGGTGCAGGGCGGCGTGTACTGGCGCGATGGCGAACAGCCCTTCCGCCGCGCCTGGCCCTACCTGGACCTGATGGCCATGGCGGAAGGGCCGGACGGCACCATGTGGGCGACCGATGGCGTCAACCGCGGCTATCGCCTGCAGGCGGAAGCGCCATCCGGCAAGCCTGAGCCGCGCCCGGCATTCGCCGCCAACGGCATCCACTTCGACCGCAGCGGCACCATGTGGCTGCTGAAGGGCGACGCGCTGGAACGGGTGCCGGCCAGCAGCATCGGCAGCAGCGACGCCACCCAGCAGCTGACGCGCGAAAGCGGCATCAGCGGATCGCTGCCGCAAACCTGGTTTGAAGACCGCGAAGGCAATATCTGGATCGGCACCTCGTCCGGCCTGGACCGGCTGCGCCGCAACCGCCTGCGCGTGCTGGCCACCGGAACGGTGCTGGACCACCCCGGCATACTGGCCGACAGCGACGGCCGCATCCTGATCGGCAACATGGCCGGCGCCGTCTACAGCTACAGCGCCGATGGCCAGCGGCTGCGGCGCGAAGCCAATATGATGACGGCTGGCTACCGCGCGCCGGACGGTGCGCTGTGGATCGGCAATGCCAACGAACGCTGGCGCCGCGCGCCGTCCGGGCTGGTGTCCTGGTATCCGCATCCGGCCGCCTACGCGGGCCACGACGTGCAAGCAATGACGCTCGATGGCGAGGGCAGCATGTGGCTGTCGATTTCGCGCAAGGGCCTGTTCCGCGCCGACGGCAACAGCTGGATCAAGGACGGCGGCGTGCCCGGCCTGCCGGAAGGCATCGTGCCTGCCGTCGCCACCGATGCCCAGGGCCGCGTGTGGGCCGCCTATCTTGGCAGCCGCGTCGCCGTCATCGAGCATGGCAAGGCGCGCGTGTTCGGCGAAGCGGATGGCATCCAGCTTGGCAACGTGCTGTCGCTGCTGGCTGACGGCCCGCGCGTTTGGGCCGGCGGCGAGTACGGCGTGGGCTGGTTCGACGCGGCAGGTTTCCACATGGTGAACGCGGCGCTGCGCGGCATCTCCGGCATGGCGCGCACGGCGCAGGGCGAGCTTTGGCTGCATGGCTCGGAGGGCATTACGCGTATTGCGGCGCCCGAGGTGGCAGGACTGCTGGCGCCCGGCGGCGCGCGCGAAGCGCTGCGCTTCGAGCGCTTCGATGCGCAGGACGGTTTGCTGGGCAGCGCCGAGCAGTTCCGCCCCCTGCCTTCGCTGGTGCAGGGCAGCGACGGGCGGCTGTGGTTTTCCACCGCCAGCGAGGTCGCCAGCATCGATCCGGCGCAGATCGCTCGCAATCCCCTGGCGCCTTCGGTGCAGATCCGCGCGCTGCGCTCGGGCGGCGCTTCCTACCTGCCGCTGCCCGAAGTGCGTCTGCCCCAGGGCAGCAAGGACGTGGAGATCGCCTTCACGGCCCTCAGCCTGTCGATGCCGGAGCGCGTGCACTTCAGCTATATGCTGGAAGGGGTCGACAGCGGCTGGCAGGACGTGCAGGGCCGGCGCGAAGCCTTTTATACCAACCTGCAGCCGGGCAGCTACCGCTTCCGCGTCATTGCCGCCAACGAGGACGGCGTGTGGAACGGCGAAGGCGCCACGCTGCAGCTGGACATTCCGCCCACCTTCACCCAGACCCGCTGGTTCACCGCCCTGCTGGTGGGCGCCGGCGTGCTGGTCCTGGCGGCGCTGTATGCGCTGCGCGTGCGCCAGCTGACGGCGCGCATGCAGGACCTGCTGCAGGAACGCCTGGCCGAACGGGGCCGCATCGCGCGCGGCCTGCACGACACCCTGCTGCAAAGCGTGCAGGGCCTGATCATGCTGTTCGACCGCCAGGCGGCGCGGCTGGCGCCCGGCAGCGAGGAAAAGGCCAAGCTGGAACAGACGCTGGAGCTGGCTGACCAGCTGATGGCCGAAGGCCGCAACACCATCATGGACCTGCGCGCCAGCGGCGAGCCGGAAGAACTGGCGCAGGCGCTGCGCCAGTACGGCACGGTGCTGCTGCCGGGCCGCTTCCAGCTCGAACTGCAGCACATCCCGCGTGCCATGCCCTCCCATGTGCATAGCGAAGTGCTGTCGATTGCGCGCGAAGCGCTGTTCAATGCGGCGCGCCACGCCGAAGCTTCCAACGTGCGCCTGCTGCTCGACTACGACGCCCGCACCTTCCTGCTGGAAGTGCGCGACGACGGCCGTGGACTGCCGGCCGACTGCGCCGCGGGCACGGCGGCCGGGCTGCCGGCCCGCCCCGGCCACTTCGGCCTGGTTGGCATGCGCGAGCGCGCCGCGGCCATGGGCGCCACCTGCACGCTGGTCACGCCGGCCGGCGGCGGCACCGTGGTGCGCCTGCAGATGCCGGCGCAACTGGCTTACGCCGAGCGGCGCAAAGCGGGCTGGTGGGGCAGACTGCAACGCAGGCTTGCCAGCCAGGCGATGCTCCCGGGTAAGATAGCTGCCGGAAAATAAGGATTTAGGATGTCGATATCACGCTGGCTGGTGTTGATTCTGTATTGGCTGCTCACGCTGGCCGCACATGCCGCCCCGGCGGTCAACAGCGCGCCGGAGCTGTTCCCGGACGGACAATCTTATGAGCGGCGGCGCTGGACACAGGCGGACGGCGCCCCGCAGCAGGGCCTGACGATCGCCCAGACCGATGACGGCCTGTTGTGGTTTGCTTCCGCTGTCGGGCTCTACAGCTTTGATGGCGTGCATTTCCGCAAGGTCAGCAAGGTCTACGGCCACGACCTGCTCTCGACCAACGTCATGTATGCCGGCAAGGTGGCCGGCGGCCTAATCGTCGGCTATTACTTCGGGGGCATCAGCATTTTCACGCCGGAGCGCGTGATCCATTATCGGGCCGGCCAGGGCTTGCCGTACGGTTCAGTGATGGCCATCAGCATCGCCAAGGATGGCACCATCTATGCCGCTACGGGCGGCGGGCTGGCCATGCTGCGAAACGGCAGATGGCAGCTAGTGGGGCAAGACTCGCTGCCCAAAGGCTATGTGCGCTGGGTCGATCACGACCTGTCCGGCCGGCTGTGGGTGGACGTCGCCTCGAACTATTACGTACGGCCGCTGGACAGCCAACGCTTTGTCCCGGTCCCTGTGTCCGTTTCCGTTCCGATGCAATCCCAGCTGGTCCACTGGCGCAGGGACGGCTTGTACGCACTGCTGCCAGGCCAGGACTTGCAAGTGCTGGAACCCCAGTCGGCCACGCCTCCGGCCGGGCTTGACCATGCGCAGATGTACCTGAACCCACCCATGCAGGGACCGGACGGTACCGAGTGGGCAGGCCGCGCGGACGGCCTGGTGCGCCTGGTGCGCGGCAAAGATAACGTGCTGCGTGCGGCCGAGCTCTTTACCGGCAATATTTCCCGGGAAGAGATCATGCACCGCGCGCTCGCCGATCGCGAGGGAAATTTCTGGGTGGTCACCTCCGGCGGCGTGGAACGCTTCCGGCGCCATCGCTTTCACCGCCTGGAAACGCCGGGCAGTTCATTTCACTGGCTGGCGCAGCGCGGCTTAGGCGAAGAACTCTGGCTGGGTGCCCTGCGTTACCCGCTGGTGCGCATCAAGGCCGACGGCAGCCGGCAGCAGACAACGCTCGATACGCCGAGCGCCTTGCTGCGCCTGGGACCCGACAACGTCTGGGTAGGCAGCGCCGGGCTGTGGCAATTCCATGGCCAGACGCAGCAGCACTGGGCTCTTCCGCCCGGCCTGGCACCGGGTGCCGATATCCAGGCCTTGGCTGCGGAAGGCGATGGCCGCCTGCTGGTATCGATCGCGCGCCACGGCCTGTGGACCTTTGCCAACGGCGAGTGGCGCCAGGACCCGCGCCTGCAGGGCCTGGATGATCCGACCCCGATCAGCATGCTGACCGACGCCGGCGGCAGGACCTGGCTTGGCCTGACCCGCAACCGGCTGCTTGAGCTGACAGCGGGAGCGGCCAGGCCGCTGGCAGCCGGTGCCGGCCTCCAGGTCGGCAACGTGTACTGCCTGCAGGACTTTGGCGGCAAGCTGCTGGTGGGAGGCGACCACGGTGTCGCCTGGGTTGACGGTGGCCGGGCGCACGTGCTCAAGCTGCAGGGCATGGAGAACCTGGACCGCGTTACCGGCCTGGTGCTGGACCGCCAGGGCAGCCTGTGGATACACAGCAATGACGGCCTGCACCGCGTCAAGGCGCAAGCCCTGGCGCAGTTCTGGCAAATGCCGGCGCAAGCGCTGGAGGCCGAACTGTTCAACTTCGAGGATGGCGTCAGCGGCATGGCGCCGGCGGCGCGGCCGCTGCCATCCCTGGCGCTGGCGCAAGATGGGCGGCTATATTATGCAACCGTGACGAAAGTAGGCTGGATCGACCCGGCCACCATCCCGCGCAACGAGCGTGCGCCAACGGTGCTGCTGCAATCCCTGCGCACGCCGGCGCGCGAGTACCTGCCTGCCGGCCGGCTGGTGCTGCCGCAGCAGACCACCTCGATCGAGCTGGCCTTCACTGCCACCGCGCTGTCGATTCCGGAACGGGTGCGCCTGAAATTTCGCCTGGATGGCGTCGACCGCGGCTGGCGCGAGGCAGGCCGCGAACGCAGTGCGCAGTACACCAACCTGGCGCCCGGCAGCTACCGCTTCCACGTCATTGCCGCCAATGAGGACGGCGTGTGGAATACCGAGGGCGCCCAGTTCCGCTTCGAGATCGAGCCAGCCTTCTGGCAGACCGGCTGGTTCCACCTGGCCTGCGCGCTGGCAGCACTGGCGGCAGGCGTGCTGCTGTACCGCTGGCGCATCGGCGTGATCGAGCGCCGCGCGGAACAGCACGCCGCGCTGCGGGCCGAGGCGACGCTGCAGGAGCGCAGCCGGATAGCGCGCTCGCTGCACGACAACCTGCTGCAGGCGGTGCAGGCGCTGCTGCTGCGTTTCCACCTGGTGGAACAAAAGCTGGCCAAGGAGCCTGAATTGCAATCCATGGTGGGCAGCGCCCTCGATTACGCCGAATCGGTGGTCGCCATCACGCGCGACGAGGTAATGGAGTTGCGCCGCGCGCAGGATGCCGACGAACTGTTTGCGGCGTTGCGCCATGCCGCCTCCCAGGCGGCGCCGGGCGACGAACTGCGCCTCAGCTGCACCATCGTCGGCCAGCCGCGCCCCTTGCGCGCCGACAGCTGCGCCGAACTGGCCAGCGTGCTGCGCGAAGCAGTGCTGAACAGCGTGGCGCATGCCGAGGCGCAGCACATCGAGGTGCGCCTGACCTTCCGCGACGATGCCTTGCTGGCGGAAGTGCGCGACGACGGCGTTGGCCTGGATGCAGCGGTGGCGCTGCATGGCAAGAGCGGTCACTGGGGCATTCCCGGCATGCGCGAGCGCATCGGGCGCCTGGGCGGGCAGATCGAGATCGCGTCCGCCGGCAAGGGCGGCGTGGCGGTGAGCCTGTCGATTCCGGCGCAGCAGGCGTATGCCTGAAACACAGGCGCCGCCGGCCATCCCCCAAAAGAGGTAGGCGGCGCGCCCCCGGATGGGCGATTTCTTTGCGGCTACGGCTGGCTATTCTTTCTAGTGCTTATTAACCACTTAAAGAAAGAAGAACTCACCATGCCATCCCCTATCAGCAACCGCCGCCGCAACGTCCTGCTGGGCGCTGCCACCGCCGTCGCCGCCGCTGGCGCTTCCCTCTCCGCTACCGCATCCGCTGCACCGGCCGCAGCCAAGGCTTCCGCAGCCACCGGCCGCACCTCCGGCACCTTCACCACGCGCGATGGCGTGGAAATCTATTACAAGGACTGGGGTCCGCGCAACGGCCCGGTCGTCGTGTTCAGCCACGGCTGGCCGCTGAATTCCGACAGCTGGGAATCGCAGATGCTGTTCCTGGCCGACCACGGCTACCGCACCATCGCCCACGACCGCCGCGGCCATGGCCGTTCCAGCCAGCCTTGGGAAGGCAACGACATGGACCACTACGCTGACGACCTGGCGCAGCTGCTGGACCTGCTGGACGTGAAGAACGCAGCGCTGTTCGGCTTCTCCACCGGCGGCGGCGAAGTGGCGCGCTACCTGAGCCGCCATGGCAGCAAGCGTATCGCCAAGGCCGGCCTGATTTCCGCCGTGCCGCCGCTGATGCTGAAAACCGCCACCAACCCGGGCGGCCTGCCGATCGAAGTCTTTGACGGCATCCGCGCCGGCTCGCTGAAAGACCGCTCGCAGCTCTACCTGGACATCGCTTCCGGCCCGTTCTTCAACTTCAACCGCCCGGGCGCCAAGCCATCGCAAGGCATGATCAACGCCTGGTGGATGCAGGGCATGATGGCCGGCCACAAGAACACCTATGACTGCATCAAGGCTTTCTCGGAAACCGACTTCACCGCCGACCTGAAAAAGATCGACATCCCGATGCTGGTGCTGCACGGCGACGACGACCAGATCGTGCCGATCGACGCTTCGGCCAAAGCGGCGGCAAAACTGCTGAAAAATGCCAAGCTGGTGGTGTACCCTGGCGCGCCGCATGGCCTGACCGATACCCACAAGGACAAGCTGAACGCCGACCTGCTGGCCTTCATCAAGGGCTAATCCATGGACCGCAAACTGACCACCGCTGCCGGCGCGCCGGTAGCGGACAACCAGAACGTGGAAACGGCGGGCCCGCGCGGCCCCATGCTGCTGCAGGACGTCTGGCACCTGGAGAAGCTGGCCCACTTCCATCGAGAAGTGATCCCTGAGCGCCGCATGCATGCCAAGGGCTCGGGCGCTTTCGGCACCTTCACCGTGACGCACGACATCACGCGCTACACCAAGGCTGCCATCTTTGGCGCGGTAGGCAAGAAGACCGAAGTGTTTGCGCGCTTCTCCACCGTCGCCGGCGAGCGCGGCGCGGCCGATGCGGAACGCGATATCCGCGGCTTCGCCGTCAAGTTTTACACCGAGCAGGGCAACTGGGACGTGGTGGGCAACAACACGCCGGTGTTCTTCATGCGCGACCCGCTGAAGTTCCCTGACCTGAACCACGCCGTCAAGCGCGACCCGCGCACCAACCTGCGCAGCGCCGAAAACAACTGGGACTACTGGACCCTGCTGCCGGAAGCGCTGCACCAGGTGACCATCGTGATGAGCGAGCGCGGCATCCCTGCTTCGTACCGCCACATGCACGGCTTCGGCAGCCACACCTTCAGCTTCATCAACGCTGAAGGCGAGCGGCACTGGGTCAAGTTCCATTTCACCACCCAGCAAGGCATCGTCAACCTGAGCGACGAGGAAGCGGCGGCGCTGATCGCGAAGGACCGCGAATCCTCGCAGCGCGACCTGTACGAAGCGATCGAGCGCGGCGAATACCCGCGCTGGACGCTGAAGGTGCAGCTGATGACCGAGCAGCAGGCGGCGCAGGCAGCCTTCAACCCGTTCGACCTGACCAAGGTCTGGCCGCACAAGGACTACCCGCTGCATGAAGTGGGCGTGCTGGAGCTGAACCGCAACCCGGACAACTACCATGCCGACGTCGAGCAGGCCGCATTTACCCCGGCCAATGTGGTGCCGGGCATCGGCTTCTCGCCCGACCGCATGCTGCAATCGCGCCTGTTCGCTTATGGCGACGCACAGCGCTACCGCCTGGGCGTCAACCACCATGCCATCCCGGTCAACACGCCGCGCTGCCCCTTCCACAGCTATCACCGCGACGGCGCCATGCGCGTCGACGGCAACCAGGGCGGCACCATCGGCTACGAGCCGAACTCGAAAGGCGAATGGCAGGAACAAGCTGCCTACGCCGAGCCGCCCCTGGCCCTGGACGGTGCTGCCGCGCGCTGGAACCACCGCGCGGATGACGACTACTACAGCCAGCCGCGCGCCCTGTTCCGCCTGATGGACGAGCAGCAGCGCCAGGCCCTGTTCGACAACACCGCGCGTTCGCTGGCCGGCGTGCCGCTGCACATCCAGCAGCGCCACATCGAAAACTGCAACAAGGCCGATGAAGCCTACGGCGCCGGTGTCTCGGCCGCGCTCGACAAGTTGCGCCCACTTTGGTAAATCCACGAAAGGAAACACAAATGACCATTACCGCTAAAGCCACCCCAGGCGCCATGCTTCTGACCCCGAAAGACCACACCCTGGTCATGATCGACCACCAGTCGCAGATGGCCTTCGCCACCCACTCGATCGACGCCGTCACCCTGCGCAGCAACGCCGCCCTGGTGGCGCATGCCGCCGCCGGCTTCGACGTGTCGACCATCATCACCAGCGTGGCCGAGAAGAGCTTCTCCGGCCCGGTGTTTGACGAGATCAAGGAAGCCTTCCCTGGCGCGGAAATCACCGACCGCACTTCGATGAACACCTGGGAAGACGAGAACGTGATCCGCCGCATCAACGCCATCGGCAAGAAGCGCATTGTGCTCGCAGGCTTGTGGACCGGCGTCTGCATCGTCGGCCCTGCGCTGTCGGCGCTGGACCAGGGCTTCGAGGTGTACGTGATCGCCGATGCCTGCGGCGACGTGTCGACCGAAGCGCACGAACGCGCCATGGACCGCATGGTGCAGGCTGGCGCACGTCCAATGACCTCGCTGCAATACCTGCTGGAACTGCAGCGCGACTGGGCGCGTACCGGCACCTACGAGCTGACCACCGGCATCGCCAAGAAATTCGGCGGCGCTTACGGTTTGGGTATCATCTACGCACAGACCATGTTCCACGCCAAGGAAGGCCAGTGAAGATTTATCTTCTCTCGCTGGGTGCCGGCCTGCTGGCCGGCATCCTGTACGGCGTGCTGAACGTGCGCTCGCCGGCGCCGCCCGTGGTGGCGCTGGTGGGGCTGCTCGGCATCCTGCTGGGAGAACAGGTGCCGCCGCTGGTTCGCCAGTGGCTGGCGCCGAAGGAACAGCAGGTATCCTGGCTGCATGAGCAGGTCAAGCCGCATTGTTTCGGCGAACTGCCATGCGCCGGCACGAAGGAGGACAAGCAATGAATGCTGCACCGGAGCTGATACTCCATAACGGCCGCTTCACGACGCTGGACAAGAGCCAGCCCGAGGCCGCTGCGGTCGCCGTTTCCGGCGGCCGTTTTTCCCATGTCGGCGAGGCGCGCGAGATCCTGCCGCTGGCAGGACCGCACACCCGCATCATCGACCTGCAAGGCCGGCGCGTGCTGCCCGGCCTGATCGACAACCACCTGCACCTGATCCGCGGTGGCCTGAACTTCAATATGGAATTGCGCTGGGACGGCGTGCGCTCGCTGGCCGATGCCATGGCCATGCTGCGCGCGCAAGTCGCGATCACCCCGGCGCCGCAATGGGTGCGCGTGGTGGGCGGCTTCACCGAGCACCAGTTCGTGGAAAAGCGCCTGCCGACCATCGAAGAACTGAACGCCGTGGCGCCCGACACGCCGGTGTTCATCCTGCACCTGTACGACCGCGCGCTGCTGAACGGCGCCGCGCTGCGCGCCGTGGGCTACGACCGCGACACGCCGGAGCCGCCGGGCGGCCAGATCCTGCGCGACAGCGCGGGCAATCCGACCGGGCTGCTGCTGGCAAAGCCGAATGCTTCGATCCTGTACGCCACGCTGGCCAAAGGTCCCAAGCTGCCGCCGGAATACCAGCTCAATTCGACGCGCCACTTCATGCGCGAACTCAATCGCCTGGGCGTAACCGGCGCGCTGGACGCGGGCGGCGGCAACCAGAATTACCCCGAGGATTACCAGGTGATCCAGCAGCTGGCCGATGCCGGCGAGCTGACCATCCGCCTGGCGTACAACCTGTTCACGCAAAAGCCCAAGCAGGAGAAGGACGACTTCCTCAACTGGGCCGCCAGCAGCAAGTACCAGCAGGGCGACGACTACTTCCGCCACAACGGCGCCGGCGAAATGCTGACCTTCTCGGCCGCCGACTTCGAAGACTTCCGCCAGCCGCGTCCGGACATGCCGGCCAATATGGAAGACGACCTGGAAGGCGTGATCCGCATCCTGGTGCAGAACCGCTGGCCGTGGCGCATGCACGCGACCTACGACGAGACCATCTCGCGCGCGCTGGACGTCTTCGAGAAGGTCAACCGCGACATGCCGCTCGATGGCCTGCACTGGTTCTTCGACCATGCGGAAACCATTTCGCCGCAGTCGATCGACCGCATTGCCGCGCTGGGCGGCGGCGTGGCGGTACAGCACCGCATGGCTTACCAGGGCGAGTATTTCGTCGAGCGCTACGGCGCGGCGGCGGCCGAGGCGACGCCGCCGGTAAAGTACCTGCTGGAGTCGGGCGTCAAGGTCTCGGCCGGCACGGACGCGACGCGCGTGGCGTCCTACAACCCGTGGGTTTCGCTGTCCTGGCTGACCACCGGGCGCACGGTGGGCGGTATGCGGCTTTACCCGCAGCGCAACCTGCTGGACCGCGAAGCGGCGCTGCGCATGTGGACCGAGAACGTCACCTGGTTCTCCAACGAGGAAGGCAAGAAGGGCCGCATCGCGGTCGGCCAGCTGGCGGACCTGATGGTGCCGGACCGCGATTTCCTGCGCTGCCCGGAGGACGAGATTGCCGATACCACCTCGCTGCTCACCGTGGTGGGCGGCAAGGTGGTGTACGGCGCCGGGCCGTTCGGCAGCTATGACCCGCCCATGCCGCCGGCGATGCCGGACTGGTCGCCGGTCAGCCGCTATGGCGGCTACGGCGCCTGGGGCGCGATGCCGGGCGCGCTGGCGACAGGCGCGGTCCACGGCGCCAGCGCTGGGCACGCGCGCACGGCTGCCATGGCGGCGGCGGCAGCCTGCGGCTGCTCCAGCAAGTGCGGCATGCACGGCCACCAGCACGCGACGGCGTGGACCCGTTCCCTGCCGATCGCGGACCTGAAGTCGTTCTGGGGCGCGCTGGGCTGCTCCTGCTGGGCGGTGTGACATGGCGCCGCACATTCCCGGCGCCGCGCGCCTGCACACCAGCCAGGCCGGCGCGGGCATCCGTGCCCTGCGCTGGCTCACCCTGCTCCTGCTGTGCGCGGCCTACCTGCAGGGCGGCTTGAACAAGCTGCTGGACTTCGGCGGCGCCGTCGCCGAAATGCAGCATTTCGGGCTGCAGCCGGCAGCGCCGCTGGCAGCTGCCGTCATCATCGGTGAACTGGGCGCAGTGGCCATGGTGCTCTCGGGCCGCCTGCGCTGGCTGGGCGCGGCCTGGCTGGCGCTGTTCACGGTGGCGGCCAGCTTCATTGCCAACCGCTATTGGGAAATGGCGGGCATGGAGCGCTTCGCTGCCGCCAACAGCTTCTACGAGCACCTGGGCCTGGCCGGCGGCTTCCTGCTGGTGGCCTGGCATGACCTCGCGGTGAAACCGGGCAAGGAGGGCGCATGGCACGCGGAACGTCCCTGAGTTTCCTGGCCGGGTATGTCGATACCCTGGGCTTCGTGGCCTTGCACGGGCTGTTCACGGCCCATGTGACGGGCAACTTCGTGCTGCTCGGGCGAGAGATCGTGGCGCCGGGCAATGACGTGCTGCTCAAGCTGCTGGCCTTCCCGGCTTTCGTGGCGGGCGTGGTCGCAGTGCGGGCCCTGGTGCGCCACTGCCAGGGCCGCGGCAGCGAAGCGCTGCGCCCGGCCCACCTGCTGCAGGCGGCGCTGATGCTGGCCGCTGCCGCCAGCGCGCGCTGGGACATGGCGGTCGGCCTGCTGTGCGCCGCAGCCATGGGCGCGCAGAACGGCTACGGCAAGCTGCTGCTGGCGAAACTGCCGGCCAGCACGGTCATGACCGGCAATGTGACGCAGCTGGTGATCGATTGCCTGGACCGCGTGGGCGGCGCCGAACGGCCGGCGCTGGCGGCGCTGGGCAGCGGCATCCTGGCCTTTGCGGCGGGCTGCGTGATGGGTGCGCTGGCTTCGCGCTGGGGCATGGGCGTTGGCTTGCTGCCGGCGGTGGCGCTGCTGCTGGTTATGGCGGTGCAGGCCGGGCCGGACGAAGCCAAGCCCGAATCGAAGCCCGGATCTAAGCCTGCTTCATAGGACGATGATGCCGCGCTTTAAGGCAATGGTGACGGCGTGCGTGCGGTCGTTCGCATCGAGCTTGGCCAGGATGCTGCGCATGTGCGCCTTCACCGTTTCCTCGGAAATGCCAAGCTGGCTGGCGATGCGCTTGTTGGCATTGCCGGCCGCCGCGCAGCGCAGCACTTCGACTTCGCGCTCGCTGAGCAGGGAAGCGCCCAGGTGGCTGGCCAGCTGCTGCGCGATCTCCGGCGAGATGTAGCGCTGGCCGCCGTGCACGGCACGGATCATGCCGACCAGTTCCTTGCGCAGGCTGCTTTTCAGCAGGAAGCCGCTGGCACCGGCTTCCAGCGCGCGCCGCACCTGGGCGTCGCCGCCGAAGGTGGTCAGCATCACGATGCGCGCCGCCGGGAACTGGGCACGGATGGACTGCAGCGCCTCGAGGCCGCACATGCCGGGCATGGCAAGGTCCATGATGGCCAGGTCCGGGCGCACGGCGGCCCAGGCGGCCACCGCCTCATAGCCGTCGCTGGCTTCGGCCACCACCTGCATGTCGGGCTGGCTGGCAATGGCATCGGCAAGGCCGGCGCGCAGCATGGGATGGTCGTCCACCAGCAGCACCCGGATTGGCGCGGCGGTGTCTGGAATGGTATCGGTGTTCAAGGTATAGCTCCGCGCAGGACTGCAACGGGGAACTATAGCAATGGAAGGCAGGTCTGGCAATTTGCCGGGCGTACGGTACGCCCGGCAAGCCGGCGGGATTACTTCTTCTTGGCTTTGGTTTTCGACGATTGGGTCTGTGACTGGGCTGCCACCGGCTGCTGCGAAGCCGGCGTGCTGCCGCCCTGCACGCCCAGCGCGCCACCGGTGCCCAGGCCGCCCGCTACTTCCTGCTGCTTGTAGTTGCGCACGGCGCGCACCACGTTGTTGTACGAATCCATGAAGGCTGCCACCAGGATCTTGCCTTCCGGAGTATTGGTGTAGCCGCCCGCGCCGCCGGCTGCGCCGCCGCCGAACATGGCGCCGAACATGCCGAAGTCGGTGTTCTTGGCGCTGCCTTCGGCCGCTGCCAGCTGCACGCCGGAGCGGTTGTCGATCATCAGCAGCATGGTCGACGCTTCATTGGTTTTCATATTACCGGCCACTACGCCAGCCACGCTGCCGATCAGGCCAAAGCCGCCCAGCGCGCCGCCCACGCCCGAAGTGCCCTTCTGGCTGAAGGTGATGGTCGGGCTCATCGTGTAGTCGGCAGCAGCGATCTGGCCTTTGCCGTAGTTGCTGTTGGCGCGCATTTCGCCGGATTTTTCCAGCGCGCGTTCGCCCATCATGTGGTCCATGGCGGCGCCGCGTTCCACCACCACGAAGCAGTTCGACTGCTGGATCATCATGCGCAGCACGGGGGTAGTGGAGCCCAGCTTGTACTGGCTCAATTGCTGGAACCACGGCATGCTGCGGTCTTCCACCACCGACAGGGTGCCCAGCGGACGGTCGCATTTTTCCAGCTGGGTGCTGGCATTGGCAGCGGTGGCGCCGCCGGCGCTGCCGGTGGCTACCGTACTGCCGCCGCCGAGGGTTGGTTGGGTGCCGGCACAGCCAGCCAGTGCCAGGGCCGCCACGGCCGCAAACAGTTTGGTCTTCATACGTAGATCCCCTAGTTATTGGATGAAACGGCCGATTTTATAAGAAAGGCATATCAAAAAATCTATCAAATAGTCACTTCCCTGGGCGTAGCCGGCAGCGGTGACACGGCGCGCCATTGGGCGTACCATCAAGGTTCCTAAGAGCAAGGAAGCTAGCACATGGCTGCCCCCGACCAGATCACCCACTGGCGCGAAAAAATCTTTGCCCGCCTGGTCCAGGTGGTGCTGGTGCTGGGCCTGGCCACGGCCATCCCCAGCATCGTGCAATCGCTGCGCGAGGGGCTGTGGGGCGTGGTGGTGGTGGACCTGATCGCGCTGTCCTGGCTGGCGGCCCTGTGGCGGCTGGAGGACGTGCTGTCCTATCCGCTGCGCGCCATGCAGTTCCTGCTGATTACCTTTGCGGTCGGCGTGGCGCTGATGCTGCAAGTCGGGCCGGTGGCGCATACCTACCTGCTGGCCGTGCCCTGCCTGGCAGCGCTGCTGGTGGGGCTCAAACCGGCCCTGTGGCTGCTGCTGGCCGGCGCCGTGGCCATCGTGCTGACCGGCTTTGCGCCGGCGCCCGATCCGGCGGCCATGGGGCTGTCCGACGATGCCGCCATGCGCGCTGCCATCGTCGCGCTCAACTACCTGTTCATCGCCGGCATCCTGACCATGAGCTGCGGGGTGCTGCTGCGCCACCTGGCGCGCTCGCTGGCCGAGGGCGAGCAGCTGGCTTTCTACGACCCATTGACCGGGCTGCCCAACCGGCGCCTGCTGCTGGACCGGCTGGCCAGCCTGCTGGCCAGTTCGGAACGCCAGCACGTGTTCAGCGCCGTGATGTTCGTCGACCTCGACCGCTTCAAGACCATCAACGATGCGCGCGGCCATGCCACCGGCGACCACCTGCTGCGGCTGGCCGCGCAGCGCCTGGAACAGCTGGTGCGCAAGAGCGACACGGTGGCGCGCATCGGTGGCGATGAATTCGTGGTGCTGCTGGCCCACCTGGCGCCGGACTTGGCCTCGGCCGGCAATGCGGCGCAAGGCGTGGCGGAAAAGATCCGCGAGGCGCTGGCGCAGGAGTTCGAGATTGCCGGCCAGGGCTACGCCTGCTCGGCCAGCATCGGCGTGACCTTGCTGCCCAAGCACGGCCAGCAGGCCGATGATCTGCTGCGCGAAGCCGATACGGCGATGTACCGCGCCAAGGCGGCCGGCCGCAACGGCATCGCCTTCTTCGAATCGGCCATGCAGGCCGAAGTCGAGCGGCGCCTGACGCTGGAGCGCGAGCTGGGCCAGGCCATCGAGCAGGACCGGCTGCACATGGTGTACCAGCCCCAGTTCGACTGCCAGGGCCGGCTGCATGGCGCCGAGCTGCTGGTGCGCTGGGAGCGCGACGAGGGCGGCATGGTGTCGCCGGCCATCTTCATCCCGCTGGCGGAAGAGGCAGGGCTGATCGTGCCGCTCGGCCTGTGGGCGCTGCGGCAAGCCTGCCTGGCGCAGCAGCGCATGGCGGTGCTGGGGCTGTCCTTGCCGCTGTCGGTCAACGTCAGCCCGCAGCAATTCCGCCAGGCCGACTTCGTGCAGCAGGTGCGCGGCATCCTGCAGGACCACGGCGTCGAGCCTGCGCTGCTGATCCTGGAAGTGACGGAAGGCTTGCTGGTGGAGAGGATGGATGAAATCGTGGCGCGCATGAACGAGCTGGCCGAGATCGGGGTGCGCTTTTCCATCGACGATTTCGGCACCGGCTATTCCAGCCTGGCGTATTTGAAGCGCATGCCGCTGTACGAGCTGAAGATCGACCGCAGCTTCATCATGGACATGCCGGACGACGCCAGCGACGTGGTGATCGTGCAGACCATCCTGGCCATGGCAGGCCAGATGGGCTTGCGGGTGGTGGCGGAAGGGGTGGAGACGCAGGCCCAGGCCGACTTCCTGGCGGCCCACGGCTGCCATGCACTGCAAGGCTACCTGCTGGGCCGCCCGGCGCCGCTGCCGGCGCTGCTCGACCTGCTGACGGCGCAGGCCGCGCTCTCCACCAAGGCCAAGGTTTAGTTCAGCTTCACCGTCAGCGCCTTGCGGATGGCCACGCAGCGCTGGTCTTCCTGGTGCGCCACCAGCAGCGCACGCCGCGTGCCGTCGCTCAGGCCCGGGTTGGCGGCCGCCGTGTCGGCCAGGCGCTGCACGCTGTGCGCGGTGCAGGTGGCCGGGATCATGGTGGCGCTGTATGCGCGCATGAAGACCGGGCCGGCCGACTTGTCCAGCGCCGGCAATTGCGCCAGGCGGGCCGTGGCGCTTTGCTCGCTGAGCGCCACCTGGGCCGACGGGTAAAGCGCATTCATCGCGCTGCGGATGCGCGAGAACGGCAGCTTGGTCTGGGTGTCGCCGATCTTGTCCAGCCATTCCTGCTTGACCTTGGCGTCCGGGCGCGCCGCCTGCGCCGCCACGGCGGCCAGTTCGCCGCTGTCGGACTTGTCCACGGCCTGTTCGGCCGCAATGCGCGCCTCGGCGCCGGGATAGGCATTGCGGTTCAGGATGGTGATCATGTTCCAGCGCACGTCCTGGTTCAGGGTGAAGCCGGCCAGTTTTTCACGGCCATCCAGCATGGCGGCAATGCGGTCCAGCGATTCCTTGCTGCCGGCGGTGCCCAGGTAGGCACTGAACCAGCGGCGCTGGAAATCGCCCTTGCTGGCCTTGGCCTGCGCCCAGGCCATCTTTTCCAGGCGGCCGATGACGGTGCGGGTATAGGCGCTGTCTGCCGCCATGGCGCGCAGGTAGTGGATCGCGTTAGAGGTCTTGCCCAGCACGTCGCCCAGCAGCACGTAGTCCTTTTCCTGGGCGGCGTTGACTAGCACGGTATCGAGGAATTCGTTGAGCGGCAGCGCACCGTCGCGCACGTTGTCCCACATGCTGTGCCACAGCATGGTGCGCAGCAGCTTGTCTTCCACCTTGCTGACGTCCTGGCGCGCAGTAGCGAAGGAGCGGGTATCGAGCTTGGCTTTCACGAAGCCCCAGTCCTGGTAGTTCGGGTAGACCAGGTCCGGGCAGGCGGCGCCTTTGAGCTCTGGCACTTCGGTGGCCGCGCCCTTGTAAGTCACCGGCAGCACCTTGTCGATCGCCAGCTGCTTGCCGTGCTTCTGCATCAGCGCCAGCTGCACGCGCTGCTCGCGCAGGGTCGGGAATTGCGGCACCGCCGTCTGCTGCAGGCTGAAGCCGTCGATCTTGCCGCCCTTGCAGCTGTAGTTGGCGGTGATGGTGTTCACGCCCGGCTGGTACAGCCAGTCCTGGGTCCACTGGCCGAGGTCGCGGCCGGCCGCTTCGGCCAGGCTGCCGATGAAATCATCCAGCCTGGCGTTTCTGAACTGGTACTTGACCAGGTAATTGTGCACGCCCTTGCGGAAGGTTTCTTCACCCAGCAGGTGGCGCAGCTGCTTCAGGGTCGAAGCGCCTTTGGAGTACGTAATGGCGTCGATATTGTCGAAGGCGTTGGCGGTCGACGGCACCGGGGTTTCGATCGGGTGGGTGGTGACGCGCTGGTCCTGGATGTAGGCCCCCGCCTTGCCCTCGGCGTAGAAGTACTGCCAGGCGGAGTCCTTGAATTCGGTGGCTTCGGCGGTGGCCAGGGTGCCCATGAAGGAAGCGAAGCTCTCGTTCAGCCACAGGCCGTTCCACCACTGCATGGTGACCAGGTCGCCGAACCACTGGTGTGCCATTTCGTGCATGATGACACTGGCCAGTTCGTGCTTTTGGGCGCTGGACATCTTGTCCTTGTGCAGGAACGCGTGTTCGGCGAAGGTTACCGCGCCGGCGTTCTCCATCGCGCCGTACAGGAAGTCCGGCACCAGCAGCTGGTCGTATTTGCCGTACTGGTAAGGAATGCCGAAGTAATCGTCGAACCAGGCCAGGCCTTGCCTGGTGTATTCGAACCATGGCGCCGGGTCGACCTGGTCGGCCACCGACTGGCGCGCAAACAGGCGCATCGGATACTTGGCGCTGCTGGCATCTTCCCAAACCTTGTACGGGCCGGCGTGCATCGAGAAGTTGTAAGGGCTGAGGATCTTGGAGACAGGGAAAGTCCAGCGCTTGCCGCCTGCGGCGTCTTCCACTTTCGATTCCCGCGTGGTGGAGACCACGGTCCAGTCGGCAGGCGCGGTGACGTTGACCTGGTAGGTCGCCTTCAGGTCCGGCTGGTCGAACAGCGCGAACATCTGGTGCGCGGCCGCCGGTTCGAAGTGCGAGTAGGTGTAGACGCGGCCATCGACCGGATCGACCATGCGGTGCAGGCCCTCGCCGTTGGTGCTGTGCTTGCGCTCGAATTCCACGGTCACGCTGTTGCGGCCAGCCTTCAGGTCGGCGGCGGCCAGCGTGATGAACCAGTTGTTGTACTGCGGCGCAGCGACCGGCTTGCCGTTCACTACCAGGCGCTTGATGCTAGCCTTGTCCAGGTCCAGCGTCAGCGGCTGCGCGTTGTCCTTCAGGTCGAAGCTCACGGTGGTGGTGTTGCTGAAGGTTTCCTGGCCGGTCAGCGTGAAGTCGAGGACATAGGCGACGTTCGACACGCGCGCCGAGCGGGCGGCGGCATCGGCCTGGCTCAGGTAAGGGTTCTCAGCGCGCGCGGTGGTGGCGCTGGTATCGGCTGCGATGCCGCTGGTGGCGACAAGTGCACTGACTGCCAGTGTAATGGCATGAGGAACTAGCGATTTCATGATTTTCCTTATACATGTCTCACCCCGGACCGGCCCCGGTCCGATGGCGCAGGGATGATACCATTGGGCGATGGACATCAAACTCGAGACCCCCAACCAGCCTGAAGTCGTGGCCCTAATCGACCTGCTGGATGCTTACCAGCTGTCGCTGTATCCGCCGGAGAGCGTGTACGCGCTCGACATGAATTCGCTGCTGCAACCGAACGTGCTGTTTGCCGTGGCGCGCAATATTGATGGCGCGGCGGTGGGCTGCGGCGCCATCGTGGTGACGCCGGAATACGGGGAGGTGAAGCGCATGTTCGTGCATCCTTCGGCACGCGGGCAAGGCGTGGCGCAGCGCCTGCTCGGCATGCTGGAAACGGAAGCGCTGGCACGCGGCTGCCGCCAGTTCATGCTGGAGACCGGGCCGTCGCAGCCGGAGGCGATTGGCCTGTATGAGCGCCTGGGCTACCGCGTGCGCGGGCCGTACGGCGACTACCGCGACGATCCCTTGAGCGTATTCATGGAGAAGTCGGCATGACCGATTCGCTGACCGACCTGCATGATCTGCGGGATCGCACGCGCGCTTTCGCCGCCGCGCGCGACTGGGAGCAGTACCACACGCCCAAGAACCTGGCGATGGCGCTGTCGGTGGAAGTGGCCGAACTGGCCGAGCATTTCCAGTGGCTGCCGACCGGCCGCGCCGCAGAACTGGCGCAAGGCCAGCATGAAGCGATCCGCCATGAACTGGCCGACGTGCTGCTGTACCTGGTGCAGATCGCCGACAAGCTCGATGTCGACCTGCACGCGGCTGCGCTGGAAAAGATCGAGCTCAATGCCATCAAATACCCGGCACCAGAGGCCTGACCGGCGCGGCGCCTACTCACGCATTGACTGGGCGAGCTGCCATTTGGTTTCGCCTGGAAGCAGAACCCATATATGCCTCCAGGCATTGCGCGTGGTCGAAGCAAGTTGATTCACAAGACCTGCCGGCGACGTTGCTTGACCGTTGAAAATGATCTGGTCTCCAACCACTGCCGCATGGAATGTCTTGCGTTTGACGACTACTCTCAATTTGGTCCCTTCGGGTAGGAAAACTTGCTTCCACTGATACCCGCCCAGAAGAGCTGGTGATTCCTCCGGTGGCGGCGCGCTTTGTTGCTCGATCCAGGCTGTAATCGCCTTGCTTGCCGCAGTGGCGACCTCTTCATGCACGGTCGATCCATCTAGGAATCTGCAAAGGTCTTGGAACACTTTGAAGGTGACCGGAATGCCGATGGTGGGTTCCATTTTTTTCTCCTTCCTCGCGTATTTGCAAAAAGGCCGCTTAATCACGCTTGAAGCAGCTCATTCATGCTCATTCGCTGCTTTTTATTGCTCGATTTGTGCTCCTTTCTGCTCGTTTGATGCATTTTTTTGCTCTTCTCCTGCTCGTTTTTGCTCGCCAGACTTCGAGCAAAATTAAGCATCAATTGAGCAAATTTGAGCATCAATGGAGCATAAAAATGCACGGAATGAGCAAGGATGAGCAGTGAACGTGCAGGAATAAGCAGCCATGAGCAGCTTTGCGAACAGAATCGCAGGATTAGGAATTGGGAAGGACACCCCAGAGTCCTCCGATGGTTCGCAAAGCTTAGACCTGCTTGATTGACAGGTGTTCCGCCGGATTGGTAGCCGATGTAATGCTAAGCGCTCTCCAGGAGATTGGCGACAAAGCCGCTGTACTCGTCGCGCATGGGCAGTTCCAGGTCGGTCACGATGGCGCGGCGGCGGGAGACGACCGGCACATTCTCTTTTGGATTGAAGCCGGTCTTTTCCTCGACGCCCCAGTACAGGCCCACGCCGCGCTTTTGCCAGTTCGGCAGTTCGTTGAAGTTGATGCCACGGCTAAACAGCAGCTCGTTCTTGTCGGCGAGCGTTTTGCCAGCGATGGTGGCGGCGGCGGCATTGGGGTCAACTCCCTCCTTGCGCAACATCCAGTAGCAGTGTGCGTTCAACGCATTGCGGTGCGCGTCTTCGTTGCGCCACCGGAAGTAGTCGACCACCAGCCGTTTGGTCGGCAGCTCGGAAATGCGGCAATCGAAGGCACCCAACTGCCCCAGCATCAGGCTGAACTTGGCGGACGCTTCGCCAGCCAGAATGGAGTTATATTTCCTGGTCTTGCGGCCAAATACATCGATGTTCGGGTCGAACAGTAGCGAGATTTCATCGCTCTCCGTGTAGCCGTATATGACCTTGAAGCCGCAGTTCATCAGGTGCTTCGTGGTTTCGATCATCAAATCGCGGAAGCGGACGTCGAACGGCGCCTCGAATCCTGCGACCTCTTTGGTCAGCCGCGTAAAGCTCCGGCCATCGATACGCGCAACCATATAGATGCCAGGCAGTACGCATTGGTCGTGCGCGGTTTCATATACGCGCATCGATTCGTCGAGTTCATCAAACTTCACTATTCCATTCCTTCACTACACGCTGACCGGCGATCCAGTCAACGTAAAACATTTCATCAAAGCCTTCATCCGGGCTTGGGATTTCCAGCCGTTTGTGAGTGCTGAATATGCCCACCTGGGGAATGCATTCGGCACCCTGGCGCTGGCCGTTCCATTCAAGCGACCGATCCAGGTCGCTCTTGAAGTAGTAGCACCTGATGCGGTAACCATGCTCACGCAGCATGGCAATGTAGCGCGCCCGTACTTCCTTGCTCACATTGGTGTTGTCAATTACCAGTGGCATTCCCGTGTCGAAGCAAAGCGCGAACATCCGCTTTTCCCGGTTCTTCGTTTTCAGGAGGTCGTTGCTGATACGGACGTGGGAATTGAAGAAGTACTCTTTGTAGAAGGTCGATTTTCCAGATGCCTGGATGCCGACAAATAGCACTGCTTCCATCAGAGCCCCAGCGCCTTCCGGATTTCAGCACTGGTGATGACCCAGGATTTCGAATCGGCGGAGACTTCGTCGTAGTGGCTGCCGCCCGGCAGGACCAGGACTTTGGCGGTATCGCCTGCTGCGCGCGCACGGCGGGCATAGTTTTCGCCGGTGATGGTGGGCGAGATGTCGTCGTGCTCGCCGTGGATCAGGACCGTGCGCACGCCGGCCGGCAGCATTTCGGCCGGCGAGGTGTCGGCGAAGACGTCGGGGCGCCGGGCACTTGGAGTGCCGGCGATTTGCGCGGTTTCGCGGTCGCAGGTACGGCGGATCAGGGCTGCTTCGTTGCGCAAGTCGGCCAGGCCGCCAAGGCTGATAACGGTGCCGATCTTCAGCGGCTGCGGCGCCCAGGCGGGGCTCCACTCGGGCAGCTTGTGGCGCGAGACGGCCCATTGCGCGAGGTGGCCGCCGGCGGAGTGGCCAACCGCGACGATGCGGTTCAGGTCCAGCACGCTGGTCTTCGCTTCGTGCTTCAGCAAGTCCACTGCGGTGGCGACATCCTGGTACATGCCGGGGTAGCCGCCCCCTTCCTCATCGTAACGGCGGTATTCCACGTTCCATACCGCGATGCCTTGCCGGATCAGCGCGCCGGCCATGTTGCGCATCTGCTCGATGCCGCCAAACTGCACTGTCCAGCAGCCGCCGTGGATCAGCACGACGACCGGATGCGGTCCCGGGCCGGCAGGTTTGAAAAACTCCACGAACTGGCTCGGCGCGGGGCCGTAGACGATGCGTTTGTCGGGCGCAGGGCCTTTCAGCGCAAGGTATTGGTCCAAAGTCAGTGGCTTGGTGACGACTGCGTCAGCCGGCGCGGCGGATGCGCCAACGGCGGCAGCGCCTGCAGCGGCGCACAGGGAATGGCGGATCAGTTTGAGCATGGCTTTCTCGGCAGGTTCCGGAACAGCCAGCAGCATAGCGTGGGGATAGCTGATTCGGCAACAAGCCTTGCTGGCGCCGCTTGCCATGGCGGGGCGCGGTGCCCTTTGCACGACTGTCGCAGACTACTACTGAAAACTACTGAAACCTACTACTGAAAACTACTGAAATTCGCCGTTTTCAGCGATGATAGCGCTAAAGAGGGAAAAATTTCAGTAGCTTTCAGTAGACCTTCGCGACACTTGTGCGAAGGTCTGCCAAGACAGGGGGGGGCCGAGCGGGCTGATCAGCGCTTCGGCTTGGCCGCCGGCTTTTTCGGCGGCGTGTGCTTGCCGGACATCGGCGGCATGGCATCGGCCAGCGACATTTTCAGTTGCTTGCCGCCGACCCACACTTTGCGCAGGTGCTTGAAGATATCGTCCGGCATGCCGTCCGGCATTTCGACGAAGGCGTGGTCTTCCAGGATTTCGATGCGGCCGATGAAGCGCGACTCGAGGCCGCTCTCGTTGGCGATGGCGCCAACCAGGTTGCCGGCATTGACGCCATCCCCCGAGCCAACTTCCACGCGGTAGGCGCGCATCGGCATCGGGGCTGCACCGCCCTCGCCTGCCGCGGCCTTGTCCTTCTTCTTGCGCTTGGGCGCTTCCTCGAACATCGGCTCGTCGTCATCGGCGCGCGAGGACAGGGGCGGCGCGGCACGCTCTGCGCGCTCCGGGCGCTCGGCACGTTCGGGCTTGGCCGCGCGCGGCGCCTTGGCGGCCGGTGCCGGCGGCGGCGTTTCGCCATCGCGGTGCAGGCGCAGCGGCTGGCCGGCTACGCGCAGCGCTTGCAGCGCGTCGATATCGCCCGGCAGCAGGTCGGCCGGCATGTCCAGCAGCGAATAGTCGTCGTAAATCTCGATACGGCCGATGAACTTGGAGTCGATGCCACCCTCGTTGGCGATCGCGCCGACGATGTTGCCCGGCTTGACGCCGTGCTGGTAGCCCACTTCCACGCGATAGGTCGCCATGCCCTGCTCCGGCTCGCGCTCGATGCGCTCTTTCTTCGGACGCGGTTCGCGTGGTTCACGCGGTTCGCGCGGCTCGCGGCCTTCACGGCCCTGGCCTTCCTGGCGCGGCGCGCCATCTTCATGCCAGCCTTTTTCACGCGATTTATCCAGCAGCAGCGGCTTGCCGCCGCACGCCATCATCGCCAGAGCGGCAGCCACTTCCACCGCCGGGATATTGTGTTCGGCCTCGTACTCGCGCACCAGGTTTTCGAAGAAGGACAGGCCTTCCTGCGCCAGGGTGTCGGTGATCTGGTCCTTGAATTTGCTGATGCGGACGTCGTTGACCGCCTGCAGCGTCGGCAGCGTCATCGGCGTTACGGGCTGGCGCGTGGTGCGCTCGATCAGCTTCAGCAGGTTGCGCTCGCGCGGCGTGATGAAGAGGATCGCCTCGCCGCTGCGGCCCGCGCGGCCGGTGCGGCCGATGCGGTGGGTGTAGCTTTCCGGGTCATACGGCACGTCGTAGTTGACCACGTGGCTGATGCGCTCCACGTCCAGGCCGCGTGCCGCCACGTCGGTGGCGACCAGGATGTCGATCTTGCCGTCCTTGAGCTGGCCGATGATGCGTTCGCGCGCCGCCTGCTGCATGTCGCCGTTGATGGCGCCGGCCGAGAAGCCGCGCGCCTGCAGGCGTTCCGCCAGTTCTTCGGTGCCGATCTTGGTGCGCGAGAAGATGATCATGCCGTCGAACGGCTCCGCTTCCAGGATGCGGGTCAGCGCGTCCAGCTTGTGCATGCCCGACACCAGCCAGTAGCGCTGGCGGATATTGGTGTTGGTGGTGGTCTTGGCCGCCACCATCACTTCGGCCGGGTCGTTCAGGTAGGTGGTGGCAATGCGCTTGACCTGGGCCGGCATGGTGGCCGAGAACAGTGCGGTCTGGCGCGAATCTGGCGTCTCCTGCAGGATGCGTTCGACGTCTTCGATGAAGCCCATGCGCAGCATTTCGTCCGCTTCGTCCAGGACCAGGGTTTTCAGCTGCGACAGGTCGAGCGAGCCTTTTTCCAGGTGGTCGATGACGCGGCCCGGGGTGCCGACCACCACGTGCACGCCGCGGCGCAGCGCTTGCAGCTGCGGGCCGTAGGACTGGCCGCCGTAGATCGGCAGCACATGGAATTTCGGGATATGGGTGGCGTAGCGCTGGAAGGCTTCCGCCACCTGGATCGCCAGTTCGCGCGTCGGCGCCAGCACCAGCGCCTGCGGCGCGGCCTGCTTGATGTCGATGCGCGACAGGATAGGCAGCGCGAAGGCGGCGGTCTTGCCGGTGCCGGTTTGCGCAGTGCCCAGCACGTCGCGGTTTTCCAGCAGGTGGGGGATGGTGGAGGCCTGGATCGGAGACGGGGTCTCGTAGCCTACTTCTTTCAGCGCCTTCAAAATGGGGGCACTGAGGTTCAAATCGGTAAACAGGGTGTCAGACATGGCGGCACTCGTGAGGTTATTGTTGTATCGCCTGATGCGACGGAAGGTGCTATTTTACCCTTTTAAACCGGCACCCCGGTGCCTGACCCTGCGGGTCGGACGGGACGGCCATCCGGCCGGTTTACCGGTTCAGGTGTGCGGCTTGACATCATCCTTCAGCGCATTCAATGCCATTTTCTCAATCAACCCCGGCGCCAGCAGCTTTAACCACCGCCCCAGCTTGCCCTTGGCAGTCATCACCACTTCGCGCCTGCGCGCCTGCATGCCGTCGATGATCAGCTTCGCGCATTCCGCCACCGGCATCGCCCCATCCTCGCGCAGGCTGCTCTTGCCCAGCTCCCCGCCCGCAGCGTTATAACCCCGATAACGGATCTGCGTATCCACCACGCCCGGATAAGCCGTGGTCACGCTGACCCCATGCGGCTTCATTTCCGCCCGCAGCGCCTCGAAGAACCCCGCCATGGCAAACTTGGTCGCCCCGTAGGCCGTGCGCCCCGGCACCCCAACCAGCCCGGCCAGCGAGGACACGGCCACGATCCGCCCCTGCGACGCCTTCAGGTAAGGCAGCGCCGCATGGGTGCACCAGATCGCGCCCCACAGGTTCACCTTCATCAGGTCCTCGTACCAGCCCAGGTCCGTCACTTCCTCGAACAGCGCATGCGCCGAGCGGCCGGCGTTGTTGACCAGCGCATCGATGCGGCCAAAGCGCTCGACCGCCGCCGCCACCAGATGCCTGCATTGCTCCTGCTGCGCGACGTCGGTGGCCACCACCAGCGTGCCGGCGCCGGCTGCGCTGCAATCGGCCGCCACCGCCTGCAAGGCCGCCTCGTTGCGCGCCGCCAGCACCAGCGCCACATCCCTGCCGCGCGCCCTGGCCAGCTGGCGCGCCATTTCTGCCCCGATGCCGTCGGATGCGCCGGTGATGATGATGACTTCCATGTATCTCCTTTGTTTCGCCGCCGTGATTTCGTTTCATTATGGGGTAAGATCCTCGCCATGAAAACCAAGTACTTCATCCCTGCCAGCCTGCTGCTGGCGGCCGCTTCTGCCGCAGCGCAGCAAGCGCCTACCGTCAAGGAAGCGCCGCTGCGCGCCCACCTTTCCTTCCTCGCCGACGACCTGCTTGAAGGCCGTGGCACCGGCCAGCGCGGCGGCGACCTCGCCGTGCGCTACCTGGAAACCCAGGCCGCCGCCATTGGCCTCAAGCCGCTGGCTGACGGCAGCTACCGCCAGTCGGTGAAATTCCAGGGCACCCGCCTGCAGCCAGGCAGCTCGATCAAGTTCGCCGCCGGCGCCAGCACCCTGCTGCCGCGCCTGGGCGAGGACGTACTGATCGGCACCGGCAGCGGCCGCGCAGAAGTGGTGTTCGACGCGCCGCTGGTGTTCGTCGGCTACGGCGCCATCGCGCCGGAAGAAAACTGGAACGATTACAAGGACGCCGACGTCAAGGGCAAGATCCTCATCATGATGGTCAACGACCCGCAGCCTACCGCCGAAGAGCCGAACCGCTTTGCCGGCAAGGGCTACACTTATTACGGCCGCTGGATGTACAAGTACGAAGAAGCGGTGCGCCGCGGCGCCGCCGGTGCGCTGCTGATCCACACCACGCCCTCGGCCGCTTATGGCTGGAACGTGCCCGCCACCAGCTTTTCGCTGGAGCGCTTCCACGCGCCGGGCGGCGGCAACCTGATCGAAGGCTGGCTGTCCGAAGACTACACGCGCACCCTGTTCAAGGCCGCCGGCTTCGACCTCGATGCGCTGCGCGCTGCCGCCGAACGCCGCGACTTCCGCCCGGTCGCCCTGAACATCAGCGCCCACAGCGAGATTCGCTCCAGCGTGCGCCAGGTCGAGCAATTCAACGTGGCCGGCATCGTGCCCGGCAGCGATCCGAAGCTGAAGGACGAAGCCGTGGTCTATTCCGCGCACTGGGACCACCTGGGCAAGGCCGACGGCCCGGCCGATGGCACCGACCGCATCTACAACGGCGCCATCGACAACGGCTCCGGCGCTGCCGCCCTGCTGGCCATGGCCGCCGCCGCCGTGCAGAAGCCGGCCAAGCGCTCGCAGGTCTTCCTGTGGCCGGCCGCCGAGGAAGTCGGCATGCATGGCGCTTCCGCCTACGTTGCCAAGCCGGCGTTCCCGCTCAACCGCACACTGGCCGACCTGAACCTCGATTCGATGAACTTTGCCGGCCGCACGCGTGACATCGGCGTGGCCGGCGCCGAGCGCAGCTCGCTGTATGAGTCGGCCGCGCGCGTCGCCCGGCAAATGGGCCTGAAACTGGCGCCGCCAATCCCAGACCTGTCGGGCGCCTACTTCCGCGCCGATCACTTCCAGTTCGCCAAGGCTGGCGTGCCGGCATTTAACGTCGGTTCCGCCGTGTTCTCAGGCGACGGCCACTTCGAGTTCGAACATGCGCACGACGCCTCGTCCGCGAAGATCGTCGCCTTCAAGGGCGACTACCACAGCGTCAAGGACGAATACCACGCGAGCTGGGACCTGTCGGGCATGGTGCAGCAAGCCCAGTTCACCCTGAACCTGGGCTACGAAGTCGCCAACGGCAAGGCCATGCCGACGTGGAAAAAAGGCGATCCGTTCAGCTTTGTGAAGCGCTGACCGCCGCTTCGTCCTGCTGCAGCAGGGCCAGGAAGCCTTCGGCCGGAAGCGGCCGGCCGAAGAAGTAGCCCTGCATGTGGCGGCAGCCATGGCGGCGCAGGAAGTCCAGCTGCTCCTGCGTCTCCACCCCTTCCGAAATCACTTCCAGCCCCAGGTTGTCGGCCAGCGCGATGATGGTGGTGACGATGGCCGCATCGTCCGGATCGACCGTCAGGTCGCGCACGAAAGTCTGGTCGATCTTCAGCACGTCGATCTCGAAGCGCTTCAGGTGCGCCAGCGAAGAATAGCCTGTGCCGAAATCGTCGATCGCCAGCTTCACGCCCAGCTTCTTCAATTCGTGCATGACAGCCGTGGCATGCGCCACGTCGTTCATCACCGCGCTTTCGGTCAGTTCCAGCTCCAGGCAGTGCGGCGCCAGGCCGGTATCGGCCAGCACTTCCGCCACGCCCTGCACGAAGTCCGGCTCGGCCAGCTGGCGTGCCGAAACGTTGACCGCAATGCGCAGCTCGCGCCGCCCTTCGCGCTGCCAGTCGCGCAACTGGCGGCAGGCGGTGCGCAGCACCCAGTGCCCCACAGCCAGGATCTGGCCCGTTTCTTCCGCCAGCGGGATGAAGCGGTTCGGCGCCACCATGCCCATCTCCGGATGGCGCCAGCGGATCAAGGCTTCCATGCCCATGATGCGGCCCGTGCTGCAATCGACCTGCGGCTGGTAGTGCAGCTCGAACTCGCGCCTCTCCAGCGCCGTGCGCAGCGCGCTCTCGATGCGCAGGCGCTCACCCAGGCGCTCGTTCAGGGCCGCGGTGTAGAACTGGTACTGGTTGCCGCCCATTTCCTTGGCGCGGAACATGGCGATGTCGGCGCGCTCGGCCAGCACGCCAGGCTCCTTGCTGTCGGTCGGGAACACGGCAATGCCGGCGCTGGCGGTCAGGAACAGCTCCGTGCCATCAAGCACCAGCGGCGCCGCCAGGCTGTCGAGCACGCGCTGCAGCTGCTCGGCGCGCGGCGCACTGCCGCCGCGTTCCGGCAACAGCAGCAGCGCAAATTCGTCGCCGCCCAGGCGCGCTACCGTGTCAACCGGCCGCACCGCCGCCTGCAGGCGCGCCGCGACGATCTGCAGCAGGCGGTCGCCGCCCTGGTGGCCCAGGCGGCTGTTGGTGAACTTGAAGCGGTCAAGGTCGATCGACACCAGCCACAGCTCGTGGCCCTTGCGCCCCGAATGCTGGATGGTCTGCGCCAGCCGGTCCTGCAGCAGCACCCGGTTCGGCAAACCGGTCAGCGCATCGTGGGTGGAACGGTGCTCCAGCTCCGATTCATAGGCCTTGAGGGCCGTGATGTCGTGCTGGATCGAGATGAAGTTGACCACCACGCCGTTCTCGTCGCGCACCGGCGACATCACCACATCGTTCCAGTACTGCGTGCCGTCCTTGCGGTAGCAGCGCAGCACCGCGCGGCCGTCGCGCTGCTCCCGGATCGCCGCCCGCAATTCATCGATGCCCGGCTGGTCCAGGTCGCCGCCGAACAGCACGCGCGGGCTGCGGCCCAGCGTCTCCTCGGCACGGTAGCCGGTGATGCGCTCGTAGGCCGGGTTGACGTAGACGATCGGGTTGTGCGGCTCGGCTGCGGTGATCATCACCGCATTGGTGCTCGACTCGATGGCGCGCTGGCGCAGCAGCAAGGCCTGGTTGGCCGCCTTCAGTTCCGCCGTGCGCGTGGCCACGCGCTGCTGGATCAGGAGCTTGCGACGCTTGAGCGAATCAATGAAGGCCGAGCCGATCACGGTGGTCAGCACGCCCAGCACGAGCGTGAACAGGGATGCCAGGTGCTCGCTGGCCAGGATGCGCGCGCTGGGCGTGGCCACCATCAGCCAGCGCGCGCCGGCGACGTCGATTTCCTGCTGCAGCGGCGCCGTGCGCGCCGGGTAGAGCCAGGCCGGCAGCGACAGCCCGCCATGCGAGGGCGGCGCCGGCACGGCGTACACCAGGGTGGCCGGGTCGGCGCCGGCACTGGCATACACCTGCATGTCCAGCGTGGCGGCAGCCAGCCCGGCGCTGGCAAAAATCTTCCCGATCATTTCGCCCGGCTGCAGGGCCAGCGCGGTTTCGCCCATGACTTTGCCGCCCGGCGCGCCGCCGGCGTACAGCGGCATGGCCACGACGACCCCCATGCGCTTGCGCGTCCCGCCGCGCTGCACCAGCGGCACCAGCGGCCCCGCCGCCGGCTCGCCGCTGGCATAGGCGCGCTCGCGCGCCGATTCATCATGGCGAGGGAACAGGGTGTCGAGGCCGAGCGCCGTTTCATTGCCGGCCAGCGGCTCGATGTAATCGATGACCCGGTAGCGCGGCCGCGCGGCAGCCGGCAGCGCCACGCCATCGTGCAGTTCGCGCACCATGGCGCCCGGCTGCACTTCCTGCAGGGAAGCTTCGAAGGCAGGCCGCTCGCCATGCTCGATGAAGCGCAGGTAGCTGGTGGCCAGCACATAGGGGTGGCGCGCCAGCAGCGGCGTGACGAAACGGCGGAATTCCTCGCGGCTGGCGTTGGGGCGTGCCACAAACAGCTGGTTGACGGCATGCAGGCTGGACAGGGCGCCGCCGATGCCTTCGCGCAGCACGAAGGCGCGCGCCTGCACGCGCTGCTCGAAGGCGAGCTGGGCGCGCTGCGCCTCCAGCCGGCTGACGCCGGCGAACAGGGCGCCGGTCAGGCCGAAGCCGCACAGCAGCGCCAACGCCGCCGTGCGGGTGCGGAACGGTTGCTGTGGTGCTGCGTTGATCGGATCGTCCATCGTGCCCCTGCCTTCGCTTTGCGAGCTTACCATTTTCGCACGAGCGGCCACTTAATGCCATAGGGCAACATTTTTCCGCGCGGCTCACGCGCGCCGGGCGCCAAGGCAGCGGCCTATACTGGGCTGCCCACACCACGAGGAGGCGACCATGGAGAAGACCTGGATCGTCGTGGCTGACAGCAGCCACGCCCGCATCTTCCAATTGCGCGACGGCCAGTTGCCGGCCGAAGAAATCGAAGACCTGGCCAACCCGCTCGGGCGGGCCGACAACCGCCAGCTCGCGTCCGACAGCCACGGCCAGTATTTCGGTCCCGAAGGCCGCGGCCACACCGCGCCACGGGTGGAAGAACCGGTGCAGCACGAAGTGCGCCAGTTCGCGCGCGAGATCGGCCACCGGCTCGACACGGCTGCCGCGCAAAACCGCTACCAGCACCTGGCCCTGGTGGCCGCGCCGCGTTTCCTGGGCTTGCTGCGCGACAGCCTTGACAAGCACACCCGCAAGCTGGTCACGGCCGAAGTGGCGAAGAACGTGTCGGCCTTCGCGCGCCAGGACCTGGATGCCTGCCTGCAAGCACTGGCCCGCCCGCAGCAAGGCGGCTAGCGCCATGGGCCTGAGCACCCAGTGGACCACGGTGGATGGCCCGGACGGCACGTTCGACGCCTTCCTGGCCCTGCCGCGCAGCGGCCACGGCCCCGCCCTGCTCTTGCTGCAGGAAATCTTCGGCGTCAACGCCCACATCCGCGCCGTGGCCGAGCAATACGCCGCCGACGGCTATGTGGTGCTGGCGCCCGACCTGTTCTGGCTCCAGGGCCGGCGCCTCGAATTCGGTTATGACGAGGCGGACTGGGGCCGCGCCGCCCAGTGCATGCAGCGCGCCGACGTGGCGCAAGCCCAGGCCGATATCGGCGCCGCCGCTGCCGCCCTGCGTGCCACGCCGGGCGCCGAAGGCCGGCTCGGCGTGCTGGGCTATTGCTGGGGCGGCCGCATGGCTTACCTGGCGCTGGCCAATGGCCATGCCGACCATGCCGTCGCGTATTACGGCGGCGGCATCCAGCATTGCCTCGACCGTGCAGACGCCATCCGCGCCCCCTTGCTGCTGCACTTTGGCGGGCGCGACAGCCATATCCCGCGTGAGGCCGTGCGCACCATTGCCGAGCGTTTCGGCGAGCGCGACAACGTCGAGATCCATCTTTATCCGGACGCCGAACACGGCTTCAACTGCAACCACCGCAGCAGCTACCACCAGCGCAGCGCGGCCGAAGCACACGGCCACACCCTGCTGTTTTTAAGTGAAAACCAGTAAGTGCGTTCCCGCACAGATGGCGCGGTTGGGCAGTCCTACAGTTGGCTGCTAACCCAACCGGAGGAAATGATGGCTGATGACCTGAATTCCCGGCCCGCGACTGCGGCCCCCGCTTTGTCCCCGGCCAGCACGCTGGCTGCAACCTTGATGGCTGCCGTGCTGGCCGCTTGCGGCGGTGGCGGTGGCGGCAGTGCCCCGCCCGTGACGCAGCCCGAACCGCCAGCGCCGGAACCGCCGAAACCCGCCTTTGCGCTGGCCGTGAAGGAAGTTGCCAGCGGCCTCAGCATGCCCTTGCTGCTGACCGCCCCCGCCGGCGACACGCGCCGCTTCATCGTCGAGCGCCCCGGCCGCATCCGCATCCTGGGCAGCGATGGCACGCTGCGCGCGACACCCTTCCTCGACTTGACCGGCCTGCTCAGCACCGACGGCGAAGGCGGCCTGCTGTCGATGGCCTTCCACCCCGGCTATGCCCAGAACGGGCGCTTCTACATCTACTACACGGACAAGTTCAGCAATATCGCCATCGATGAAGTCAAAGTCTCGGCCAATGCCGACGTGGCCGACGCCAACTCGCTCAAGCGCATCATCACCATCCCGCATCCGACTTACACCAACCATTACGGCGGCATGCTGGCCTTTGGCGCCGACGGCTACCTGTACGCCGGCACCGGCGACGGCGGCGGCAGCGGCGACCCGAACGGCAATGCACAAAACCTCGACTCTCTGCTCGGCAAGCTGCTGCGCCTGAAGGTGGACGATGTGGTGGCGCCGCTATACAACGTGCCGGCCGACAACCCCTTCGTCGGCCAGCCCAACAAGCGCGGCGAAATCTGGGCCTACGGCTTGCGCAATCCGTGGCGCTTCGCCTTCGACAACAGCACCTCGTCGCTGTATATTGCCGACGTCGGCCAGGCCCTGAAGGAAGAAGTCGACGTGGTGGCAAGCAGCCTGAAGCCGGCCAATTACGGCTGGAACGTGATGGAGGGCAGCAGCTGCTACAACGCGGCAAGCTGCGCGCAAACCGGCCTGACCCTGCCCGTATTCGAATACGACCACGGCACCAATAATGCCAACGGCTGCTCGATCACCGGCGGTTACGTCTACCGCGGCACAGCCCTGCCGGAGCTGGCTGGGCGCTACCTCTACTCGGATTACTGCAAGGGCTTCCTGAAGAGCTTCCTGTACGCCAACGGCGCTGTCAGCGAAAGCAAGGACTGGGCGGTGGGCGATATCGGCAAGATCCCGAGCTTCGGGCAAGATGCGGCAGGCGAGC
>JBCNOP010000030.1:0-38513 GCA_039593775.1 Pseudoduganella sp.
AGGAAGGCGTACATGCCTTCACGCTGGGCTGGGGTGCCGAAGCCTGCGTGGAACAGGCGGCGCTCGTAATTCACACCTTCCGACAGCGTAGTTTCGAAGGCGCGGTTCACGCAATCCTTGATCTGCATGGCAACGGAAACCGGCATCTGGGCGATGCCCTGGGCGATCTCCAGCACGGATTCGATCAATTTGTCGGCCGGGACCACGCGCGACACCAGGCCAATGCGTTCGGCTTCGGCGGCATCGATCATGCGGGTGGTCAGCAGCAGATCCATGGCTTTCGCCTTGCCGATGGTGCGTGGCAGACGCTGGGTGCCGCCGGCGCCAGGGGTGACGCCGACCTTGATTTCCGGCTGGCCGAACTTGGCGCTGTCCGCGGCGACCAGGAAGTCGCACATCATGGCCAGCTCGCAGCCACCGCCCAGCGCGAAGCCGGCCACGGCGCCGATCACCGGCTTGCGCACTTTCAGGATGTGCTCCCAATTGCGGCCAATATAGTTGTCGCGGTGGGTATCCTGGTAGGTGTAGTCCTTCATTGCGGCGATATCGGCGCCGGCGGCAAATGCCTTCTCGCTGCCGGTCAGCACAATCACGTGGATTGCCGGGTCCTTTTCGAACTTGGCGAAGGCTTCACCCAGCTCATTCATCATATTGTCGTTCAGGGCGTTTAGCGCCTTCGGACGGTTCAAGCGAATCAACGCCACTTTGCCATGTACTTCTACGAGCAGGTCCTGGTATTCCATTTATTCTCCTCCAGTCGGTTAGCTATCAAGCAATTGTATCTGTTGTGGTCGAAGCGTGCGCCTATGAATCGGGGGCAGTCCTACACTGGACTGGAGAATTTGTCCGGAGAACCGCCATGTTCAAATCGATATTGCTGCCCACCGATGGCTCGCAACTTTCGGAACGGGCTACCGAGACTGCGATCAAGTTTGCCAAGATCCACGGCGCGCGCATTACTGCGGTGTCTGTGGTCCAGCCGCTTCCTTTCGTGCCGCTGGCTGATGCGGCTGTGCTGCCGAATGCCGGCGTGTTTGACCAGGAAATGCGGCGCGGGATCCAGGCCGGGCTGGATAAGGTGCTGGCCGCAGCCAGCGCGGCCGGTGTCGAGTGCGATGCCGTGATGGGCGAGGCGATCAGCCCCTATGAGGTGATCGTCAAGACCGCGGAGGAACGCCACTGCGACATCATCCTGATGGCGTCCCACGGCCGCACGGGGCTGAACAAACTATTCCTCGGCAGCGAAACACAAAAAGTCCTCGCGCATACACATTTGCCGGTGCTCGTGCTGCGCTAGCGGGCCAGTTTGGGCAGCAGCACCCAGATATTGCCGCGTTGCTTCATGCGGCCGGCAAAATCCGCCGCTTCCGAGCCGAAGCCGAAGAACAGGTCGAGGCGAATGGCGCCTTTGATGGCGCCGCCGGTATCCTGCGCCAGCATCAGTCTTTGCAACGGCATCTCATCATCACCCGGCAGCGTGGTGTTCAGGTAGACCGGCGCGCCCAGCGGAAGCTGGCTGCGGTCGATCGCGACTGAACGCTGAGGCGTCAACGGCACGTTCAGCGTGCCTTTCGGCCCCACTTTCGGGTCAGGCAGCTTTTCCTCCTTGAAGAAGACATAGCTTGGATTAGCGTTGAACAGTTCCTGCTGGCGCGTCGGATGACCATCGATCCAGGCCTTGATGCCTTGTGCGGTGGCCTGCTCGGTGGTCAGCTCGCCCTTTTGTACCAGCCATTTGCCGATCGACTGGTAAGGACGGCCATTCTGGTCGGCATACGCAACGCGCACCGTCTCGCCGTCGGGGAGCTGCACACGGCCGGAGCCTTGTACTTCCAGGAAGAAGGCCTCAACAGAATCGTCCACCCATAGCAGCTCATTGCCCGGCAAACCGGAGCGGCTGATTTCCTCGCGCGACGGGTATGGCACGACACGCTTGCCCTTCAGGCGGCCGCGCACACGCTTGTTGGCCAGTTCAGGGTAGACCGAGCCGAGGTCGATAATGACCATATCGTCCGGCACTTTATACAACGGCGTCTGGTATGGGCCGCCCTTCTTGCGGGCGCCTCGCAGCAGCGGCTCGTAATAGCCGGTAATCAGGCCAGAGCTGCTGCCGTCCGGCGCGACCACCTGGTGCGGATCGAAAAAGGATTCAAAGAACAGGCGGATGGCGGCCTGGCTATTGGCATCGACAGTCTTTGCGATCGCGCACGGTTCTTTCCAGTCGGCGGCCCCAGCCAGTTTGGAGCAGGACAGCATGAAGGCTGGCCAGGCCGCGCGCAAGTCGTCCCGGTCCCAGCCAGGCAGGTCGGCAAAGCGCGCGGGGATGAATTCGGCCTTGGCCGGCGGCGTCGGTGCTGCCGGCACGGCAGGTTGTGCCGGCGACTGCACAGGCGTGACCGGCGTGGTCGGCACAGGTTGCGCTGGTCTGGCAGGCGGCGGTGGCGGAGTGACGCAACCGGCCAGCACTAACGCGACGGCAACGGCGCAAACGGGTAAACTACTGCGTGTCAAAAACATGGGGTGTTGTATATGATTTATCTGATGCTAGAAGCGCTGGTAGCGCTCTTCCTTCTGGTGTTCATCGTCTGGTGGACGCTGCCATCCAACAAAAAGAAGAAGGACGGCGACAAGTAATTAGTGCAGGGTGCGCGGCAGCGACAGCACGAATTCCGGGATCTTGGTCTCGAACTGGTGGCCATCCTCGGCTACGCAGAAATACTCGCCATACATGGAGCCCTGCGGCGTGCGCAGTTGCGTACCGCTGGTGTACTCGAATACCTCGCCTGGCGCCAGCAATGGCTGGTGGCCGACGACGCCCAGGCCGCGCACTTCTTCAATATGGTTGTTCGCATCGGTGATCACCCAATGGCGGGAGATCAGCTGGGCCGGCACAGTGCCGGTGTTCTTGATGGTGATCGTGTAAGTGAACACGAAATTGGTGCGGTCCGGATTGGACTGTTCCGGCAGGTACTGGGTGCGTACCTCGACCGCAAACTCATACTGGGCCATAAGGGTTTCCTTCGTAACAATTGGGCAATTCTAGTCCAAGCAATCGGACAGCGTCCGCACAGCAGCGTAAAATAACGCATCTTTTTTTCACAGCCGACCAGCCATGACCACTTTCCGTATCGCCCCGAGCATCCTGTCCGCCGACTTCGCCCGCCTGGGTGAAGAGGTTCGCAACGTTGTTGCCGCAGGCGCCGACATTATCCACTTCGACGTCATGGACAACCACTACGTCCCGAACCTGACTGTCGGCCCGCTGGTATGCCAGGCGATCCGCCCGCACGTGCAAGTGCCGATCGACGTGCACCTGATGGTCAAGCCGGTCGACCGCATCATCCCTGATTTCGCCAAAGCAGGCGCCAACATCATCACCTTCCATCCGGAAGCGTCGGACCACATCGACCGTTCGCTGCAACTGATCCGCGACAACGGCTGCAAGGCCGGCCTGGTCTTCAACCCTGCCACCCCACTGAGCTACCTGGACCACGTAATGGACAAGATCGACATGATCCTGATCATGTCCGTAAACCCAGGCTTCGGCGGCCAGTCCTTTATCCCGCAGGCACTGAAGAAGATCGCCGAAGCGCGTCGCCGCATCGACGAGTCCGGCCGCGACATCATGCTGGAAGTCGATGGCGGCATCAAGATCGACAACATCAAGGCCGCTGCCGAAGCTGGCGCCGACACCTTCGTGGCCGGCTCCGCGATCTTCGGCCAGCCTGACTACAAGGCCGTGATCGACGCCATGCGCGGCCAACTGGCTTCGGTGTAATCGGCATGGCGGCGGTCCTGCGCGGCGTGAGGGCCGCCATCATTGACCTCGACGGCACCATGCTTGACACCATGCCGGACTTCGAAGTGGCCATCAACCTGATGCGCGAAGAACTGGGACTCGCGCCCATCACCGCCGCGCAGATCGAGCTGATGGTCGGCAAAGGTTCCGAAAACCTGGTGCGGCGCGTGCTTGCGCTGGACTACGACGAAACCGGCGTCGAGCAGCACTTCCCGGCTGCGATGGAAGCCTACCAGCGCAACTACCTGGTGATCAACGGCCGCCACAGCGAGGTGTATGCCGACGTGGTATCGGGCTTGCAGGCAATGAAGGCCAGCGGTTTGCGCCTGGCATGCGTGACGAATAAGCCGGTAGCTTTCGCCAAGCCGCTGCTCGCGCTGAAAGGCCTGGACGGCTATTTCGAAGTACTGTTTGGCGGCGATTCTTTCGAGAAGAAGAAGCCGCACCCTATGCCCCTGCTGAAAGCTTGCGAATTCCTGGACCTGCCGCCGGCCCAGGTGGTGGCCATCGGCGACTCGTCGAACGACGCCGAAGCGGCCCGCGCGGCCGGCTGCCCGGTGCTCACCGTGCCATATGGTTATAACCACGGAGTGGGTATACACGAAACAGATTCCGATGGTATAGTTGACACGCTTCTTCATGCAGCTGAACTGATTTCACGCGCAAACTAACGCAAATGTTTCTCAACAAAAGACACAATGTAACCCACCGGGGCTCGATTGAGGCCTGGCTGTGGCGACGCTGGCAATCCTGACTTAGTCCTGATTGCTGTCGGCTCACGCACATGTGATCCGACAGGTTTTTTGTAACCTACCCGCCACCTCTCAATCCACGGCGGAACGGAGAAACACATGACCGAACTCGAATTCAAATCCCTGGCCGCGGAAGGCTATAACCGTATCCCTCTGATCGCGGAAGCTTTCGCCGACCTGGAGACTCCGCTCACCCTGTATCTCAAGCTGGCCCAGACCCAGAACTACGGCAAGAACACCTTCCTGCTGGAGTCCGTGGTGGGCGGCGAGCGTTTCGGCCGCTATTCCTTCATTGGCCTGCCGGCCAACACCCTGTTGCGCAGCACCGGCAAGCTGACCGAGATCGTCAAGAACGGCCAGGTAATTGAAACCCACGAGGGCAATCCCCTCGAATTCATCGAGCAATACCAGGCGCGCTTCAAGGTGGCCGTGCGCCCGGGCATGCCGCGCTTCTGCGGCGGCCTGGCCGGCTACTTCGGCTACGACACCGTACGCCATATCGAAAAGACGCTGGCGCGTACGCAGCCGAAGGACGACCTGGGCCTGCCGGAGATCCAGCTGATGGTGACGGAAGAACTGGCCGTCATCGACAACCTGTCCGGCAAGCTCTATCTGATCGTCTACGCCGATCCGACCCAGCCGGAAGCCTACTCCAAGGCCCGCCAGCGCCTGAAAGACCTACGCGCCCTGCTGCGCCGCGGTGTCGATGCGCCGGTGACCACGCCTTCGGTACGCACCGAGATCATTCGCGACTTCGCCAAAGAGGATTACCTGAAGGCGGTCGCCAAAGCACACGAATACATCCTGGCCGGCGACCTGATGCAGGTGCAAATCGGCCAGCGCATCCGCAAGCCTTATGTGGATTCGCCACTCACGCTGTACCGCTCCCTGCGCTCGCTGAACCCTTCGCCGTACATGTACTTCTACAATTTCGGCGATATGCAGATCGTAGGCGCCTCGCCGGAAATCCTGGTGCGCAACGAGACCCTGCCGGACGGCGAAAAGAAAGTCACGCTGCGCCCGATCGCCGGCACCCGCCCGCGCGGCAATACGCCGGAACGCGATGCGGCGCTGGCGGAAGAACTCCTGAACGATCCGAAAGAAGTCGCGGAACACGTGATGCTGATCGACCTGGCGCGTAATGACCTGGGCCGCATCTCCGAAACCGGCAGCGTTAAGCTGACCGACAAGATGGTGATCGAAAAGTACTCGCATGTGCAGCACATCGTCTCCAACGTGGAGGGCAAGCTGAAGAAAGGTATGTCCAACCTGGACGTCCTGCGCGCGACCTTCCCTGCCGGCACCCTGACCGGAGCGCCGAAAGTGCGTGCGATGGAAATCATCGACGAACTGGAAATCTGCAAGCGCGGCATCTATGGTGGCGCCTGCGGCTACCTGTCCTTCGGCGGCGAAATGGACGTGGCGATTGCCATCCGCACCGGCGTGATCAAGGACGGCATGCTGTACGTGCAGGCCGCCGCCGGCATCGTCGCCGACTCGATACCGGAAATGGAATGGCAGGAAACTGAAAACAAGGCGCGCGCTGTGCTGCGCGCGGCCGAGCAAGTGCAAGATGGCCTGGATGGGGAGTTCTGAAATGCTGCTGATGATCGACAACTACGACTCCTTCACCTACAACATCGTGCAGTATTTCGGTGAGCTGGGCGAAGACGTGCGCGTGCATCGCAACGACGAAATTACCATCGCCGAAATCGAAGCATTGAATCCTGACCGCATCTGCATCTCGCCGGGCCCAAAAGACCCGTCGCAGGCGGGCATCTCGCTGGAAGTGCTGAAGCACTTCGCGGGCAAGAAACCAATCCTGGGCGTCTGCCTGGGACACCAGGCCATCGGCGAAGCCTTTGGCGGCAAAGTTATCCGCGCCAAGCAAGTCATGCATGGCAAAACTTCTCTTATCGCGCATACGGGTGTGGGCGTGTTCCAGGGCTTACCCAGCCCGTTCACGGTAATCCGCTACCACTCTTTGGCAATCGAGCGATCCTCGCTGCCTTCCTGCCTGGAAGTGACAGCATGGACCGACGACGGCGAAATCATGGGCGTGCGGCACAAGGAGTACGACATCGAGGGTGTGCAGTTCCACCCCGAGTCCATCCTGTCCGAGCACGGCCACGCCTTGCTGAAGAATTTCCTCGATCGCAAATAAGAGAAGGAAGCATCATGCCTATCACGCATCAAGAAGCACTGGTTCGCTGCATCGAACACCGCGAGATTTTCCACGACGAGATGCTGCACCTGTTCCGCCAGATCATGTCCGGCGAAATGTCGCCTGTCATGGTGGCGGCCCTGACGATGGGCCTGCGCGTCAAGAAGGAAACCATCGGCGAGATCACCGCTGCGGCACAAGTCATGCGCGAGTTCTCGACCAAGGTGCCGATGGCCGATACCACCAACCTGGTGGACATCGTCGGCACCGGCGGTGACGGCGCGCATACCTTCAATATCTCTTCCGCCTCGATGTTCGTGGCCGCTGCGGCGGGCGCGCGTGTCGCAAAGCATGGCGGACGCTCTGTCTCGTCCTCCTCCGGCAGCGCGGACCTGATCGAATCGCTGGGCGCCAACATCAACCTGAAGCCGGAACAGATCGCTCAGTCGATCGCGCAGACCGGCATCGGCTTCATGTTTGCTCCGAACCACCACGCTGCAATGAAGCATGTCGCGCCTGTGCGCCGTGAGCTGGGCGTGCGCTCGATTTTCAACATCCTCGGCCCGCTGACCAATCCTGCCGGCGCGCCGAATATCCTGATGGGCGTGTTCCACCCGGACCTGGTGGGTATCCAGGTGCGCGTGCTGCAGCGCCTGGGCGCGCAGCATGCGGTTGTGGTGTATGGCCGCGACAATATGGACGAAGTCTCGCTGGGCGCGGGCACCATGGTGGGCGAGCTGGTCAACGGCGAAATCCGCGAATACGAAATCCACCCTGAGGATTTTGGCCTGTCGATGATCGCTTCGCGCAACCTGAAAGTGGCCGACTCGACCGAATCGAAGGCGCGCGTGATGGAAGCGCTGCGCGGCGAGCCAGGACCTGCTTCGGATATCGTGGCACTGAATGCCGGTACTGCGCTGTATGCTGCCGGCATCGCATCCTCTATCGAAGACGGGCTGGCGCGGGCACGCGCGGCTGTATCTTCCGGCGCGGCCGTCGCCAAGCTGGAACAGTTCGTCCGCGTTACCCAGGAACTCGGCAGGGAGGGCTAAACGATGTTCGGCATTCATGACCTGGCGCTGTTTGTGATTTCCGGTCTGCTGCTGAACATCATGCCGGGACCGGATTCATTGCTGATCATGGCGCGCAGCGCGACCCAAGGCTGGCGCGCGGGTTGCGCGGCGGCGCTTGGGATTGGCGCTGGCACCATGGTGCATATCGGCGCGGCAGCGCTGGGCCTGTCGGCGGTGCTGGCAACGTCGGCCACCGCCTTCACCGTGGTGAAATGGGTTGGTGCGGCATATATCGTCTGGTGCGGCATCGGCATGCTGCGGGCTCACATTAAAGCCGATAAAACCGGCACACCGGTGTCTGACCCACTGGGTCAGACACCGCCCTACCGGTTTAAGGCGCAGGCTGCACTGCCCTACCGCAAAATCTTCGCCCAAGGCTTCCTGACCAACGTCCTGAATCCAAAAGTCGCGTTGTTCTTCCTGGCTTTCGTGCCGCAGTTCATCGACGCCGGCGCGGCCAACAAGCCGCTGGCCTTCCTGGTCCTGGGCTGCATCTTCAATTTCAACGGCATGCTGTGGTGTAACGGCCTTGCCATCTTCACTGCCTTCGCGAGTGCGAAGCTGAAGGTCAAACCGCTGGTGGCGCTGTGGCTGAACCGCGTAACCGGCGGCCTGTTCATCGCGCTCGGCGCACGCCTGGCCCTGGCCGAACAACACTGAGAACCGATATGTCCGACATCCTGAACAAAATCCTGGCCGTGAAGGCCGACGAAGTAGCCGCTGCCAAGAAGCACCGCAGCCTGCAATCCCTGCGTGACGAAGTCGAAGGCGACAAGGACCTGCGCGCCGGCCTGCGCGGCTTTGAAGCCAGCCTGCGCAGGAAGATCGAAGCCGGCGATGCCGGCGTGATCGCCGAAGTGAAGAAGGCCTCGCCATCGAAAGGCGTGCTGCGTGCCGACTTCCGCCCGGCCGAAATCGCCGAGAGCTACGCCAAGGCCGGTGCCGCCTGCCTGTCGGTGCTGACCGACGTGAATTTCTTCCAGGGTTCCAACGAATACCTGAAACAGGCGCGCGCCGCCTGCGATATCCCCGTGCTGCGCAAGGACTTCATGGTCGACATGTACCAGATCTATGAAGCCCGTGCGATGGGCGCCGACTGCATCCTGCTGATCGTGTCCGCACTGGACCACGGCCTGATGGCGGAAATGGAAGCCTGCGCCCACGAACTGGGCATGGACGTGCTGATCGAATCGCACGATGGCGACGAGCTGACCGCCGCGCTGAACCTGAAGAGCCGCCTGATCGGCATCAACAACCGCAACCTGCGCACTTTCGACGTTACGCTGGACACCACGCTCAACCTGCTGTCGCGCATCCCCCAGGAGCGCATGGTGATCACCGAGTCGGGCATCATGTCCCCGGCCGACGTGCAGCGCATGCGCGAAAGCGGCGTGCACGCTTTCCTGGTTGGCGAAGCATTCATGCGCGCGCCCGACCCAGGGGCCGAGCTGCGCAAGCTGTTTAGTTAAATCCGCAACGATCCGATTTCATGGCGCCCGCGCGGCGCCATTCAGTGAACAGGCCCAGGCTCTTCGGCTCGAAAATGGTGACAGTCTGGCCATCGAGGCTAAGCTTGAAGGTCTCGATATGTTCAACCTTCATCCATGGCTTGTCTGCCAAAGGCACTTGCCAAACGATGGTGCGGTTCCGTACGGCCCACTCGCCCTGCTCCTGCTTTACCTTGTCCTCCTGGCCTTTCAAAGGCAAGACGAAGTAATTGCCATCATCCCGCATCACGATCCTGCCATTCGGGCCAAGCTTGCTGGATTCCCAGATTCCGACCATGGCGCATGGCTGCGGATGACTGCCGAGCGCTGCTTCGAGGTATTTATCCGCCGCCTGCCTCCCAAGGCCGACCAGGCCAGCTACACCTATGCCTGCGATGATGCCGATGATGGTCGACGGGAGGAAGCCGGAGCCGCCGCCGCGCAGGCGAACAATGTCATCGTAGGAAGCACCGAACCAGCCGGCGCCGATCTCATTCTCGCGCAGCGTCACTTTGCCGCGCCGGATCATGAGTAGCAACACCAGCAAATTGGCAAGCGGGATGATCATGAAGACCATCGCCAGGACCCGCATCACGATATTCGACCCTGCACCTTTCGCCAGGCGGTAGACGGCAGCCATCGCCAAAACCGTCACGCCCAATGCCAGGAAGCCCCTTGGCCATCCAGCCAGGCTGCGGATGAAATAAGCTGCGGCCAGGTATAGCAAGGTCGCATAAATCGTCAGGCGCAAGCCATCGGCAAGCTGGAAGAGCCGCGGATCCGCGCCGGAATCGGCCACTGCATATGCTTCCGCTTCCGGCTCGCGGCGAGACAGCGGCGGCATGGCCGGTTTGGTGTTGGGAGGTTCCAGCGACAGGCCCGGCGCTGCCGGAACTTTTCTCGCAGCCGGCCGCGCTGGCGGAGGGCTTGGCGGCGGCGGTTTGGGATGAACCGCGCGGTCATTCTCAAGCGCCATCGTCGCATGGCAGCCAGCGCGCTCCTTCAGCGCATCTACATAGAACTGGGCCTGTGAGCGGAGCACTCCTTTCTTGACTATTTTGCGGCGCCCGCCCGACAACAGTGCCAGCATTTCCGTAATCGGCTTTTGCATCAAGGCCGCAAGGCGCTTGGCGGCATCGCCCAGCGCCACGCCCGGCGCCGGCCCTTCCAGCACGACGTAATAGGTCGCGGGACGATGCACCTTGCCAGACTGGTTATCCACGACGGTCAGGCCGAGTTCACCTGCAAGGTAGAGCACATGCGGCACGACTTCGTCGCGGCGATAGGTCACGTTCATGCGGCCTGCATCGCCAGCGAAATGGCTGTCCGACCAGGGAGTATCCGGGAACAGTGCTGCCAGCGAATCGTGAAAGCGCTTCAACAAGGCGGATGGCGGCTGCTCACCGCTTTCCTGCCGCAACTTGTTCATGAAGGGAAAAACGTCCAGGTCTGCTTCAGGAGTGGCGACCGACGTCAGTTGGATCTGATAACTCATGCAATTTAATTAAACTACTGTCAAGCAATGTTAAATTACTATGAGGCAAAAATAAAGTTCATGAGACATGAAAACGACAACTCGCCGCGCTGAAGCCGCGCGGACGAGGGATTGATTCGCAATTTCGGGGTAGTGCAGCTATCGGTCCTGGACGGCCATGTTGGCTACGTCAAGCTGAATGGATCCAACACTTATTCGGCCACCTGGAAGCCAACAAGGCGCTGCTGCGCACGCAGGACAGGCTGGCAGCGCAACGCTGACCAGCCGGCGCGTCCTTAAAGAAGGTAGTTGATGAAGGCGTATCCGCCACCTGCTGCAAGGACCAGCAATGCGAGCAGTGTCTTGGTGGAAGGCAGCATGCCTTCGCGGCCGCCCAGCTCACGCACTTCGTCGGCATCCAGCAAGGAGTTGCGTGTGGTGAGACCGTTCTCTTTCAAGACGCGTGCCGCACGGAAGTAAGTCCATACGACCATCAGCGTGCCCGGGCCCGGGATCAATGCCAGCAATGCAAACACCAGGGTGCGGAGCAGCCCGGAAGCGATTGCCTGGCCAAGGCGGACCACTGCGACGGCGCCCAGTACGCACATCGCTACTGCGAACGACATCAGGAATGGCGATTTGATGCGAAGCACCATGACAAGCAAAAGCAGTGCAATGCTGCCAACCATTGATGCGGCGGCCATGCGCTGGGACTCGGCAGCCTGGAACATTTGTTGGTCAGGTTCGATGCCAACGATTTCCGGCTGGTCGAAGCTGGCGGACTGCAGGGCTTGCGCCATGGGCGCCGGCGCTGGTCCAGCCGCCATGGACGGAGCCCTGTTTGGAGCTTTCGCCGGGACATTAGGCGCAGGCTTGGCAGCGGCCTTGCGCGGCTCGGGCGAAACCGTTGCGCGGCAGCTGGCGCGGTCGCGCAAGGCAGTCACGTAAACTTCGGCCTGTGCGCGGGTGAGGCCTTTCTTGACCAGGGTACGGCGGCGCGAATGCAGCAGCAGCACCATTTGCGGGAGCGGCTGGTTCATCAGCTCCGCAAGCTGTGTCGCGGCGACTTCAACTTCCACGCCTTCCAGCGCGCCTTCCAGCACGACCTGGTAAGCCTGCGGGCGATGCACGGCGCCGTTTTGCTCGTCCACCACCGTCACGCCAAGGTCGCTCGCAATGCGCAGCACGTGCGGGATCACTTCATCATGGCGGCGCGAGATCGCCACGCTGCCATAGCCACCCTTGAAATTCTCTGCCAGCGGGCCATCGGCCCAGGGGCAATTGTCGATTGCCTTATCGCCCGCCCCGTAGCTGGTCAGGCAGGGGAACAGCTTAAGGATGGCATCGCGAAAACTCTTCAACTGCTGGGATGGCGCAATACTCATGGTTGCGCCGGCAATCTGTTCCAGGAAAGGGAGAACTTCCGCATCGTTGGCTGGAACTTCGCGCGCGACGATGTGCAGTAGATAAGTCATAAATTAAACGTAACCAAACTCGTAATGAGTGATGGTAAATTACCAGCGAGCAAAATAATAGTCTGTGCGGCATGAAAACGACAGCCGCCAACGCGGCGCCACTCAAGCCGCTAAAGGTGTATGAGCCGCAATTTCAGTGCGGTTGCGGCCATTGGCCTTGGCGCGATACAAGGCCGCATCGGCGCGAGATAACAAGCTGTCAAGAGATTCGCCAGGCGTTTGCTGGCTGGCTATACCGATGCTGATTGTGCAAGGCGGCAGCCCTGGCTGTTGACTTTCCTGCAAGTGCATCTGGATGCGCTGCGCCAGCTGCTGGGCATGAGGCAGTGCAGTTTCAGGCAACAGCACCACGAACTCCTCGCCGCCGAAACGCGCCACGAAATCGCTCTGGCGCGCCGTCCGCATCACCACCGAAGCCACGTGCACCAGGACCTTGTCGCCTTGCGCGTGGCCATGCTGGTCGTTGATTGCCTTGAACAGGTCAAGGTCGATCGCCATCAGCGACAAGGGCGACTCATGGCGCTGCTGGCGCGCCCGCACGCCACTGAAGGATTGCAGGAAGCCACGGCGATTCAGTACGCCGGTCAGCGGATCGTGGGTGGAGCGCTGCTCCAGGATCTTTTGCAGCTTGCGCGTGGCCAGCATGAGGAAGGCTACCGTCATCAGCAAGGCCATGAAGTTGGCGAGCGCCAGGTAGACGTTGACCAGGGGGCTGCGCTGCATCAGGTCCGCCGCCGCGCCGCTGATGAACAGGGCAGCCACCCCACGGGTGAGGACATTGACCACCTGCAGCGCCAGCAGGACGCCGAAGAACCAGCTGGTGAAGTGCGGAGTGCGATGGCGCCAGACCAGCCGCAACTGGTCGATATAGAACACCGCAACCAGGAAGCTATACGCGGTAGCGCGGCGCGGGAAACTGGGTTCTGCCAGCAGCCACCACAGGATGGCCGCCAGCTCCAGCATCCACACAGCGTGGAAAATCGCCCATCCCGGCGGTTCGCCGAAGAAGCGCCGCGTTCCCACCATCGACAGGCCGATGCCCCACATCAGGCAGGTATTTGCCGCGGGCAGCGCCACTGCGTCGGGCAACAGGCCGCGCGACAGGAACAGCCCGCCTGCGCCAACCATGCAAAGCAGCCCGCATGCCCAGTGCCCGACACCTGCCACTTCACGGCGGAAGCTCACATGCATGGAGTACATGGCTGCGGCCAGCACCGCGCACGTCAGCGTGGTGGTGAAAAGGATGGTGAACGGGTCCAGCGCGAACTTCACGGCGACATCAGGCGGTTGGTCGGCGCAGGCTGGTTTTCTGCTGTTCCACCGCGATGGTAATACCCGGCACGCGGTCGCCTTGCAGGACCACGTTGAAGGCCATCAGCTCGTCGCGGCGGAAGGCGTGCACCTGCACGGTCTCGCCAACCTTGTAGCGCGACAGCAGGCCGTCCACATTGGATGGATTGCCGCTGACGCGCAGGCCATCGATGGCCACCAGCAGGTCGTTGGCCGACAGGCCCGCCTTTTGCGCAGCGCCGCCGTCATGCACGGCGCTCAGCTTGCAGTCGGCGCCCTCACGGCCGATGTTGACATCCAGGCTGGGCTTGGACGACTTGCGTTCGTCCTTGTAGCCGACACCGAACTGCGGCAGCAGCTTAGCCAGCGGCACGTCGTCGGTGCCGCGGATGTATTTGTCAAAGAAGGTCTTCAGCTTGAAGCCAGCCACGGTGTCGAACAGGGCTTCCACTTCTTGCGGTGTGACGCCCCGCGGCTTGCCGTTGTAGAAATCGCGGCCGAACTTCTGCCACAGCGCACGCATGATGTCGTCCAGCGAACGCTTGCCGCTGGTCTTGGCGCGAATGGTCAGGTCCAGGCCCAGCCCGACCAGCGAGCCCTTGGCGTAGTAGCTGACGATGGCGTTCGGCGAGTTTTCGTCCTGGCGGTAGTACTTGCCCCAGGCGTCGAAGCTGGAGTCGGCCACGCTTTGCTTGGTGCGGCCGCTGCCGCGCAACACAGCACCGACAGTCTTGCCCAGCATCTTGAAGTAGCCCTCTTCCGACAGCAGGCCGGCGCGCACCAGCATCAGGTCGTCGTAATAGCTGGTGAAGCCTTCGAACAGCCAGAGCAGCGGGGTGTAATTCTCTACCTGGTAGTCGTATGGCGCAAACACGGCCGGCTTGATGCGCTTGACGTTCCAGGTGTGGAAGTATTCGTGGCTGCAGAGACCGAGGAACTTCATATAGCCTTCGCTTGGTTCCTTGCCCTTCTGCGCAGTGGTCGGCAAGTCGGCGCGGGAGCAGAACAGCGCGGTGGAAGCGCGGTGTTCCAGTCCGCCGTAACCGTCGCCCACGACCATCGTCATGAAGACATAACGGTCCATCGGGGCTTTTTTGGTACGCGGCTCGAAGAAGGCGATCTGTGTTTCGCAGATCTGTTTCAGGTCAGCGCAAACGCGGGCGATGTCGAGGTTAGGCACACGGCCGGTGAACACGACGTCGTGCTGCACGCCGAGTGCCTTGAAGCTGGCCATTTCGAACGTGCCCATCTCGACCGGGCTGTCGATCAGTTCGTCGTAATCTTGCGCGATATAGGTGCCGAAGCCGTAGCGCCGGGCCTTCAGTTCCTTCAGGGCGGTGGCAACGCGCCATTTGGCCGCAGCCTCAATGCCTGGGCGCTGGATGTCGACGACATGCGGCTCGTGTTCCTGGCCAACGGCGCGCAGGAACACGCTGGTGCCGTTGAAGAAGCCATGGGTCTGGTCCAGGTGGGCGGCACGCACCGACAGGTCCCAGGCATAGACTTCGTAGTGCACGGTAAGCTTGCCTTTGCAGGGCGCGGCTTGCCAGGAATGCTTGTCCAGCTTTGCCAGTTCGACCGGCTGGCCGCTTGCCTCGGCGCGGATCTGCACGATGTTGCGCGAGAACTCGCGGATCATGTAGCTGCCGGGGATCCAGGCCGGCAGGACCAGGACCTGGCCTTCCGGCGCCGGCGCTTCAATGGTCATCGTGACCTGGAACATGTGGGTTGCCGGGTCTTTCGCGGCGATGGTGTAGCTGATTTTTTTGTTTTTCATTGGATGTCGGACGGCGTGTCGATGTCCTGCAGGATGCCGGGATCGTTCACCGTCAGTTCGTTAACCGGGTTGTTCTTCAAGATGCTGCGGGCGCCCTGGTCGCCGCTCAGGGCCAGCAAGGCTTGCAGGTGGGCGCGGCCGAAGGCGACAGGGTTGCCGCGCTGGCCTTGGTACATCGGTGCTGCGATTGCCATTGCACCCGCTTCGCTGTCGGCTTGTCCGACTGCCTGGGCCAGCGCAGCCATTGTGGATGGCAACACATATGGCATGTCGGCCAGCGCGATCAGCCAGCCGTTGGCGCCGTGCGCGCGCTCGACTCCACAGACAAGGGAAGCCGCCATGCCGTCGGCCGCGTTTGCGCATGCGACAACGTCGCAGCCAAGACCGCGCAACAGACTTGCGGTCGCCGCGTCATCCGCGCGTACCACGGCAGTCACGCGCGGTACTGCGGCCAGCAAGGCGCGGGCGCTGGCGGCGACAACAGGTTCGCCGTTCGGCAGCAATTGCAACAGCTTATAGCGCGCGCCAGTCGGGTCGAAGCGGCTGCCACGTCCGGCGGCAAGCAGGATGCCGACGACTGCGCCTTCGCGGCTCGTCCCCGGCTGCGGCGTGGCCATATCCGCCGCGACGTCTGCGCCCGCAGCGAGGACGGGCGCGTTGGTGGCGGTGGGGACGGCCACGTGCTATGCCTGCCTTACGCCTTGGCCAGGTCGAACGGCAGCTTGCGAACGCGCTTGCCGGTCAGTTTGAACACTGCGTTGGCCAGGGCCGGCGCCAGCGGGGGCAAGCCAGGCTCGCCCATGCCGGTCGGATTGTCGGCCGATGCGACGGTGAACACTTCCACCACCGGCATATCCGTCATGCGGGCAACGGTGTAGTCGCTGAAATTCGACTGCTCGACCATGCCATCCTTCAGCGTGATCGCCGCCCCAGGCAAGGTTGTGCCAAGCCCCATCAACGCAGCACCCTGCACCTGCGCTTCGATGGTCATTGGATTCACCGGCAGGTTGCAATGCACGCCGGCAGTCACCTTGTGCACCTTCGGCTGGCCGTTCTTGATCGACGCCACAACGACATAGGCCACCGAAGTTTCGAACGATTCGTGCAATGCCACGCCCCAGGCCTGGCCTTTCGGCAGCTTGGTCTTGCCATAGCCCGACTTCTCAACCGCCAGGTTCAGCGCCGCCAATTGGCGTGCGTGCTTGGGATCGATCAGCTTGCGGCGGTATTCCACCGGATCCATCCTGGCGACATGCGCCGCCTCGTCGATCAGCGTCTCCATCACGAATGCGGTGTGGGTCGAGCCCACGGAACGCCACCACAGCACCGGCACATTGGCCTTCACGTTATGCACGCTCAGGTTCATCGGCACCGAATACGGATCGCCCATGCCCTCGACCATGGTCGCGTCCACACCATCCTTCACCATCATCGGCTCGAACGGCGTGCCGGTGATGATGGACTGGCCGACGATCACGTGGTTCCAGCCCACGATATTGCCCTTGGCATCAAAACCAATGTCGGCCTGGTGCACATGGGAAGGACGGTAGTAACCGCCCTTGATATCGTCCTCGCGGCTCCAGATCAGCTTGACTGGCCCCTTGCCCCAAGCCTTGGCCACATTCACCGCTTCCACGATGTAGTCGGAGGTCGGCACCGCGCGGCGGCCGAAACCACCGCCAGCCATCATGGTGTTCAGCGTGACCTTGTCCGGCGTCAGTCCGGCCGCCTTGGCCGCAGCCACCGCATCCAGCGTCTGGAACTGGCTGCCGGCCCAGATCGTGCAGGAGTCGCCTTTCAAATCCACCACGCAGTTCAACGGCTCCATCGGCGCGTGTGCCAGGTAAGGGAACTCATAAGTGGCGCTGATTTTCTTCGGTGCCTTGGCGATGGCTGCAATGTCGGCCTTCTTCACCGGCGTGCCGGCCTTCTTCGCCAGCGCCTTGTACTCGGCGAGCTGCTTCTTGCTGCTGACCTTTTCCAGGCCTGCAGTATCCCACTCGACCACCAGCGCATCGCGGCCCTGCTTGGCCGGCCAGTAGCCATTCGCCACCACGGCCAGGCCGTTGCCGCCACGGTCGGTATCGACCTTGATGACATCGATCACGCCCGGAATGGCCTTCGCCTTGGAGGCATCGAACGTTTTCACCTTGCCGCCGAAGACAGGCGGACGCGCCACCACCACAACCTTGGTGCCCTCAGGCTTGAAGTCCATGCCGAATTGCTGTGTGCCGGTCGATTTGGCGCGCGCGTCCAGACGCGGCGTCGGCTTGCCGATGATGGTGAAATCCTTGACGTCCTTCAGCTTCACATCCTTCGGCACCGGCTGCTTCATCGCCGCATCGGCCATTGCGCCGAAAGTCGCGCTCTGGCCGGACGGGCCGGTCAGCATGCCTTTCGAAGCGCGTACCTGTTCGACAGGCACCTTCCACTTCTCGGCCGCGGCCGCCATCAGCATGGCGCGCGCACGGGCGCCAATTTCACGGTGCTGCAACCAGGAGTGCTTGACGGCGGTCGAGCCGCCTGTCATCTGGATGCCGAAGTTGGGATCCTTATACGGCTCGCCAGCCGGCGCCAGCGAGGAACGCACCTGCGACCAGTCGGCATCAAGCTCCTCGGCGATCAGCATCGGCAGCGCGGTATGCACGCCCTGGCCGAACTCGAGGCGGTTGACCTGGATGGTGACGGTATTGTCCGGTGCGATATGCAGGAAAGCGTTGGGCGCCACCGGCGGCTTGGCCGGCGCATCGGCAGCCAGTGCGCGGGCAAAGCGCCCGCCATTGCTGGCCACGTAGAAACCGAGGACCAGGCCACTGCCGGCCTTCAGGAAAGTACGGCGCGACACTCCTTCAGGAGCCGCACCGTCCGCTTGAGCTGCCATGAACCATTCTTTGCGCATGGCGGCCTCCCTTAAGCGATGGACTTCGCGGCGTCCTTGATGGCGGCGCGGATCCGTTGATAGGTACCACAGCGGCAGATGTTGCCCGACATGGCGTTGTCGATATCGCTGTCAGTCGGCGCCTTGTTGGTGCGCAGCAGGGCCGTTGCGCTCATGACCTGGCCACTCTGGCAGTAGCCGCATTGCGGAACATCGTGCTTGACCCAGGCATCCTGCACCGCCTTGCCCACCTTGTCCGCGGACATGGCTTCGATGGTGGTGATCTTCTGCCCCACCGCTGCCGAAATCGGCGTCACGCAGGAACGGATAGCCTGCCCCTCCAGGTGCACCGTGCACGCACCGCACATCGCCATGCCGCAGCCAAACTTGGTGCCGGTCATATTGAGGTTATCGCGCAAGGCCCACAGGATGGGCGTAGAAGGATCGGCGTCGACTTGCACGTCGCGCCCGTTGATGTTCAATGTGACCATGCCAGCTCCCTAGTTAAATTAGCTTCGGGGTCAGCTCTGGCAATCGGACCGGAGGTCCGATTGTTGGACCTGAACCCGCATTTTTACTTGATGGTGGCGAACTTCGCTTCCAGCGTACGCTGGTCAACTGCTCCTGCAATGCGGCTGCCGTCAGCGAAGAAGATCGCCGGCGTGCCATTGATGCTCATTTTCTGGCCCAGGGCCAGGACCTTGTCGTTCGGCGCGGTGCAGCCATTCGGCGCAACCGGCGCTGCCTTGCCGTTCAACATCCAGTCATCCCAGGCCTTGTTGCGGTCGGCCGAACACCAGATGTTCTGCGACTTGGTGAACGAATCCGGCGACAGGATGTTGTACAGGAAGGTGTACACGGTCACATTGTCCGTATTGGCCAGCGTGGTCTGGCGGAAGCGCTTGCAATAGCCGCAGTTCGGGTCTTCGAAAATCGCCATCACGCGCTTGCCGTTGCCCTTGACGGTCTTCAGCGCCAGCTCGAACGGCAGGTCGTCGAACTTGATCTTGTTCAGGTCATCGATGCGAGCCTGGGTCAGGTCGGTGCGGGTCTGCAGGTCCAGGATATGGCCTTCCACCAGGTAGCGGCCCGTCGGGTCGGTGTAGCGCACCTCGTTGCCGATGGCGACTTCATACATCCCAGGGATCGGGGACTTCTTGACGGAGTCGATCTTGACGCCGTTCAGGCGTTCCGCCAGGGCTTTGCGCAGTTGCGCTTCTTCTTTTGCATTCTGCGCGTCTGCACAGGACATCAGCATGACCGAAGCCATTGCCAATACCAGCTTACTCTTCTTCATAAGGTCTCCGCTTTACAGCTTTCCGAGGGCATGTGAAATCAGCCGGCGCTTTACGCCCGGCAATTTATCCAGCAAGTTTAGCCCGAAATTACGCACTGCGCGCACCGGTTCGATATCGGTGCCAAACAGGCGTTCCAGTCCATCCGTCGTGGCCAGCATCAGGCTGACTTCTTCTTTGCGTGCGCGCGCATAACGCGCCAGCACGCGGTCGTCGCCGATGGAACGGTGTTCTTCACGCTCCGCCACGGCTTTCACCAATTCCTGCACATCGCCAAACCCCAGGTTCATGCCATGTCCGGCCAGTGGATGCACCACATGGGCGGCATCGCCAACCAGGGCCACGCGCGGCGCCACCATCGAATGGGGACGCATCAGCCGCAGCGGGAAGGCCTTCACCACTTCCGGCTGCAGCGGGGTCAGTTTGCCCAGCTTTTCCTGGGCGAAGGCCGCCAGCCGTTCGGCCAGCGCAGTGGCGCCTTCGCGGCACAGGGAATCGGCCAGCATGTCCGGCGCCGACCACACCAGCGAAACCTGGTTGCCCGGCAGCGGCAGCAAAGCTACGACGCCTTGCTCGCCCGTGAACCACTGGTGCGCGACACCGTGGTGCGGCAACTCGCAAGCGAAGTTGGACACCACGCCGCTCTGGTTATAAGGACGGTAATCGAGGCCGATATCGCACTGGCCGCGCACCCAGGACTGGGCGCCGTCGGCGCCCACCACCAGCGATGCGCCAAGATGGGAGCCATCGTCCAGGGTGATCACGGCGCCCTGCTCGTCATGCTTCAGCGCGAGCGCCTTGCCATGCACGAAATGCACGTTCTGCGCGAAACGCAGCGCGGCATCGAGGGCCTGGTTCAGGTTACGGTCCTCGACGATCCAGCACAGGGTGCCGGTGCGGGCGCCGTAAGCATCGAAGTTCAGCGCGCCGGCCTTGCTCCCGTCGCCGTTGACCAGCATGGCGTCGACCGGGGCAATGCGCGACTGGTCCATGGCGCCCCATACTTTCAGGGAGTCGAGCAGGCGGTGGGCAGTGTGGTTGAGGGCGAACACGCGCACGTCCCAGCTCGCCTCATCCGGGCGGGCTGACGCCGGCGGGGGTGCCAGCAAGGTCACACTCAATCCGGACTGGGCAAACGCGAGCGCTGCCGTCTTGGCAATGGCGCCATTGCCGACGATGCAGACCGCAGTCTGCACATGGTGATGCGTGGACTTGTTCATGCGCGCATTATAGCTTTCCCTCCATGAAAAAAGGCTATTGCAAACCAAGGATTCCCTGCTATAATGCTGCCTCTTGGCCTGGTAGCTCAGTTGGTAGAGCAGAGGACTGAAAATCCTTGTGTCGGTGGTTCGATTCCGCCCCGGGCCACCAAGAATAAAAAGTGAAAACGCCGATCCTTGTGGTCGGCGTTTTTCGTTTCAGCTCCTGCCACCGGCCAACGAGCCCACTTCAACCGTTGTGTTTACGCAATTGTCGCGTACTTGTCGTTGAATTGTGAGAATTAGCGCATTTTTTGTAAGTATCACCATGATACTATCTCGCGCCTTCGTTTCCTCGCAGCAAATATATTGAACAATTTCTACGCGGGGGAATGCCATGCCTGGCCGCAGCTTTCGCGGTCGGCCAGGCCGTAACCTTTTCCAACCAAGTCATCATTAAAATGAAAAAAGCTGTATTCGCCCTCGCGGCGCTGGCAATCGCCTCCTCCTCCTACGCCCAAGTCGCTGCTGCCCCTGCTCGTACCGTGCACGGCTTCGTCGGCCTCGGCCTCAGCGCCGGCGGCGACAAACTGGCTACTGCCGAGTACACCAATGGCAATACCGCCAGCATCCGCGCCGGCAGCGGCGTGTATTTCACCGGCGGCCTGGATTTCCGTATTAACGAAGAGTTTTCCGCGCAAACCAGCGTGAACTTCCATATCGACGAACAGTCCGCGAGCAATGGCAACCTGAAGTTCCAGCGCTTCCCGATCGAAGCCCTGGGCTTCTACCACATTGACCAGAACTGGAAGATCGGCACCGGCCTGCGCTATGTTACCAGCGCCAAGCTGAGCGGCAGCGGCGCGGGTGAAATCGATGACGTGAAGTTCGACAATACCTTGAGCGCTGTCGTGGAAACCGAATACATGTTCACGCCGCAAGTCAGCGTTAAAGTGCGTTACGTGAATGAGAAGTTCGAAGTCAAGAATGGCTACCGCAAAGTTGACGTGAAAGCTAACCACGTTGGCGTTTCCGGCAACTTCTACTTCTAAGCGCAACACGGCAACAAGCCAAGCCCCATCACATCGCACACGGATTTCGACCCTGCGGGCGGTGTGCAGATGGGGCTTTTTCTTGTCGGAAAATTTTACACGTTGCCCACCAGGCAACAAATTTCACTAGTAAAACAAGTCATAACTGCTTGTAACTACAAGGGAAAGCAGCAATATTGTTGCTATGGCATGGTACGTGCTAAGCGTGTTGAGTCTTTTTTAACTTTTAGGACTCACCATGAAAACCGTACGACAGCTCCTGGCTGCCATTGCACTGGTCGCTCCACTGTCCGCCTTCGCCTTCCCGATCGCCGCCTCCGGCACCGAAGGCAACCCTGTGTTGGTCGGCAGCGCCGCTAATATCATCGCTCGCTACGAGGGCAACTCCGCTTCTTACAGCAACGATCTTTACCTCGTTACCGACGATGGCATCGCCGGCAACGACATCTTCCTGTTCAATAATCACGGCTCTGCGGTAGGTGCAACTGTGAACCTGGGCAGCTTTGCACTGGGTACTGAACTGGTGTTCCGCCTGCACGTCAACAACACCGATACGGATTTCTTCACCGGCCTGGCCAGCCGCAATCCGGATGGCGGATTCCATGCGCGCGTGCAAGGCAACTGGCTGCCTGACACCACGCTGGTGAGCTTCGAAGACCTGAACAACGGCCCTTTCGACTTCAATGACCTGAGCTTCTCATTCACCAACACTACTACACCGAATGAAGTACCGGAACCGGCCAGCATGCTGCTGTTGTCGATCGGGCTGGCGGGAATCGTCGTTTCGCGCCGCAAGCCACGCAATTCTTGAGTCAAACCGCTCGTGAAAATGCCGATCCTTGCGATCGGCATTTTTTCGCGCTATATTAAACCAATCGGTTAATTAAGTAATTGGTGAAATTCGATGCAAGACCCTCTGAGCCAAACGTTTTCTGCGCTGGCAGACCCGACACGGCGCGCCATGCTGGCAAGGCTGTCGCAGGGCGAAGCCAACGTTTCGGATTTGGCTGAGCCCTTCCTCGGCGAAATGAGCCTGCCTGCCATTACCAAGCATTTGCAGGTGCTCGAAAAGGCCGGCCTCATTACCAAGACCCGCAAGGCGCAATGGCGCTCCTGCAGGATCAATGGCGACGGCTTGAAAGACGCCGCCAGCTGGATGGAGCAGTACCGCGTGTTCTGGGAAGAGAGTTTCGACCGCCTCGACGCCTACCTGAAAACCGTCACCGCCAAGAACCCACCTAAAGGAGATGAAAATGCCTGAATTCAGTGCCCCGAATGAGATTCGCATTATCCGTACTTATGATGCGCCCGTGCAGGCGGTATGGGATGCCTGGACCGATTCCGCCCAGGTAGCGCAATGGTGGGGGCCGCGCGGCTTCACGCTGACCACGCACAGCAAGGACTTGCGCGTCGGCGGTACCTGGCGCTACACCATGCACGGACCGGATGGTACGGACTGGCCGAACAAGACGACCTATCATGTGGTGGAACCGCTGCGCAAACTGGTCTACGACCACGGCGCCACCGATGACACGCCGCCACTGTTCCGCGTCACCGTGCTGTTTGACGAGGTGGATGGCAAGACCCGCATGGACATGACCATGGCCCTGGAAAATGCGGAAGCGGCCGCGCAAACGCGCCAGTTCATCAAGCATGCCAACGGCGATTCGACCTGGGACCGCCTGGCCGAATACCTGGGCAAGCGCCTGGCGGACGAAGACAAGTTCGTCATCAACCGCAGCTTCGAAGCGCCGCTGGAAACCGTGTTCGACATGTGGACCAAGCCCGAACACCTGGCGCGCTGGCTGCCGCCAACCGGCATGGAAATGCGCTTCCTGCGTGCCGACATCCGCACCGGCGGCGAGTCTTTCTACTGCATGAGCAATGCCGCGGTCACCATGTATGGCCGCGCTCATTACGCAGAAATCCGCCGTCCTGAGCTGCTGGTTTATACCCAGCAGTTCTGCGACGAGAACGAGAACATGTCGCGCCATCCGATGGCGCCAGTGTGGCCGGAAACCATGCGCACCACAGTGCAGTTCGCAGCCGAAACGCCTGCACGCACCAGGGTTACCGTGACGTGGGAAGTAGAAGGCAAGGCCACCGCTGCAGAACTGGCAGCCTTCCTTGAGCACCGCGCCAGCATGACGCAGGGATGGAGCGGGTCGTTTGACAAGCTCGACGCCGCACTGGGCGCCTGAGCTTGATTGAGACCCCGCCGCGCAGGCGGCAGGGGGCACATCACTTACGGCTTGGAAGCGGGCGCCGCACCAGCGGCACCCGCAGCCACTTTGGCAAAGTCACCGGCCTTGATCACCGAGACAGCTTCCGGCTTCAGGTTGGCACGCAGTGCTTCGTTGACCTGCGCCACCGTCAGCGCGCTGACTTTGGCTTCCAGGTCTTTGTCGAAGGCCATGGTGCGGTCGAAGCTCAGGTAGCCGGACAGTCGTCCTGCCAGGCCAGCGTCACCGGTACGGCCCACTTGCTGCGACTGCAGCCAGGCTTTCTTGGCATCGGCCAGTTCGGCTTCGGTGAAGCCGTCCTTGAGCGCCTTGGCCAGTTCTTCACGCAGCGCAGCTTCCACCTTGGCGGTGTTTTGCGGCGCGCTGATCGCGAAGGCCAGCCACAACCCGGCCGGATCGCGCGATGGCACGGACAGTTGCGAACCCACGCCATACGACAGGCCTTCTTTCTGGCGGATGCGGTCGGCCAGCCGGCTGCGCAGTGCACCGCCGCCGAGCATGTAGTTACCCATCAACAGGGCCGGGTAGGCTGCAGCGTCATCCTTCATCGGCACCGGCTGGATCGCAAACAGGACCGAGTTGGCCTTGTCCGGGGTTTCCAGCGCGATGCTCTGGCCTGCCACCTGCTTCATTTCGCTGGCGATGCGGACGTAAGGCTGTTCCGCCTTCCAGTTGCCAAACAGCTTGGCTGCCTGTGCCTGCACGGCGGCGACGTCGAAGTCGCCCACCACGGCCAGGGTAGCATTGCCGGCACCGTAGTAGGCTTTGTGGAAGGCTTTGACCTGATCCAGGGTCGCCGCTTTTACTTCCGCCAGCTGCTCCGGCAAAGTCATGGTGTGGCGCGGGTGGCCGGTCGGGAAGGTATTGGTCAGGCGCTGCATCGCGTTGCTGGCCAGTGGCTGCGGCTCGGTCATCTGCTGCTCGGTCCCCGAGATCATGTCACGCTGCTGCTCGGAGAACTCCTTCGCGGTGAATGCTGGCCTCATCAGCGATTCGCCCAGCAGGTCCAGTACGGCCGCCAGGTTGTCGCGCGTGGTGGTCACGTTGAGTGTCACGCCTTCCGCGCCACCATTGATATTTACGTTCGCCTTCAGCTTGTCGAGGGCATCCTTGACTTCCTGGCGCGACAGGCGCTCGGTACCGGTCAACAACAGCGACGCGGTCAGCTCGCCGATGGTGGCCTTGCCAGCCAGGTTCTCGGCAGTGCCCATGCGCAGCTGGATCGACGCGCTGACGGTGTTGCCCTTGGTGCTCTTTGGCAGCAGCGCCAGCTTCATGCCGTTGGCCAGTACCGTGCGCTGGGTGCGCTTTTCGATATTGTCGGGGCTCGGGTCGAACACTTCGCCCTGGGCGATCGCGGCGCGGCCTTTGTAGTCTTTGACCAGCGCTGCGATGTCCGGAGTCTTCGGCACTTCGGTACGGTCGGCCGCTTCGGTCGGGATGAAGCGCGCTAGGGTACGGTTCGCAGGCTTCAGGTACTTGATCGCCACCGCTTGCACTGCTTCCACGTCGACTTTCTCGACCTGGTCGCGGCGCTGGTGGAACAGGCGCCAGTCACCGGCGGCTTGCGCCGAAGTCAAGGCAATGGTGAAGCGGGCGGTGTCGTTGACGGTCAGGTCGATGTCCTTGGCAATGGCGGCCTTGGCGCGCTCCACCTCAGCTGCGGTGACCGGATTGGACTTGATGTCCTCCAGCGCCTTCAGCATCGCCTCTTCCACCGCTGCGGTCTGGCCGTCTTTCGGCACCACGGCAGCGAACAGGCGGTAGCCCGGTTCCATCTGGTTGAAATCGAGATCCATCACGGAGGAAGCCAGCTTGGCATCCACCAGGGCTTTGTGCAGCCGGCCGCTTGGCGCGTCGGTCAGGATCTTGCCCAGCACTTGCAGCGCTGCCGCATCCGGATGGCTGGCCGGGGCGACGTGATAGCCAGTGGCAACGATCTGCGTGCCGCCGGTGCGGCGGATGGTGACCGAGCGTTCGCCGTCCTGGGTCGGTTCAGCGGTGTAGGTCGGAGCCAGCACGCGGGTTGGCTTTGGAATCTTGCCGAACAAGTCGTTGATCTGGGCCAGGACCTTGGCTTCGTCGAAGCGGCCCGCGACCATCAGGATCGCGTTGTCTGGCTGGTAGTAGCGCTGGTAGAACGCGCGCAGGCGGTCGATGCTCACGCCTTCGATGTCGGAACGGGCGCCGATGGTCGACTTGCCGTAGTTGTGCCAGTCGAAGGCAACCGACATGGTGCGCTCGAGCGTCACGCGGAACGGATCGCTCTCGCCCCGTTCGAATTCGTTACGCACGACCGTCATTTCCCCTTTCTGGGTCTTGTTGTTCCACAGGTCGTCCTGGCTGATCGGCGAATTGACCATGCGGTCCGCTTCCAGCTCCAGCATCAGCTTCAGGTTGTCGTCGTTGGCCGGGAAGGTCGAGAAGTAATTGGTGCGGTCATACCAGGTGGTGCCGTTGAAGCGGCCGCCGGTCTGGTTCAGCACTTCCACCGGCGTCTTGCTGCCTTTCTTGATGCCGAAATTGGCGGTCGGCTTGAACAGCAGGTGTTCCAGCAAGTGCGCCATGCCGGTCTCGCCATAGTTCTCGTGGCGCGAACCGACCATGTAGACGATGTTGGTGGTCAGGGTCGGCTTGCTCGCGTCCGGGAACAGCAGCACGCGCAGGCCATTGGCCAGGCGGTATTCGGTGATGCCCTCGACCGAGGTGACTTTGACTGCTGCAGCTTTGGTGGCGGCAACCTTGGCGGGTACGGCCGGCGCGGTGGCGAATGCTGGCGACAGGATCCCTGCGCTGAGCATGATGGCGGTAAGAAGCTTCACTCTAGGTAGTTCCTATATAAAAATAAAGGTTATAAATTATATAATCAAAAAATTGTCGAGATGAAATTTCTTTAACCGGCTATGCCGATTTACCACAGGTGCCTGCCGTCGATCACGGTGACGTCGGCCGTGGCAGCGTCGAAGCCGTCAAACAGGCGCGCGTTGACGCCTATGCGGCGGGTATGGCCATCCCAGCTCCCATCCATCTGGAAGTCGGGCGAATCGGAAAAAGTAGCGCAGCCGCACAGCGGGCAGAAATGGTGCGCCACCGCCCTGGTTTTCCAGCGGTAGGCGCTGTCGCCCGAGGGAGCTGGCACCAGCTTGAACTGGCTGGGCGAGTAATAGGCCAGCAAGGCGCCGCGCTTGGCGCAGAACGAGCAGGTACAGCGCGTGAGCTGGGCGGGAACTTCGCCATCGATCTCGAATGCGACGGCGCCACAGTGGCAACTTCCTTTGATGGTCATGGTCGGCCTCCCTGTCTAAAGCCTCAATGTAGCGCCATCAACGACGCAAGAGCGCGCTGCAAAATCATTGGTAAGAATATAATTCCGCCCCATGAAAAAACACCTGCAAATCGCCTTCGCGGCGTTCACCCTTTCCAACGCCGCACACGCCAACGACGGCATCGCCTCGGTCAGCGTTGGCGGCATCGTGTTCGGCAAGACTGACGCCATTGCCATGAAAAAGGAAGTGCTGAACGTCAGCCACAACCAGATCAGCGTCGACTATGAGTTCCTGAACGAATCTGCCAGCGATGTCGAGGAAACGATCGTGTTCCCGCTGCCGCCCTACCCGGCCGCACTACAGGGCAGCGACACTTACTATGGACAACCGGACGGCTTTTCCATCCGGGTTGACGGCAAGCCGGTCGCGTTCCAGAGCAGGCTGCTGGCCCGCTCGCCCGACGGCGAGGACGTTACCGCACAACTCCGGAAGCTTGGCCTCAGCAATAAAGAGATCGCCTATACGCCCGCTTTCGAGGCCAGCTCCGGCAAAGTCGCTGCATTCACCGAACAGCAGGCCAAACAGTTGATCAAGCTGGGCTTGCTGGATAAGGAGAGCCGTGACCCGACCTGGACGGTGGAAGTCAACTATGTCTGGCGCCAGAAATTCCCAGCCAACAAAATCGTTCGCGTTCATCACGACTACCGGCCTTTCTATGAGGGCGGCCCAGGCGCTTCTGCCATGTACGACGGCTTCGCGGAAACCTATTGCACCGACCAAAGCTACCTAAAAGCCCGAGCCAAAGTCGAGGCGCGCGCCAATGGCTACGTGAATACCCACAACGTGTCCTACATCCTCACCACGGGCAACACCTGGAAGAACGGGATCGAAGACTTCACCCTCAACATCATCAAGCGCAAGCCGGATGAATTGATCAGCCTCTGCTTCCCTGGCACGTTCAAAAAAATCGACCCGCTCACCTACCAGGTCCGCCTGGCCAACTTCCGCCCAAGCAAAAACCTCGACGTTCACTTTGGCAACGTCGAGGAAGACGGCAACCAGGATGGCGTGATGCCGGTGCTGCCGAAATAAGCGTATTCCACATTGCGAAAACCGGATCTCATATCGTAGAAAATTGCTTGGCGACGCACCATACCGAACAGTTCATTCCACGAAAAGGCGTTTCATATCATGGCAAGCACAAAATAACGCATTGAATTTTAAGGAAAAAATATAGCTTATATGTCTTATATAAGACATGGTGCGACGCAAAAGAACGGCCTATCATTATTCCAAGTGCTTCGCCTTTTTTAATCCGCTTTTTTGCTAGGAATAGACCATGTCCCACTACCAAGACGACATCCAAGCCATCGCAGCCCTCAAGGAACGCAACGGCAGCGCCTGGAACGCCATCAGCCCGGAAGCGGCCGCACGCATGCGCGCCCAGAACAAGTTCAAGACCGGCCTGGACATTGCCCGCTACACCGCCAAGATCATGCGCGCCGACATGGCCCGCTACGATGCCGACCCATCCCAGTACACCCAGTCCCTGGGCTGCTGGCACGGTTTCATCGGCCAGCAAAAAATGATCTCGATTAAGAAGCACTTCAACAGCACCGACCGCCGCTACCTCTACCTGTCGGGCTGGATGGTTGCTGCGCTGCGTTCCGAATTCGGCCCGCTGCCAGACCAGTCGATGCACGAAAAAACTGCCGTGTCGGCCCTGATCAAGGAGCTGTACACCTTCCTGCGCCAGGCTGACGCGCGCGAGCTGGGCGGCCTGTTCCGCCAGCTGGACGCCGCTACTGGCGACGCCAAGAAGGCGATCCAGGAAAAGATCGACAACCACGTCACCCACGTCGTGCCTATCATCGCCGACATCGATGCCGGTTTCGGCAACGCCGAAGCGACCTACCTGCTGGCCAAGCAGTTCATCGAAGCCGGTGCCTGCTGCATCCAGATCGAAAACCAGGTATCGGACGAGAAGCAGTGCGGCCACCAGGATGGCAAGGTCACCGTGCCGCACGAAGACTTCCTGGCCAAGATCCGCGCTGTGCGCTACGCCTTCCTCGAACTGGGCGTGGACGACGGCATCATCGTGGCCCGTACCGACTCCCTGGGCGCCGGCCTGACCAAGCAGATCGCCGTCACCAGCAAGCCAGGCGACCTGGGCGACCAGTACAACTCCTTCCTGGACTGCGACGAAGTGTCGGCCGACGCCCTGGGTAATGGCGACGTGATCATCAAGCGCGACGGCAAGCTGCTGCGTCCTAAGCGCCTGCCGTCCAACCTGTTCCAGTTCCGCCCAGGCACCGGCGAAGCACGTTGCGTGCTCGACTGCATTACCTCGCTGCAGAACGGCGCCGACCTGCTGTGGATCGAAACCGAGAAACCACACATCGGCCAGATCGGCGGCATGGTCAAGGAAATCCGCAAGGTGATCCCGAACGCCAAGCTGGTGTACAACAACAGCCCATCGTTCAACTGGACCCTGAACTTCCGCCAGCAAGCTTACGACCGCATGAAGGAAGCCGGCCAGGACGTATCGGCGTACGACCGCGCAGCGCTGATGAGCGCCGAGTACGACAATACCGCGCTGGCGATCGAGGCAGACGAGAAGATCCGCACCTTCCAGGCTGATGCAGCCCGCGAAGCCGGCATCTTCCACCACCTGATCACCCTGCCGACCTACCACACCGCGGCCCTGTCGACCGACAACCTGGCCAAGGAATACTTCGGCGACCAGGGCATGCTGGGCTATGTGGCCGGCGTGCAGCGCAAGGAAATCCGCCAGGGCATCGCCTGCGTCAAGCACCAGAACATGTCCGGTTCCGACATCGGCGACGACCACAAGGAATACTTCAGCGGCGAAGCTGCCCTGAAGGCGGCCGGCAAAGACAACACCATGAACCAGTTCTAAGCTTCCTCCTGAGGCTGAACGCCACCTTCGGGTGGCGTTTTTTTTTGCTTGTTTCCCCCTGGAACTTGTGTGGTTTCCCGGTCAATTTTGGGGACATCGACAATGTTACGGTTGACCTAAGGATGGAAGCCTCCTAGCATCAATTTTGATAGCCGCCACCAGCGGCTGTCTTTTTTCTGTTGTCCAAGGCCACTCATTCCACACTCGATCCCAGGACTCATCATGTTCAAAAAACAGAGCAGAAATACCCGCGCCAAGTTCGCCATGACCGTGCTGGCGGCGGCCGTCAGTACCCAATTCCCTGTTGCCAGCGCTGCTGCCGGCGACGTGCGCGTCATCATCGGCTTCAAGGCCGGAGGCGCAGCCAACGGCAAGGCAGCCATCGCAGCGGCGCGCGGCAAAGTGATACAAGACCTCGCGGAAATCAACGCCACTGCAGCCGAGGTCCCCAGCGGCGAAGTAGCCACACTGCGCAAGAATTCCCAGATCGAATTCGTGGAAGAGGACAAGAAGCGCTATCCCTTCGCCACCAGCACGCCGTCCACCGGCACCCCATATTTGCTGGGCCAGCAGGTACCGTATGGCATCAGCATGGTCCAGGCCGACCAGTTGCCCGATACCTATGCCAGCAACCGCACGGTGTGCATCATCGATTCGGGCATCGACATGGCGCATGAAGACCTGAACGGCAACCGCCTCACGGGCAACAGCAACCCCGGCACCGGCAACTGGTTTACCGACGAACTGCACCACGGCACCCACGTCGCGGGCACCATTGCCGCGATCAATAATGCCGGCGTCGGCGTGGTGGGCGTCAACCCGGGCCGCCAATTGAACATCCATATCGTCAAGGTATTCAGTGCCGACGAATGGACCTACACTTCGACCCTGATCGGAGCGGCCAACAAGTGCGGCGCTGCGGGCGCCAATGTGATCAGCATGTCGCTCGGTGGCGGCGACCCGAGCATCGCCGAGGAACTTGCCTTCGCCGGCCTGGCCAAGCGCGGCGTGCTGTCGATTGCCGCTGCCGGCAACGACGGCAACAATACCCAATCCTATCCGGCCGGCTACAGCAGCGTGATGTCGATCGGCGCCCTGGACGAAAACAGGCAGATCGCGAGCTTCTCCCAGTTCACGCCAAAGGTTGAACTGTCGGCGCCCGGCGTCAGCGTGCTGTCGACGGTGCCGATGGGCAGTGGCCGCGAGAGCGAATTGAAAGTGGGCGCAAGCAGCTACGCCTCACGCGTCATGGATGGCTCGCCCGCCGGCGACGCCACTGCTCCCCTCGCCGATTTTGGCCTGGGCACGGCGACCGACGGCGCCATGGCCGGCAAGATCTGCCTGATCAAGCGCGGCTCGGTTTCGTTCGCCACCAAGGTCAGCAACTGCCAGGCCAGCGGCGGCGTGGGTGCCGTGGTGTACAACAATGTGGCCGGCGACTTGAACGGCACGCTGGGCGGCACGGTGACGGCCATCCCCTCGGTCGGCGTTTCGGATACCGTTGGCGCCAGCCTGGCCGCGCAGCTTGGCCAGCAAGCCAGCCTGAAAGTGATTGCCACCAACTATGCCTTGTTCGACGGCACGTCGATGGCAACGCCGCACGTATCCGCAGTGGCGGCGCTGGTGTGGAGCTACTTCCCGAAATGCAGCGCTGCCCAGATCCGCAGCACGCTGGACAAGACTGCGCTTGACCTGGGCGCAGCCGGCCGCGACCCATACTATGGCTACGGCCTGGTGCAAGCCAAGGCAGCCTATGACCGCATCCGCACCATGGGCTGCAGCAATTAAGCGGGAGTAAGCGCTTTCAGGGCGAGGGAAGCCATGGCACGGATTCCCTCATAAGACTTGGCAGACGCGATGAACCTGCCGTTATGGCAAAAGCCGGCGTCGGGCACGCCGGTGACTGCCGCCAGTTCGGCATCGCGCAATCCGGCCCAGGCCTCTGGCAAGTCGGCACGCGCCACGAAACTCTCCGTGCTGACCGGGACCGTGTGCAGCAGATGCCGTTGATCTGCGATGCTGTAGCTGATGACGAACAGCACCTTCGGCATTTCCTTGCGCACCACCTGGCTCCACGGCAGTGCGCCATTTTTCAGGAACAGGACCCTGCCGCCCTCCAGCACTTCGGCTTGGCGTACCTGCTCCACAGCCAGCAAGGCGCCGACCCGGTATTTGACGCCATTGACCATGACATCGGTCAGCACCTCCATCGCACGACGGAATTGCGACAGGCGGAACTCTTCCGCCGCCGCGCCATAACCCAGCCTTTGCTCATCGAGCCAGTTGCTGTTGTAGCCGGAAATGACCGCCGACAGGCCATAGCCGCCGGGCGCGCTCTTCGCCGCGCCCACGTCCGACAGGTCGAGGTACTGCACCACATCCGCATCGATGCCGTAGGCGATCTCGCGCGCCTGCCCTTCCGTCAGCTGGTGGCCGGTGTGCGCGAAGGCCAGCGCAGTCACGCAGCGTGCGCCATATTCGCGCCAGACCAGCCCTGCACTGGCGTAAGGCACGCCGCTCTGCCGCGCCACGTCGAAACCTTTTTGATGGTGGTCGAAGCGGCCTGCGGCCGGATCCCACACGCCACCGACATCCACCGCAAAATCGGCTGTGTCGATAACGGCCTGGTCGCGCGTGCGGACGATCCGGGCGCCGGGGTATAAAACATTCAGGACAGCGACCGCCCACGCATCGTCTGCGTGAAAACTGCCGCTGTGAGTCGCGATAAGCATGCCAAATCCAATTCCATGAAACTACAGTCATGATATACCGTGACACAATCCAGATACGTTCCGTTCCTATACTTAGCCCAACCACAACGACAGGAGGAAGCTTTGGACACGAAGATCAGCATGCAACGCCGTTCCCTGATGGGTGGATTCCTGGCCTTGGCCGGCATGGCCTCGCTCACGCCGATTGCGCAGGCAGCCGCTTTGCCAGCCGGCGCCGGCCGCTCCCTGGGCGCCATGCGCACGATACGCACCGCTGAACTGGAAATCGGCTACGCAGAGCTTGGCCCTGAAAATGGACAGCCCGTGATCCTCCTGCACGGCTGGCCCTACGACATCCACAGCTTCGAAGAAGTCGCGCCGCTGCTGGCCGGCGCCGGCTTCCGGGTGCTCATGCCTTACCTGCGCGGCTATGGCAGCACGCGCTTCCTGTCCAAGGACACCTTCCGCAATGCCCAGCAAACCGCCGTGGCGCTCGACATCATCGGCATGATGGATGCGCTGAAAATCGACAACGCCATCTTCGGCGCTTTCGACTGGGGAGCCAGAACCGCCTGCATCATCGCGGCACTGTTCCCGGAACGCTGCAAGGGACTGGTCTCGGTCAGCGGTTACCTGATTGGCACGCCGGCCGGCAACAGGAAACCCCTGCCGCCGCAGGCCGAGTACGAATGGTGGTACCAGTACTACTTCGCCACCGAACGCGGACGGCTGGGGTACGAGGCAAACCGCAACGACTTCAACCGCCTGATCTGGAAGACGGCTTCGCCGAAGTGGGCTTTCGATGACGCCACCTTTGCGCGCAGCGCCGCTGCCTTCGACAATCCGGACCACGTCGACATCGTGATCCACAACTACCGCTGGCGCCTCGGCCTGGCCGATGGCGAGCGCAAATACGATGCGCTGGAAGCGCGGCTGGCGGCCGGCCCGGCGATCAGCGTGCCATCGATCACCTTGGAAGGCGACGCGAATGGCGCACCGCACGCGCCGCCGGCTGCCTACGCCCGAAAATTCAGCGGCAAGTACCAGCACCGCACGCTCACCGGCGGCATTGGCCACAACCTGCCGCAGGAAGCGCCGCGCGAGTTCGCGCAGGCGGTCCTCGACGTGGCAGCCATGTAATCAGGTGTAGCTGGCCGGATTCGCCTCGAACAGCTTCTTATGCGCGTCCATGCAGAAGTAATAGGTGCGCTTGCGATAGGTGGTGGACACTGCGGTCGCCTTGTCGACGTCCATATCGCAAACGGGGCATAGCGGCTGCAGGTCGCTCGAGCGGCGGGCCTTGGCGTAAATGCTGTTGGAGAGCGGGTCCTGCCATCCCAGGCCCTGGTACTCCATGGCATAGGCCGTATTGCTCGCCACGGCCCGGCCAAAGTAGCGTTCCACCACGCGCAGGGCCAGGTCAATGCCCGAGGACAGGCCGCCAGCAGTAGCGATATTGCCCTCTTCGACAAAACGGGCGCCGCGCTTGAGTGCAACGCGGGGGAACTTCATGGCGAATTCCTTGAATGCGCCGTGATAGGTAGCAGCCGACTTCCCATCCAGCAGTCCAGCATGGGCCAGGATGAAAGCGCCGGTGCAGACCGACATCGTCAGGTCCGCGTGGCGCGACGCCTCGCGCAGCCAGTCGAGCACCGCCGGGTCGCTTACGGTTTGGGCCGGGACGACGATCACCTTTGGAACCGGGGCGTTGGCGATGGAGTAGCTCGGCACGATCTTCATGCCGCCATAGGTGGTGATCGGCGCCTCGGTGGCGCCAACCGTGTAGGGCTGGAACACAGGCCCCTCCCCACGCCCCGGCACGCTGACGTTGCAAAACACTTCCCACGGGCCGCCAAAATCGATCATCACGGCGTTATCGGACAGCAGGAAAGCCACGGGGATGCTGCCTTGCGCAGGCGGCTTCAATGGCGCTGCCGGTGCTGGAGCGCCTGGCGGCTGCGCCTTGGCAAGGGCCAGCGCAGGCAGCGCGGCGCCCAGCCCCATTGCAGTGGAAATACGGAAGAGTTCTCGTCTTTTCATGGTCTCGCCTCGATGGATTGTCAAGGCTTGCAGTGTCCCACCGCGCCTATGCGCAGCGCGATGCAGTTCGCTGCAGCCCACCGTGGTTTCGCTGCAAACCCGCCGCCATGTTTGCCGGTTTCCCCTATCATTGCGGCCATGACCGCAATCGCCCCGTTCCTCGCCTGGCTGGCCCTGGCCTTGTTCGACGCTACCCAGACCGTGGTGTCCATGCACGCCATGGGCATGCAGCATGACTGGTGGACGCTGTTCTTCGTGATCGTCGCGTCGTGGGGCGCGTGGGCAGCTGCGACGCCGCTTGCACTTGCGCTGCTGCAGCGCTTCCCTTTGCCTTCGCGCGCTGTGGGCAATTGGACCGTGCATCTCTGCGCCTGCCTGGCAATCGGCGCGGCGTGGACCTGCTGGGCTGCCGCGCTTGAACACGCGTTCAACCCTTTCGCCTATCCGAAAGGCCCTGATCCTTTCCTGCCGCTGTGGAAGTCGAAATTCATTGGCAACCTGGTGGGCGACGTGATCCTGTATGGCGCGATCACAGCGCTCAGTGTCACCTTTGCCACCCGCAAACGGCTGTCGCAGCAGCGCGAATTGCTGGCGCAGGCGCAACTGGCGGCGCTGCGGCTGCAGCTCGAGCCGCATTTCATCTTCAATGCGCTCAACGCTGTTACCGGCTTGATCCGCGAGAAGAAGGACAAGGAGGCGATTGCCACCATCGCCGCCTTGGGCGACCTGCTGCGCCGCGTAACGGACAGCTCCGAGCGCCAGTTCGTGCCGCTGCAAAGCGAGGCCGAATTCCTGCGCAAGTATCTCGAAGTCCAGCAAGTGCGCTTTGGTGAACGCCTGCATTGGGAGCTCGACATCCCGGCCGAAATCGCGGGCGCACAGGTGCCTGACCTCGTCCTGCAGCCGCTGGTGGAAAACGCCATCAAGCACGGCATCGCCAAACGCGCGAAAGGCGGAACACTGCGCGTATCGGCCAAGCGCGCAGGAGAGGTGCTGAACCTCTCTGTTGCCAACGACGGCCCGGCGCTGGCAGCGGAGCTGCGTGACGGTGTTGGCCTGTCCAACACGCGCCAGCGCCTGCGAGCCCTGTACGGCGAGCAGCAATCGCTGGTGCTGCAGGACATGGCGCAAGGCGTGCAGGCAACGCTCACCCTGCCCTACCGGGAACACTGATGCTGCGCGCACTGATCATTGACGACGAGCCGCTGGCACGCAGCAACGTCGCCCTGCTGCTGGCGCACGACCCGGCGATCACCGTGGTGGGCCAGTGCGGCTCGGCGGAAGAAGCGCTGGCGGCGCTGCCTGCTGCCCGCCCAGACCTGGTCTTCCTCGATGTTGAAATGCCGGAATGCGATGGCTTCGAGTTGCTGGAACGCCTGGGCACCGCGCCGCCATTCGCCATCGTCTTCGTCACGGCCCACCACCAGTTCGCACTGCGCGCCTTCGAAGTCGGCGCCCTCGATTACCTGCTCAAGCCCTTCGACGACCAGCGCTTCGAGCGTGTGCTGGAACGCGTCAAAGAGCGATTGCGCCTGCCGGGCGCAATGCGCCGCTTCATCATCAGGAACGGCAGCACGCTGGAGGTGGTCAAATTTGCCGACATCGAGTGGGTGGAGGCCAGCGATTACTACGCCAGCGTGCATGCCAACGGCCATGCCCTGATGCTGCGCCGCAGCCTGTCCGAACTGGAAGGTGAACTGGCGCCACACGGTTTCCAGCGCATCCACCGCTCCGCCATCGTCAACCTGGAACGCGTGCGGGCGCTCGAACTGCGCGAAGACGGCGAGTACGAAGTCGTGCTGGAGGGTGGCCAGCGCCTGCGCATGAGCCGCCGCTACCGTAAAACAATTCTGGAACGAATGTCCCCGACTTAGTTATACTTGCATTTTTTTTAACCGTAGAAGATATGCAACGACTGACGCTGGTCATTGCCGCGCTGGCCCTGAGCGCGTGCGCCACCAAGGACCAAAACCGCATCCAGGAAATTTCGACCACGCCGCTGCGCGACCTGAATATCGCCAAAATTGAAATCCCCGACGTCCTGCGCGACGCCATGGGCAATCCGTACAAGGCGCCTGCCGACAAGAGCTGCCCGGCCCTGCTGGCGCAAGTGGCGGACCTCGATGAGGAGCTCGGCCCGGATTTTGACGTTCCCGAAGAAAAGCAAAGCCGCGTGGACGCTTCCAAGGAAGCCTTGGGTGACGCGGCAACCGGCGCCCTGGCGCGCACGGTTGAAGGCGCAATTCCTTTTCGCGGCTGGCTGCGCAAGCTGAGTGGCGCGGAGCGCCAATCGAAGAAAGCCCAAAGCGCGGTCCTGGCAGGCAAAGTCCGCCGCGGCTACCTGCGCGGCCTGATGGAATCGAATTCCTGCATGAAGGCATAAGCGCACAACAGCGCTTGCTTTTGCTGCGCCGCATCATGCTAGAATCGTTGCAATCTTAGCCACAGCGGGGGCCAGCAAATGAAACGCGTAATCTTCAACCAGAAGGGCGGCGTCGGTAAATCGACCATTGCGGTAAACCTGGCGGCCATTGCGGCGCACCACGGCAAACGCACGCTATTGATCGATATCGACCCGCAGTGCAATAGCAGCCGCTATTTGCTCGGGGCGGCAACCGAAGGCCTGGCGCCTACGCTCGGCGCCTATTTCGAGCAAATGCTCAGTTTCAGCATGTTCGCCAAGCCGGCCGGCGAATACGTGCATGCCACGCCGTTCGACAACCTTTCGATCATGCTGGCCCATCCCGAACTGGGCGACCTGCAATCGAAACTGGAATCGCGCCACAAGATCTACAAGCTGCGCGACACGCTGAACGAGCTGGAAAAGGAATACGACGAAATCTACGTCGACACGCCGCCAGCCTATAACTTCTTCACGCAGTCGGCCCTGATCGCGGCCGATAGCTGCCTGATTCCCTTCGACTGCGACGATTTTTCGCGCCAGGCGCTCTACACCCTGGTCAACAACGTCAAAGAGATCAAGGCCGACCACAATCCGAACCTGCAGATCGAGGGCATCGTGGTCAACCAGTTCCAGCCGCGCGCCTTGCTGCCGCAGCGCATGGTGGACCAGCTCAAGGAAGAAGGCTTGCCGGTGTTCGAGAACAAGCTCTCAAGCTCGATCCGCATCCGCGAATCGCACGAGCGCAACCTGCCGATGATCCACCTCGATCGCAGCCACAAGCTAAGCCAGGAATTCCTCGCCCTGTACGGCGAACTGCAGCCGGTGTAATGCGCAAAACTTGATCCAGGTCATGGCGGCACGCCGGAGGCATGGCTAGGCTGGCGGATTTTGCCTGCCATGCTGACCGCTCCCGAACTTCTCCTGCCCGCCGGCTCCCTGGCGAAAATGAATGCCGCCTTCGACTACGGCGCCGACGCCGTTTACGCTGGCCAGCCGCGCTACAGCCTGCGCGTGCGCAACAACGACTTCTCTACCCTGCAGGCGCTGCAGGAAGGCATCGACGGCGCCCATGCGCGCGGCAAGCAGTTCTTCGTCGCCAGTAACATCTTCGCCCACAACTCCAAGCTCAAGACCTACCTGCGCGATATGGCGCCCGTCATCGCCATGAAGCCCGATGCCCTGATCATGGCTGATCCGGGCTTGATCATGATGGT
>JBCNOP010000300.1:0-5188 GCA_039593775.1 Pseudoduganella sp.
GGCGCCAGCCAGCGCTCCAGCTGGTCCTTGGCCACGCCACGGCGGGCCGCCATATCGACCACCTGGTCTTCGTTGATTTTCCCGACGGTGAAATACTTCGACTGCGGGTGGGCGAAATAGAAGCCCGACACCGCCGCGCCAGGGAACATCGCAAACGACTCCGTCAGCTCCATCCCGATCTCATTTGCGTTGAGCACGCGGAACACATCCGCTTTCACGGTGTGCTCCGGGCAGGCCGGGTAGCCAGGCGCAGGGCGAATACCCTTGTACTCTTCCTTGATCAACTGTTCGTTGCTCAGGGCTTCGTCGGCAGCATAGCCCCACAGGTCTTTACGCACACGCTCGTGCAGGTACTCCGCGAACGCCTCGGCCAGGCGGTCGGCCAGCGCCTTCAGCATGATCGAGGAATAATCGTCATGTGCATCTTCAAAGCGCTTCTCATACTTTTCGATGCCCAGGCCGGCGGTCACCGCGAACATGCCGATGTAATCCTGCTTGCCCGAGTCCTTCGGCGCAATGAAGTCCGACAGGCACTGGTTCGGACGCTGCACGCCATCGATCACCGGCTTCAGGCCTTGCTGGCGCAGGCCGTAGTAGGTAAAGGCCACCTCCGAGCGTGATTCGTCAGTGTAAATTTCGATATCGTCTTCATTGACCGTGTTCGCAGGCAGCAGCGCAATCACGCCATTGGCAGTCAGCCAGCGGCCTTCGATGATCTTCTTCAGCAGCGCCTTGCCTTCCTCGAACACCTTGGAGGCTGCCTCGCCCACCACTTCATCGGTCAGGATGGCAGGGAAGGGGCCGGCCAGGTCCCAGGTCTGGAAGAACGGGCCCCAGTCGATGTACTCGGCAATCGCCGCCAGGTCTACATTCTTGAACACGCGGCGGCCGACGAACTTAGGACGCACCGGTGCGAATTCCAGCTTGGCCTTGTTGGCACGCGCTGCTTCCAGCGACACGGTCGGCAGCGCCTTCTTGTTGGCGTGCTGCTCACGGATGCGGGCGTAGTCGTGGTCCAGTTCTTCCACGAACTTGCCGCGCTGCTCGTCCGTCAGCAATGACTGCGCGACCGATACGGAGCGCGAAGCATCCGGCACGTACACCACCGGTCCCTCGTAGTTGTGGGCGATCTTCACCGCAGTGTGTGCGCGGCTGGTGGTGGCGCCGCCGATCAGCAGCGGGATTTTGAGCATGCGGAAGTGTTCGTCGCGCTGCATCTCTTTCGCGACGTGGGCCATTTCTTCCAGCGATGGCGTGATCAGGCCGGACAGGCCGATGATGTCAGCATTCTCGGCCTTGGCTTTCGCCAGGATCTCGGAGGCGGGCACCATCACGCCCATGTTCACGACTTCAAAGTTATTGCACTGCAGGACCACGGACACGATGTTCTTGCCGATGTCGTGCACGTCGCCCTTCACGGTGGCGATGACGATCTTGCCTTTCGGCTTGGCTACGATGCCGGTACGCGCCTCTTCCGCCTTCTTCTCTTCCTCGATGTAAGGAATCAGGTGGGCCACGGCCTGCTTCATCACACGCGCCGATTTGACCACCTGCGGCAGGAACATCTTGCCCTGGCCGAACAGGTCGCCGACGATATTCATGCCATCCATCAGCGGGCCTTCGATCACATTGATCGGGCGGCCGCCGCTGTTGAAGACCTGCTGGCGCATTTCTTCCGTGTCTTCTGTGATGAACTGGGTAATGCCATGCACCAGCGCGTGTGCCAGGCGTTTCTCAACCGGCGCGTTCCGCCATTCAAGGTTGGCTGCCTCCTGCTTGGCGCCGCCTTTCAGCGTCGCTGCGAATTCGATCATGCGCTCGGTGGCGTCTTCGCGGCGGTTCAGCACCACGTCTTCCACGCGCTCGCGCAGTTCGGCCGGCAGGTCGTCGTAGACGCCGATCATGCCGGCGTTGACGATACCCATGGTCATGCCGGCCTTGATGGCGTGGTACAGGAACACGGTGTGGATCGCTTCACGTGCCGGGTCGTTGCCGCGGAAGGAGAACGACACGTTCGATACGCCGCCGGAAATCTTCGCGTGCGGCAGGTTGTTCTTGATCCAGCGTGTGGCTTCGATGAAGTCCACCGCGTAGTTGTTGTGCTCTTCGATGCCGGTAGCGACGGCGAAGATGTTCGGGTCGAAGATGATGTCTTCCGGCGGGAAGCCAACCTTCTCGGTCAGCACCTTGTAGGCACGTCCGCAGATTTCGATCTTGCGCGCGTAGGTGTCGGCCTGGCCGGTTTCGTCGAAGGCCATCACGATCACGGCAGCGCCATAGCGGCGGCACAGTTTCGCCTGGCGGATGAATTCCTCTTCGCCTTCCTTCATGGAAATCGAGTTCACCACGGCCTTGCCCTGCACGCACTTCAGGCCCGCTTCGATCACCGACCACTTGGAGGAGTCGATCATGATGGGCACGCGCGAGATGTCAGGCTCGGAAGCGATCAGGTTCAGGAAGCGGGTCATGGCGGCCTGGGAATCCAGCATCGCCTCGTCCATGTTGATGTCGATGACCTGCGCGCCGTTTTCCACCTGCTGGCGCGCGACGGACAAAGCCTCGTCATACTGCTCGTTCAGGATCATGCGTGCGAAGGCTTTGGAGCCTGTCACGTTGGTACGCTCGCCGACGTTGACGAACAGCGAGTCGTCGTCGATGGTGAACGGCTCCAGGCCGGACAGGCGCTGCGCTACCGGCACGTGCGGCACGGTGCGCGGAGTGGCGGTCGACAGCAGTTTCGCGACAGCAGCGATGTGGTCTGGCGTGGTGCCGCAGCAGCCGCCGGCCACGTTGATGAAGCCCGCATCGGCGAACTCGCGCAGCAGGCGCGAAGTGTCTTCCGGCAGTTCGTCGAAGCCGGTGTCGCTCATTGGGTTAGGCAGGCCGGCATTCGGGTAGATACAGACGAAAGTATCGGCGATCTGCGACAGCTCTTCGGCGTATGGACGCATCAGGGTCGCACCGAGCGCGCAGTTCAGGCCAATGGTCAGCGGCTTGGCGTGGCGCACCGAGTTCCAGAAGGCCGGCACGGTCTGGCCAGACAGGATGCGGCCGGAAGCGTCGGTCACGGTGCCGGAAATCATCAGCGGCAGGCGCTCGAGTTCAGGATGCTCGTCGAAGTACTGGTCGATCGCAAACAGTGCGGCCTTGCAGTTGAGGGTGTCGAAAATGGTTTCGACCAGCAGCACGTCGACGCCGCCATCCACCAGGCCACGCACCTGCTCGTAGTAGGCAGCGACCAGCTGGTCGAAGGTGACGTTACGCGCAGCCGGGTCGTTCACGTCCGGCGAAATAGAGGCGGTCTTCGGGGTCGGGCCGAGGGCACCGCAGACGAAGCGCGGCTTGTCTGCGGTTGAATACTTGGCGGTGGCCGCCTTGGCCAGCTTGGCCGCCTCCACGTTCATTTCATAGGCCAGGTGGGCCATGAAATAGTCGTCCTGCGCGATGGAAGTAGCGCCGAAGGTATTGGTTTCGATCAGGTCCGCGCCCGCAGCCAGGTAACGTTCGTGGATTTCCTGGATCACCCGGGGCTGGGTCAGCGTCAGCAGCTCGTTGTTCCCTTTGACGAACAGTTCGCGGTGCCCGCTGCCTTCCGGCGCGGCGAAATCGGCGAAGCGTTCGCCACGATATGCTTTTTCATCGAGCTTGTATTGCTGGATGATGGTGCCCATCGCGCCGTCCAGGAACATGATGCGCTTCGCGAGGATCTCGCGCAGCTGGGCTTCGGTCTTGGAGGTTGGACGGGTCGTGTTAGTCATTTTGATATCGCTGGTTGGGCAACGTGGACCTGAAATTATACGGCAAAGCAGCATTTTCCCCCGGCCACCACCCCCGGCGGCCGATACAAATTCGGCATTTGCTTATTCCGATTTCATTCTTCGGAAATGGCGGCGTAGCGCTCGGCGAGGTAGTCGAGCAGGGCGCGTACGGAGGGCAGCATGCCGCGCCGGGAGGGGTAAACGGCGTGGATCACCTCACGCCGTGGCGCCCACTCGGGCAGCAGGCGGACCAAGGTGCCGGCGGCCAATTGGTCTTTCACCATCAATAGCGGCAACTGGACCACGCCGACTCCGGCCACCGCGGCATTGCGCAAGGCCATCATGTCGGTGGTGATGAAGCGGGGCTGGTGGAACACCGTGGCGTGAGCGCCGCCGGGGCCGAACAGCTCCCAGCTATGGGTTTGCTGCGGCTGGCCGAGGCCGAGACTGGGCCAGCCGTTCAGCGCGGCGGGAGCGGCGGGCATCCCCATGCGCTCGACCAGCGCCGGGCTGGCGGCCAGGCAGATGGCGCGGTCGGCCAGTTGCCGCACGATTAACTCGCTGTCTTCGAGCGGCAGCGGGCGCACGCGGATTGCGACGTCAATGCCTTCCGCCACCAGGTCCACGCGCCGGTTGCTGGCTTCCAGCAGCACCTGCACCTTGGGGTAGGCGACCATGAAATCGGCCAGTATTTCGCCTACGTTCACGTGCAGCAGCGCCACCGGGCAGGTAAGCCGCACGGTGCCGGTTGGCTCGCTGCGCAAGGCGACGATGGCATCTTGCGCCGCTTCCGCTTCTACCAGCATGGCCTTGCAGTGCTCGTAGAAGGTCTGGCCAACCTCGGTCACGGTGAACTGGCGGGTAGTCCGGTGCACCAGGCGCACGCCGAGGCGCTCTTCCAGCAGGGCGATGCGGCGGCTGAGCTTTGACTTCGGCATGCCGAGTGCGCGGCCGGCTGGCGCGAACCCGCCGTGGTCGACTGCCTGGGCAAAGTAATACAGGTCGTTGAGGTCTTCCATCGTTCTAAAAATAGGACTGTGCATTGTAATTTAACAGACTACCGGTACCTTCGTCCTGAAATTAAGCTGTCTCCATCAACTAACGAAGGAGATGGCAATGAAACGAGTCCTCGGCATCTACGGCGCACAAGCCCCTCACTGGGTGGGCGATGGTTTCCCTGTGCGGTCCATGTTTTCCTATCGCAGCCACGGCAAGCAGGCCAGCCCATTCCTGATGCTGGACTATGCCGGCCCAGCCACGTTCGAACCTGCGGCCCAGCCTCGCGGCGTCGGCTCGCACCCGCACCGCGGCTTCGAGACCGTGACCATCGTCTACCAGGGCGAGGTCGCGCACCGCGATTCGACCGGCGAGGGTGGCTTGATCGGCCCGGGCGATGTGCAGTGGATGACGGCCGGCTCCGGAATCCTGCA
>JBCNOP010000301.1:0-5188 GCA_039593775.1 Pseudoduganella sp.
CCAGGTAGAGCAGTGCGCCGATGTAGCGCGGGCTTGGGTCGAAGGTGAACGGCATGCCGAGGGCTGCCGCGCCTATCGTCAGGATGGTGGCGCCGCACAGCATGGCCCAGGTGTTGGTCAGCCACGGTTGCATGCCCAACGCCTGCATGCGGCTGGAGAGCAGGTTGCCGGTCGAGAAGCACAGCGTGCCAAGCAGCGCCAGCCCGAGTCCTGCCAGCATGCCGGAGTCGTTCCAATGCCCCTTCATGGAAGGCAGGAACAGCATCACGATGCCCGCCATGCCCAGCACCGCGCCGCCCAGCACTTGCGGGCGTATCGGGCGATTCATGAAGAGCCGCCCGTTGATCGCGTTCCAGATCGGCGCAGTTGAAAACACCACCGCCACCAAGCCGCTCGGCACCCACATGGTGGCGTAATAGAAGCACAGGAAATTACAGCAAAACAGCGCGAGGCCTTGCGCCAGCAGGTAGCGCCAGGCAGAACGCGGCGGCAGGATCTGCTGCCTGCGCACGAGCAGGATCAGCATCAGCACCAGCGCCGCGATCCAGAAACGATAAGCGATCGAGACCGGCGCTGCGACGACGCCAAGCTGGAATTTGATCGCGATCCAGGTGGTGCCCCAGATGAGCACCGTGGTGAGGTAGAGGGCAGTATTCATAGTGCCCTCAGGATGCCGTCAATTGCGCCTGGCTGGTTGTCTGATCTTGCTGCTATCTGAGTCCCACGAGAACGGCTTGCAGCCAAGGCCAGTGTCGCGGGAATGACAAGCAACCAAATGACTTTTCTCCTTGCCCTCAACGAAAGATGTCACATCGTACTGGGTGACCCTGCCATTTTCCAGAAGTGTCGCCAGGCTCGGAGGATGTGCGCCTGAGGCAAGCCGGGGGGTAACCGTAAAATAAAAGGAGAAACGTTTATTGCCGACCTTTGCGTTGAATGCGAAATAATCTTCATCGTCGCTCGGCGTGATGCGGTGAATTCCGGTAATGGCGGTCAGATGAACGAGATCTGTGCCTTTAATTAGAGGAAGCGACGATAATTGTGCCTGGTCGTTTTCGCCGGATTTAAGTGCTGCGACAACGTTGTCGGCTTGCTGCGTGGACATCGTTGGCATTTGCGGCAGGCCGCTGGCAGCAAAGGAAGGAGCCGACGAAATCAGGAGAACCAGCAAGGGTAAGCGGAAGGGATAGCGCTTCAAGGGCATACACGACTTTGTATCGGAAAAAGAATGCCAGTGTACCGTGTGGAGCACACTGGCAGTCCTGATTATCTCGTCTTCCTGCTGCGGCGCGAAAAGCCCAGTGCCGAAACGCCAAGACCAAGCAATGCCAGCGTGCCCGGTACAGGGATCTGTTGCACAGGCGCGGTATCGACATTGATTTCAGAGAAGCCAAAGCCTTGGGTTCCGCCGTCCTGGTCGATGTTGAACACGACCGAGGTCACGTCGCCCATGCCGGCGATAGCCAGCAAGCCAGTTCCGGACAAGGTTTGCGTGGCGCCATTGGAGCCGGTCACCGTGATCGATGCCGCACCATCGACATAGCCGAAGATATTGATGTTAACCAGGTTGAAGCTGGCGCCGAAGAAGTCGATTACCCAACTCACGTCGTCTTGATTCTGGAAGCCGTTGTGGATGCCGATGTCGCTGATGAATCCCGGATCGAAATGGTCTCCCGCGCGAACAGTGCGGAGGCGGAAGCCATCCTCGGTGTAAGTGTCGACCACGGCCGAGCCATTATTGTTGGCGAACGTCCCGCTGGTCAGGTCGAGCTGGATAGGGGCTGCTTGTGCTGCGGAGAATGCGAGTGACAGCGCTGCTAAGCAAGCGAGCTTCTTCATCGATTTTTCCTTTCAAAACAGTAGTCTTATTGACAGCATTGCTTGATGTGCAATAAGCAATATCTATACCCTGCTCCAATAAGTAACTGATTCTTATGGATAAGCGGTATCTGGGTTAATGCTCGTTGTAAGCTTTTCCGACATGCCTTGTCTGATCTTGCGCAAATCGGCTGGCTGGCCGGCTGGGCGGAAGTGGCGCGTGCTAGACTTTTCGGCGTGAAGCCACAGACCGGACAACTTGAACCAGCTGTTCCACGCAAGCGCGTGGGGGCGGCTGCGCGCGCAGCACTGGCCGGGAAGCCGGGCGATGCGATGTCGCATGCCGTGTTCCGCACCATGTCCGGTACCGACGCGACACTCGAACGTTTCGCCTGGCTCGGTGACGGGCTGGCCGCGGCGGTCTGGCATCGCAGCACGGAGGAGGCGTTGACGGAGTACCGCCAGCCTGGCCATCACACCTTGTCCTGCTACCTGGGCGGCGGCTACAGCGTCGAACGTGAAGGCTTGCCGGGCCAGTACGGCGCGCCGCAGCGCCTGTGCTCACTGCCGGACTGGCACGAGTCGGAGTGGGTGGTGCGCGGCCAGTTGCGCATGCTGCACGTCTACTTCATGCCGGAGCATTTCACACAGCGCGCCGTGGCGGAGCTTGACCGCGAGCCGCGCGAACTCACGCTGCAAGACCGCACCTATTTCGAAAACCAGCGCCTGGTGCAATTGTGCGGCGACCTGCTGCAGCAGCCGTGGGACGATGCCGACCAGCTCTTGCGTGCCAACGAAATCACGCACGAGGCATTGAGCGAACTGCTGCACTCGCAGTCGATGAGCAAGCCTGGCTTGCGCCTGCGCGGCGGCCTGGCGCCACTTGTGCGGCGCCGGCTGCACGAATACGTCGAAGCAAACCTAGACCAGAACATCACACTCGGCATGCTGGCGCAGCTCGCATGTATGTCGGAATTCCACTTGGCCCGCATGTTCCGCATCAGTTTTGGCATGCCGCCTTCGGCGTGGATCGCGGCGCGCCGCATCGAACGCGCGCGCGGACTGTTGCGCGCGGGCCGCCTGCCACTGCAGCAAGTCGCCGAAGCTTGCGGCTACGCTGACCTCAGCCACTTCACCCACCGCTTCAGCGAAGCAGTCGGCGCGCCGCCTGGCCGATACCGCCAGCTCACCGCCGGCAACAAGTCCTGATCCTGTTCGCAGCTTGCATCGCGCTATAGCTGGCAATGCTATCGCGCTGCCGCGCACGATTTGATGCGCCGCGCGCGCCGTCAACGCACGCGGCGCAGCATAAGTCCCTGTTTACACACAGGAGAGGATCATGCCCAAATTTGTTCGCATGTTGTTGGCGCTGCTCGCACTGCTTGCGTGCTGCGCGCACGCGGCGCCTGCCTATCAAGCGATCGCGCTTGGCAGCGAAATCAACCCGAAGTTCGTGAATGACCTTGGCCAGGTCGCCGGCCTTGGCCAGGACGGCAAGCCGGTCATCTGGAACCGCGATGGCTCGCTGCTGCACCTTGAGGGTGCCGCCAGCCAGGTCAGCATCACAGGTTTCAACAACCAGGGCACGGTGGTCGGCAATGCCGTGATTCCGGGCTTTAGCCTGCCGCAACCCGTGATGTGGCGTAACGGCGGCGCTGTGGAGCGCTTGCCGCTCTATGGGCTGGCCGGTTTCACGGCGGGCATCAATAACCGCGGCGACGTCATCGGCTACATGGCCGGCGCATCCGGTACGGGATCGGGAGAGGTTGGCTTTATCCAGTGGGGCGATGGCAGTGCGGCGCAATTGTTCGACGATTACAAGCCTCAGTTGATCAACGATCGCGGGCTTGTTCTCGGCCGGCGCAGCGACGAATGGGGCACCAGGAGCTGGCAAGATGGCGCATTCGGCGAATCCCTGTTCGCCGGCGAACTGTTCATCAGGGCGCTCAACAACGAAAGCCGGATGGCGGGCACGACCAGCGATTACCACGTCTTTTCGATGATTGAGCGGGCGGGGCAGCCGGACTTGCAGGAACTTTGGTTCGGCTTTGGCCATGACATGAACGATGCCGGCACGGTTGTCGGCGAGACCGATCTCTCCTTGCGGGCCATGGTGTCGTTTGAAGGAAGAACCTATGACCTTGACCACTTGTGGCATGACGCGCAATTTTCGGGCTGGTCCCTGGTCAACGCTTGGGACATCAATAACGGCGGCGCAATCCTCGCGCAAGGTGTCGGGCCATACGGCGAAAATCTGAACTTCCTCTTGTCGCCGGTACCGGAGCCGCAGGCCGTCGCGCTCCTGCTGGCCGGCCTCTTGCTGCTGGCTGCGTGGCGGCTCGCGCAGCACAAACTGTGGGCTCGCCTGTCCTTGTCCTCGCTGCTGGCGCTGCTCGCCTGCAATGCCTACGCGCAGGAAGCGCCGTCCTATCGCGCCATCAAGTTCGACGGTCAGTTCACACCGCAATTCCTCAATGACTCCGGCCAGGTTGCGGGCCTCGGCCAGGACGGCAGGCCGGCCATCTGGAATCCGGATGGCTCGATCATGCACTTGCCCGGTGTTGTCAGCCACCTCACGATTACCGGTTTCAACAACCAGGGGACGGTTATCGGCAATGCCACCGTTTCCGGATTCTCTCAGACGCAGGCAGTCATGTGGCGCCACGGCGGCGCGATGGAATTGATACCGTTTACGGCATCGGGCATTGTCGCCGCAGGCATGAACGACCGTGGCGACATCGTCGGCTTTAGCACCACGTCTACCGGTCCGGGTTCCGGCCCCACCGGCATCATCCAATGGGGCGATGGCAGCGCGCCGCAGCTGTTTGACAATTACCGGCCCCGCCTGATCAACAACCAGGGCCTCGTGTTCGGCAGCCGGACCGACGAATTTGGCCCCAGGAGCTGGCAAGACGGCGTCTTTGGCGAATACGGGCTTCCCTACGATTACAACGTCGAGGCGCTGAATGCGGAGGGGCGGCTGGCGGCCCACCAGGATAATGGCCGGGCATTCACGCTGCTTTGGCGGGACGGCAAGTGGGAACACCAGGATCTGTGGGCGCCTTACGCAAACGACATAAACGATGCCGGTAGCGTGGTGGGCGAGAGCAGTTACCGGCGCGCCATGCTGTGGTACCAGGACCGCCCCTACGTGATGGACCACCTGTGGAATGAAGAGCAGTATGCTGGCTGGTTCCTGAGGCGCGCGTGGGACATCAACGCCAGCGGCCAGGTTCTTGCCAGCGGTAGCAGCGAGTGGGAAGCCAATGCGATGTTCCTGCTGTCGCCCGTGCCGGAACCGGCGCAAGGGGCCTTGCTGCTGGCCGGGCTGCTGTTGCTGGGCAGCCTGCGCCTCAGGCCAGGTCGGCGA
>JBCNOP010000302.1:0-5174 GCA_039593775.1 Pseudoduganella sp.
ACCTGGACCACCAGGGCGATGCTGCCATTGCCCTTGCCGCCACAGGCGGCCAGTCCGGCGGCGCACAGCAGCGCGGCGGCGGCGGACAGATACTTACTCTTCATTCCACTTTCTCCAGTCGGTTGCGCGCGTCGCGCGGACAAATCGGCGCCTATTTTAGTGCATTTGCTACTTCTTTAGCCGATTTGACCAGCTTTTCCCTTGTAACAGCTTGCAACCGCGGCGCGGTACAATGCGCCCATGAAGCCGAAAGCCATCCTGTTCGACCTGGACGACACCCTGTGGCCGATCGCGCCCGTGATTGCCGAAGCGGAAATCACGCTGCACGCCTGGCTGGCGGCCCATGCGCCGAAAGTAACGGCGCAGTGGTCGATCGAAGCCTTGCGCGCGCACCGCGCCGAACTGGCGGCGGCCCAGCCGGAACTGCTGGTCGACCTGGGCAAGCTGCGGCGCGCCAGCCTGCAGGCGGCTTTTGCTGCGGCCGGCGAGGATGCGGGCCATGTCGAGGGTGCCATGGCGCACTTTTTTGCCGCGCGCAATGCGGTGACGCCGTATGACGATGTGCTGCCGGGCTTGCTCAAGCTGCGCCAGCATGTGCAGCTGGGCACGATTTCCAATGGCAATGCCGACCTTGAAGTCATCGGCCTGGCCCACCATTTCGAGGTATCGCTGGCGGCGGCCCATTTCGGCGCGGCCAAGCCGGCGCCGGATATTTTCCGCGCGGCGTGCGCAGCGCTGGGCGTGGCGCCGCACGATGCGGTGTATGTCGGCGACGACCTGGCGCTCGACGTGGCCGGGGCGCAGGCGGCCGGCCTGCGCGCGGTGTGGATGAACCGGCGCGGCGCGGCACTGCCGGACGGCGCGCCACAGCCGGACGCGATTTGCGCCACGCTCGATGAACTGCTTGCGTGGCTGGAACAACAGTTGGCAGAATAGACCTATGCATCTCGATATCCGTGCCCAAACCCTGCTCAAAGCCCTGGTCGAGCGTTACATCGCCGACGGCCAGCCGGTGGGCTCGCGCGCCTTGTCCAAGATTTCCGGGCTGGAGCTGTCGCCGGCCACCATCCGCAACATCATGGCCGACCTCGAAGAGCAGGGCTATGTAGCCAGCCCGCATACCTCGGCGGGACGGGTGCCGACCCCGCGCGGCTACCGCATCTTTGTCGACACCCTGCTGACGGTGCAGCACATCGACGAACGCGCGGTGCAGGCCGGCTTGCAGGTAGCTTCGCCGCAGCCGCAAAAGCTGATTGCCAATGCGGCCCAGATGCTGTCCTCGCTGACCCAGTTTGCCGGGGTGGTGGTGGCGCCGCGCCACGAGTCGGTGTTCCAGCAGATCGAGTTTTTGCGCCTGGGCGAAAAGCGCGTGCTCCTGGTGATCGTGCTGCCCGGCGGCGACGTGCAAAACCGCATCCTGCTGACCGACGTCGATTACACGCCGGCCCAGTTGCAGCAATCGGCCAATTTCATCAACCAGCATTATTCCGGACTGTCGTTCGAAGATGTGCGCGGGCGCCTGCAGCATGAGCTGCGCCAACTGCGCGACGATATGGGGCGCCTGATGCAGGCGGCGGTGGAGGCGGGCAGCGAGGCCATGGCCGAATCGGCCGAAGACATGGTGATTGCCGGCGAGCGCAACTTGCTGTCGGTGGCCGACCTGTCCTCGAATATGAGCTCGCTGCGCGCGATGTTCGACCTGTTCGAGCAAAAGACCGGGCTGATGCAGCTATTGGACGTCTCGTCCAAGGCGTCCGGCGTGCAGATTTTCATCGGCGGCGAGTCGCAGCTGGTGCCGATGGATGAAATGAGCGTGGTGACCGCGCCTTATGAAGCGAACGGCAAGATCGTGGGAACGCTGGGAGTGATCGGGCCGACCCGCATGGCCTACGAACGGGTCATCCCGATTGTCGATATCACGTCGCGGCTGCTGTCGAATGCGTTGAGCAACCACTAAAAAAATAAATGGGGACGTACCCCATTTATTTTTCGAAGATAAATGGGGTACGTCCCCATTTATTTTTTAGTGCTTGTGCGGGCAGTTGACCTTGGTGCAGCTGCCGTAGATGGCCAGCGCGTGCTCGGCGATCTTGAAGCCGCGCTCGGCGGCGATGCTTTGCTGGCGCTTTTCAATCTCTTCGTCGACGAATTCTTCGACCCGGCCGCAATCGAGGCAGACCAGGTGGTCGTGGTGCGAGCCTTCGTTGAGCTCGAAAATCGCCTTGCCGCTCTCAAAATGGTTGCGGTTGAGCAAGCCGGCCTGCTCGAACTGGGTCAGCACGCGGTACACGGTGGCCAGGCCGACGTCCATGTTCTCGGCCAGCAGCAGCTTGTACACGTCTTCCGCCGTCAGGTGGCGCACGGGGCTGCTCTGGAAAATATCGAGGATCTTCAGGCGTGGCAGGGTAGCCTTCAGGCCGGACGCCTTCAGGTCGGTAGGGCTGTTACTCATGTTTGCTAACGTCAGTTGCGGGAAGTGCTTTATGATATAGCGTTTTAGGCACTTCTGCTCACGGAATTGAGGTATGCATAATATGCGCTTGACCCTGCTGTCTTTGTTGCAACGTAGCACTCCGCTGCTGGCGGCCGCCCTGTTGGCTGCCTGCGCCAGCAAGCCGGCCACCGTGGCTCCGGTGGAAGCCTCGCAGGGGGCCCAGACCATCCAGATCACCAAGACGCAGAAATTCCTGTGGTTCTTCTCGCCTTACCGTCCCGATATCCAGCAGGGCAATTTCGTCTCCAAGGAAATGCTGGCCCAGCTCAAGAACGGCATGACCAAGGACCAGGTCAAGTTCCTGCTCGGCACACCGCTGATGGCCGATCCCTTCCATGCCCAGCGCTGGGATTATCCGTTCCGCCTGGCCAAGGGCAATGGCGAGCTGACCACCAGCACGGTGGTGGTGTTCTTCGACAAGGATGACAAGGTCGAGCGCTTCGAGGGCGGCGACCTGCCGACCGAACAGGAATACATCGAGCGCATCGCCGGCCCGATCAAGGAATTCAAGAAGTCCGAGGCGGCCAAGGACAACCTGGCGCCGGGCAAGGCGCCGTTGCCGGGCGGGCAGGAATCGGGCACCAAGCAATAAAAAGGAAAACAGCAAGATGACGCAACTGAATATCGCCATCGCCGGCGCCAGCGGCCGCATGGGCCATATGTTGATCGAGGCGGTGCAGAAGGCGCCAGATGCGCGCCTGGCCGGTGCGCTGGACCGCGAGGGCGCGCCCGCCCTGGGCAGCGACGCGGCTGCCTTTACCGGCCAGCCTTCCGGCGTGGCCATCACTTCCGACCTGGCGGCCGGCCTGGCCGGCGCCGACGTCCTGATCGACTTCACGCGCCCGGAAGGCACCCTGGCCCACCTGGCTTACTGCGCCGAGCATGGCGTGAAGATGGTGATCGGCACCACCGGCTTCGATGAAGCGGGCAAGGCCGCCATCGCAGCAGCGGCGCAGAAAACCGCCATCGTGTTCGCGCCGAACATGAGCGTGGGCGTCAACGTGACGCTGAAATTGCTGGAGTTTGCGGCCAAGCAGTTCGACGTTGGCTACGACATCGAGATCATCGAGGCGCACCACCGCCACAAGGTCGATGCGCCGTCCGGCACCGCACTGAAAATGGGCGAAGTGATTGCCGATGCGCTGGGACGCGACCTGAAAAAGGTTGGCGTGTTCGCGCGCGAAGGCGTGACCGGCCCGCGCGATCCTTCGCAGATCGGCTTTGCCACCGTGCGCGGCGGCGACATCATCGGCGACCATACCGTGATGTTTGCCACCGAGGGCGAGCGCATCGAGATCAGCCACAAGTCCTCTTCGCGCCAGCACTATGCCAACGGCTCGCTGCGCGCGGCGCAATTCCTGGCCGACAAGAAGACCGGCTTGTACGATATGTACGACGTGCTGGGCCTGAACGGCTGATGGAGCACTTTACCTTCGCCAGCTACTGGCAGCGCGGCGATGCGATCTCGCATGCGGTGGCATACCTGCTGCTGGCGATGTCGCTGGCGTCCTGGTTCTTCATCCTGTGGAAGGGCTGGGCTTCCTGGCGCATCCGGCGCGCGGCGCCGGTAGTGCAGGCGTTCTGGGATGCGCCGTCGGTGGCCGATGGCGTGGCGCTGATGGCGGCGCGCGACCAGGAGCGCATCTTCGCGGCGGTGGCGCAGGCCGGCGCGCACCAGCTGGCGCACGCCAAGGGCGGCAGCATTGCCGCCGAGATGGGGCGCTCCGAGCAGGTGACGCGCGTGCTGCGCGATGCGATCCATGTCTCTACCACGCGACTGGAGTCGGGACTGACGCTGCTGGCGTCGATCGCGTCGACCGCGCCGTTTGTCGGCCTGCTGGGCACCGTGTGGGGCATCTACCATGCGCTGGCGGCAGTGTCGGCGCAGGGCACGGTGCAGATCGACAAGGTGGCCGGCCCGGTAGGCGAGGCCCTGATCATGACCGGTGTCGGCCTGACCGTGGCGATTCCGGCGGTGCTGGCGTATAACGGCTTTAACCGCATCAACCGCATTACGCTGTCCGAACTGGACGCGTTTGCGCACGACTTGCACGCTTACCTGGCCAGGGACTGAGCACATGGCTTTCGGCTCCTTCAACCATCACCGGCAGAAGGAATCCATGGCGGACATCAACGTCACGCCGATGGTGGACGTGATGCTGGTGCTGCTGGTGATCTTCATCATCAGCGCGCCGATGTTTACCAATGCGGTGCAGCTGGAGCTGCCCAAGGCGCAAGCCAGGGCGCTGCAGCAGGAAGCGGACACAGTGACCCTGGCAATCGATGCCGCGGGCACGGTTTACTGGAATAACGATGCCTTGCAGGCCGGCGAGCTGGAGCAGCGCCTGGCCGAGGCGGCGGGCTTGCCGCAGCAGCCGGAGTTGCAGCTGCGGGCGGACAAGGATACCCGCTATGAAGTGGTGGCGCAGGTGATGGCGGCGGCACAGTCGCACGGCCTGACCCGCATTGGGTTTGTCACCGATCCGAAGGAAAAGAAATAATGGCGATTGCCACGTTAAACGGCGCCGCGATCGGCGATGAGGCGGCGTTCCATGCTGCCTGCCAGGCGGAACTTGGGTTCCCGTCTGGGTATTCCGCAACCATCGATGCTTGGGTGGATTGCCTGTCCTACCTGCGCGATGAGGACAATATGACGAAGTTCAGGCTCAAGCCCAACGAG
>JBCNOP010000303.1:0-5095 GCA_039593775.1 Pseudoduganella sp.
GGTGCCGCAGCAGGGCTTCGGCTATAGCGTGCTGCGCCACGTGGCAGGCGATGCCCGCCTGGCGCAGGCCGAAGCGGCGCATCCGGCGCAACTGGTGTTCAACTACCTGGGCCAGTTCGACCAGAGCGTCGGCGAGGACAGCCTGTTCCGCGCGGCGCAGGACGGCAGCGGCGCCGCCATCGACCCGGCGCGGGCTCGCCATTGCCTGCTCGGCCTGAACGGCAAGGTAGCCGGCGGCGTGCTGGGCTTCACGCTGGACTACAGCAGCGAGCAGTTCGACGCCGGCGCGATGGCGGACCTGGCGCGGCAGATTGAAGCGGGCCTGCGCGACGTGGTGCAGCACTGCGCCCACGCTCCGGCCGGCCAGTTCACGCCAGGCGACTTCCCGCTTGCAAAGGTCAGCCGCGCCGAACTCGATGGCTGGCAGCGCGAGTATGCAATTGCGAAGCTGTATCCGGCCACCTCGATGCAGCAAGGCATGCTGTTTCACAGCCTTCTTGACAGCAGCGCTTACGTCACCCTGACCTACCCTGTCCTGGAAGGCTTGCAGGACCGCGCCGCTTTCCGCGCCGCCTGGCAGGCCGTCAGCGCGCACTACGACATTTTCCGCACCGCCTTTGTCGGCCAGGGCGACCGCTTGCACCAGCTGGTGCAGCCGTCGGCCGAGCTGCCGTGGGTGGAAGAAGACTGGCGCCACCTGGACGAGGCAGCGCAGCGCGATCGCTTTGCACAGGTGATCGCCGCCGACCGCGCGCAGGGCTACGATACCGCGCGGGCACCTCTGCAGCGCGTCGGCCTGTACCGTCTGGGCGAGGAACGCTACCAGCTCCTGTGGAGCCACCATCACATGCTGCTGGACGGCTGGTGCACGCCGCTGGTCTACCGCGACGTGATGGATGCCTATCGCGCCATCGCGGCCGGCCACACACCCGTCTTGCGCAGCGCCGCGCCGTACGAGGACTACATTGCCTGGCTTGGCCGGCAGGATCGCGGCCAGGCTTTGCAGTATTGGACCGACTACCTGGATGGCCTGCAAGGACCGAGCCAGTTGCCAGCCGGCCTGCGCGGCGCTGAGGCGGCCGCCGGCCAGCGCAGCCGCCACCTGCAGCTCGACGAAGCGCAGACGGCCGCCCTGCAGCGCTTTGCGCGGCAGCAGCACACCACCATCAACACGGTGATGCAGCTTGCCTGGGCTTACCTGCTGCACCGCTATACCGGTGACAGCGACGTGGTATTCGGCACTACGGTGTCTGGCCGGCCGGCGGAAGTTCCGGGCATCGAGGAGATGATCGGCCTGTTCATCAACACGGTTCCGGTGCGCGTGCAGTTCGCACCTGGCCAGGAGAGCAGGGAACAGCTGTCCGCCTTGCAGTCCGCATTCCAGTCCAGTACCGCGTACAGCTACCTGTCGCTCAGCGAAATCCAGCAGTGCAGCGCGCTGCAGGGCAGTCTGTTCGACAGCTTGCTGGTCTTCGAAAACTATCCACTCGATGCTGCGCTGGAAGCGGATGGCTATGCCGGCCTGCGCCTGGAATCGCTCGGCAGCTGGATCGCCAACGGCTACAAGCTGACGTTGAATATCGGCGGCGGCAACAGCATGCAACTGAACTGCAGCTATGACGCGGCATCGATCGGTGACGCGGCTGCAGAAGCATTGCTGGGCCACCTGCGTACCATCCTGCTGGCGCTTGGCGCCGGCTGCAAGCTGGACGAAGTGGACCTGCTCGGTGCGGCGGAACGCGCCAGCCTGCTGCAGGCTTGGCAGGGCCAGACGGTGGAGCGCGATGCGGCCTGCGTGCATGAACTGTTCTCCGCCCAGGCGGTACGTACGCCGCATGCCATCGCGGTGCGCCATGCCGGCGTGGCGCTCGATTACGCAACGCTGGAGCGCCGCGCCAACCGCCTGGCGCATTTCCTTGCCGAGCAGGGCGTGGAGCCGGGCCAGCGCGTCGGCATTTACGTCGAGCGCTCGGCGCAGCTGCTGGTGGCCATGCTGGGCATCCTGAAGGCCGGCGCCGCCTACGTGCCGTTCGAGCCGAAGAATACCCGCGAACGCATCGGCCACATCATCGCCGACGCCGGCATCGAATGGGTGCTGGTCCAGCCGGGCATGATGGACCGCGTGCCGGTGGCCGGCATCGACGTGCTGGCGCTGGACGACAGCGACGGCTGGCTGGCCGAGTATCCTTCGGATGCGCCGGCCGCCCTGGCTGGCCCCGGCGACATCGCCTACGTCATCTACACCTCCGGCTCGACCGGCACGCCGAAGGGCGTGGAGATCTTCCACAGCGGCCTGGCCGACTACCTGGCTTTTGCCGGGGACGCCTATTACGCCCCGGCGCTGCAAGGCTCGCTGGTGGTGACTTCGCACGGCTTCGACATCACGGTGCCGGCACTGTGGCTGCCGCTGCTGCGCGGCGATTGCGTCAACCTGCTGGAAGCCGGCGAAGAGTTGCCCGACCTGGCCGCGCGCCTGGCGGCGCCGGATGCTGCCGGCCAGCTGCTGCGCATGACGCCCATGCACGTGCGCGGCCTGCTGGACCTGCTGCCGCAGCAGCCCCTGGCCGGTCGCTACACGTTCGTGGTGGGCGGCGAAGCCTTCACCGTGGCGCTGGCGCGCGAGCTGCAGCAGCGCTTCCCGCACAGCCAGCTGTTCAACCACTACGGCCCGACCGAAACGGTGGTGGGCTGCGCCATGTACGACGTCACGGCCAACCTGGCATCGCTGGGCAATGTGCTGCCGATCGGCCATGCGATGCACAACACCCGCCTATACGTGCTGGATGCGGCAGGCCGTCCCTGCCCGGTAGGCGTGGCCGGCGAGCTGTATATCGGCGGCGCCGGCGTGGCCAAGGGCTATGTGAACCGTCCGGAACTGACGGCCGAACGCTTCGTGGCAGATCCGTTCGTGCCGGGCGCACGCATGTACCGCACCGGCGACCTGGTACGCCGCCTGTCGGGCGGTGCGCTGGAATTCATCGGCCGCCTGGACGAGCAGGTCAAGCTGCGCGGCTACCGCATCGAACTGGGCGAGATCCGCGCCCAGCTGCTGCGCCACCCGGGCGTGCGCGAAGCGCTGGTGCTGGTGCAGGGGGAGCAGGGCAGCCAGCGCCTGCTGGCCTACCTGGTGCCGCAGCAGGAAGGGGACGCGCCAGGCCTGGTCGACAGCGTGCGCGCCCAGCTGCAGCAGGCGCTGCCCGACTACATGGTGCCATCCGGCTTTGCCGTGCTGGCTGCCCTGCCGCTGACCGCCAACGGCAAGATCGATCGCAAAGCGCTGCCGATGCCGGATGCACCGGAAGCCAGCCACGTCGAACCGCAAGGCGATGTGGAACAGCGCGTGGCACGGCTGTTCGGACAGTTGCTGTCATTGGAGCGCGTCAGCGCCGCCAGCGGCTTCTTCGAGCTGGGCGGCCATTCGCTGTCGGCCATGCGGCTGATTAATGCAGTGCAGGCCGAATTCGGCATTGCCTTGTCGCTGAAGGCGCTGATGGCAAGCCAGACGGTGCAGGCGATGGCGCGCGAGATCGCGGCCGCGCTGGCACGCGCAGGCAACGCTGCCGGTGCACTGAACGCAGAAAACTCTTTTGAAATGGAGTGGTGAAATGCAAATCGCCCAATTGATCGAATATTTGAACGGCCAGGGGGTGTACCCTTACCTGGCCGATGGCAAGCTGAAAACCCGCTCGGCCAGCGACACGCTGGAGCCGGCGGTGGTGGCGGCCATCCGCGCTGCGAAAGATGAACTGATTGCCTTCCTCAGCCAGGAGGCGCAAGCCGCGGCCGAAGTTATCGCCCCGGTGGCGGGCGATGCCGCGCTGCCGCTGTCCTTCAACCAGGAACGCCTGTGGCTGACCAACCAGATCGGCGAAGGAAGCTTGCAGTACAACATCACGCAGGCGCTGCGCCTGGACGGAGTCCTGGACCGCGCCGCATTGCGCCGTGCACTGGACGCGCTGGTGGAGCGGCACGCGGTACTGCGTACCACCTACAGCCAGCGCGATGGCGTGGCGCTGCAAACGATCAATCCGGCGTCGCCGTTGCCGCTGCTGGAGCGCGACCTGGGCGGGCTTGCTGGCGCCGGGCAGGAGGCGGCAGTGGCGCAGGCAGCACAGGAACAGGCCGGACTGGCCTTCGACCTGGAGCGCGACCCAATGCTGCGCGTATTGCTGTTGGCGCTGGGCGCCGACAGCCACGTCGTCGTGTTCACCATGCACCACATTGCGTCGGATGGCTGGTCGATGACTCTGCTGGCACGCGATTTCGTCCAGCTTTACCAGGCCTTCAGCGCCGGCCGCGCCAACCCGCTGGCGCCGCTGCCGCTACGCTATGTCGATTACGCGGCCTGGCAACGCGACCGCTTGTCCGGCGCTGCGCTGGAACAGGAACTGCGCTTCTGGCAGCAACGCCTGGCCGGCATTCCCAAGCTGCATGGCCTTCCGCTCGATCATCCGCGTCCTGCGCAGCAGCAGTTCACCGGCCAGCGCATCGAGCAGAAGATCGACCGTGCGCTGCTGGAACGCCTGTACCAAATGGGCGAACGCCATGGCGCCACCTTCTTCATGGTGCTGCAGGCAGCTTACGCACTGTTGCTGTCGCGCTGGAGCGGGGAGAACGATATCGTGATCGGCTGCCCGGTTGCCGGCCGCACGCGCCAGGAACTGGAGCCGCTGATCGGCTTCTTCGCCAATGCCCTGGTCTACCGCACCGACCTGTCCGGCCAACCTTCGTTCGAGCAGTTGCTGGCGCGCGTCAAGGCCTATGCCCTGGATGTGTTCTCACACCAGGAAATGCCGTTCGAGACGCTGGCCAAGAACGTCCAGGCCGAGCGCAGCCTGGCTTACTCGCCGGTGTTCCAGGTCAGCCTGACCTTGCAGAATAATGATGCCGCCCGCCTGGAGCTGCCGGGCCTGAGCGTCTCCAGTGTCGACTTCGAATCGAACAAGACCTTGTTCGACATCAGCCTGTTCGCACGTGAAGCGGACGATGGCCTGTACCTGTCATGGCTGTTCTCCGACCAGTTGTTCGAGCGCGCCACCATCGAGCGCATGGCCGACAGCTTTGCAACGCTGCTCGATGGCGCCTGCAGCAATCC
>JBCNOP010000304.1:0-5022 GCA_039593775.1 Pseudoduganella sp.
GCGACCAGGCCGCGCAGGAAGGAGCGTACGTTGGCGCCCTTGATGTCAACGACGCACATGTGGGCCACGTCGAACATGCCGACGTCGGTGCGCACGGCATGGTGCTCTTCGATCTGGGAGCCGTAGTTGACCGGCATGTCCCAGCCGCCGAAGTCGACCATGCGGGCGCCAAGGGCACGATGAGCGTTGTTGAGTGGGGTTGCTTTGAGCGTCATTGATACCTCAGGGCAGAGAATAGGGGTTAATAAACGTAAACATGAATACGCCTACCCCTCTGTCCTTGGTACCTGAGAGATAACGGGAAGGTATTCCCGCACGCCCCTTCGGTGGACCCTGCGCCTTGGCGGGCCGCTCTCCAGAGTTTTAGCCCATTCGGGCCCTTGTTCGGTCCTTTTGCCTGAGAGTTTCTGGGTAATGCCCCTTCGGCGCCAGCGTGCGCTGGTCTCTCCCGATCAAGACTTGCGACTATATGACAGGAGGGCAATAAAGTCAATCTTGACGCCCCTCCGGCGCGGCCTGCGCTAGAATGACCGGACATCCATTTACATAGTGGAGCGACCATGAGCGAAGAAAAGCAAAAGCGCGAAACGGAGGCCTGGTTTACCCTGTCCGGCGACGTGAACAGCGATATGGTGCACCGTGTCTTCGATGCGGTGGCGGACATGACCGAGGACGGCATCGAAACCGCTCACATCCTGATCCAGTCCAACGGCGGCTACGTGAGCGATGGCCTGTGCCTGCACAACTACCTGCGCAACCTGCCGATCAAGATCGTCACGTATAACGGCGGGGCGGTGGCTTCGATTGCCGTGATCCTGTTCCTGTCCGGGGAAGAGCGCTATGCCAGCGAAACGGCGCGTTTCATGGTGCACAAATCGCACGCCAGCGCGCCACATGGGGCACGGCCGGATGCGCTGCGCATCATCGTCGAAGGCCTGCAGGCCGACGATGCGCGCACCGAATCCATCTTGCGCAAGTACGTCAACCTGACCGACGAGCATTGGAATATCCACGCTTATTCCGACTTGCACCTGACGGCGACGGAAGCTGCCAAGGTCGGCCTGGTCAACGAAGTGGCCGACTTCAAGCCGCCGAAGGGCAAGCGCGTCACGAACATCTGAAACGACAAGGGCCCGGGAGCATGCCCCCAGGCCCCTCATGCGCCGCCGGTCATTTAGCGATTCCCGCTACGGCTGGCAGGTGTCTTCTTGTCCGTCTTGCTTTGGCGGCCGGTATCCGACTGCTGGCTGGCAGGTTGGGCTCCTGAACGCGAACCCTGGTCGGCGCTCTGGCGGGTGCCGGAGCTCGAACTTTGCTTGCTGGATTTTTGCCTGGATTTCATGACAGTTCCTTTCTGAAGGATCGGAACTTCATCATGCTTTGTGCAATAGTAAAGGTGAATCGGAATATAACTGACCGGTGTGTAGGACATGGCCTTGCACCATGTTGGTGCAAACTCAACAGTTTGACCACATTGCCGTAAATATTTGCAGATTCTTTTGGTTTGCCTATTGCCATGTGGAAAGAATCTGCGACAATGTGAATAACCACCAAAGTCAGGCCAGACCATGCTCCCAGAAAATCCAACATCTTCGGCGCCAAAAAAAGCGGTCACGCCGCGGCATGCCTTGCTGGAAAATCTGATTAGCCTGGTCAACAAGCACATCAGCGAGCAGTTCAATGAACTGTCCATCAAGTGGGCGGGCAGCCTGGTCGACGCGGATGAGGCGGTGGACGTCAAGACTTTGCAGGCGCGCCTGCGCGCAGGCAACCGGCTGCGCACCGATCATTACGCCTTCCTTGGCATTTTGGCAAAGCAACTCGAGAACGACTTGCGTGTGGAGATCGCGCAACTGGCGCCTGGCCAGAAGGCTCCAGTGCGCAAAATGGCTGACTCGCTGTCGCTGGTATCCATGGAGGAAATGGATACCAAGGTGACGCTGGGGGGCTTGAGCAAGGCGTTTGAAGTCAAATATGCCGATGGCCTGGCCACTCTCAATGTGCGCCTGGCGTTCCTGCTGGACCGCGATATCCTGCGCATCAACCAGAATCCCTTCCGCCCGGAAGTGTTCCTGGGCGCCTTCCAGCAAGCGTGGATCGATTTCATCAAGGATGAAGAAGCGCATGAGCTGATGAATCCTTTCCTCCGTCCGGACGAGTTCTTCAATCTAGGCCCGATGCTCGAAGAGCTTAGCACTGCGCTGGAGCGCAAGGGCGTGGGGCCGGGTTCCGTCGAAAAGCACAAGACGCGCCGCGCCGATTCGCACGATGCGTCTTCTTCGCGCAAGAAAAACCAGCAGGCTGCACTCGCAGAGCAATTGCGCCAGTTCTTCTCCGGTGCGGGCGATGCGCCGGGCGGCGGCAAGCCGGCGCCGACTGGTTTTGAACAATTGGGCGACCTCGACCTGTCATTGCCTACCATGAGCGTGACGCCGGGGCTGTATGGTGCGCCGGCGCACACGGCGGATGCCGTTTCGGGCGCCGCGCCCTCGAGCGTGGCACCGGCGATCGGTGCGGCGGCCGTGCCGGCGCCAGCGCAAGCAATGCCTGCACCGGGATTTGCAGTCGGGGCGGCGCCTGGCATGGCGATGCCGGGCGGCGTTGCCATGGCGCCTGGCGCGCTTGGCGGCGTAGCCGGCGGCCCTGCCGTGCCAATGATGGCGGGCGCGCCCGGTGCTCCGGCAGTGGGCGGCATGGTTATTCCTGCTGGCGGCGTTGTGTCCGGCGGTGGTTTGCCAATCATTCCGGGCGCAAGCGCGGGCGTTCCAGGCATTGCGGTGCCGGGCGGCGTGGCTATGGCGCCGGGCGTGCCGATGGCTGGCGGTACGGCGATGCCGGGCATGCCCCTGGCAAGCAGTGGTGCCGTGGCCGGGGCAGGGGTTCCCGGTGGAATGCTGAGCGGTGTTGCAGTACCCGGTGTGCAGGGTGGCGTGGCGGTGCCGGCGGGCGGTTGGATGCAAGGCCCAGCGCAGGGCTTCCATGGCGGCGCCAATAATGAAGCGGCCCAGCGTGCATCGCTGATCAGCGCCAAAGAACCCCTGATGAATTTCCTGGCGCAGCTGCAGCGCGGCGTCCCATCCGGTGCCGTGTTCGCCAGCGCCGAAGCGGGCTCGATGCCTGCGCCGGGCATGGGCGTCAACCTGGCGTCCGGCTTTGCATCGGGCCCGGTCCAGGCTGGCGGCGGCTCGATGCCGGCGCCGGGCTTTGCTGCCGGCGCTTCGATGAGCAATGTGTTCCTTCTTCCGCAGATTAAGGAACAGGCGCCTGCAGGCAGCCTTACCCGCGCCGACGAAGGTACGATCGACTTGCTGTCGGCAGTGTTCGACACCGTATTCCGCGATTCGAGCATTTCGCCCGAAATCCGCGACCTGATCCGCTTCCTGCAGATTCCGGTGCTGAAGGCCGCCCTGGTCGACAAGAACTTCTTCTTCCAGGAGGCGCACCCTGCACGCCGCATGATCGACCTGTTGTCGCGCATGGGCTGGGAGCAGCACAAGGACCCGGACGACCCGCTGTACAAGGCGATGCAGCGCAGCGTGGAAAAGGTCAGCCAGGACCACCAGGAAGAGCTGAGCGTGTTCACCGAGGCGGTGAACGAACTGGAAGCGTCGATCAAGGCGGAGGAGGCCGCGGCCGCAGCCGCCATGGCGGAGCCAATCGCCAAAGCGCTCAAGCAGGAAAAGATGTCGGTGGCCGCCAAGTCGGCCAAGGATGCCGTGGCCCTGCGCATCGGTACTGGCGAGGTGGTGGCGATTGTCGAAGCCTTCCTGGAAAACAAATGGGTGTCTGTGCTGACCATCGCCTACAGCGTTGAGGGCGAGAAGCCGGGCGCCGTCAACAACGCCACCCAGACCATGGATGACCTGATCTGGAGTGTTCGCCCAAAGATCACCCAGGACGAGCGCAAGAAACTGATCGGCAAGTTGCCGACCTTGCTGTCTACCCTGAACAAGTGGCTGGATGTGATCAAGTGGCAGGAGCCTGAGCGCCTGCAATTCTTTGCCGAACTGGCTGAGTGCCATGCTTCGATCGTGCGCGCACCGCTGGAAATGTCGCCTGAGCGCCAGATCGAAATCGCCATGGAGGTGGCAAAGCGCGATGCGGAACGCCGCATGGAGTTGCAGGCCGTGGCAGAAGCCAAGGCCGAAGAAGCGCCGCCGCCGGATGACGATGCGGCCATCGAAGTGGATAGCCTGGCGCGCGGCATGTGGCTCGAATTCGACCAGGAAGACGGCAGCCAGCGCAAGGTCAAGCTGGCCTGGATCAGCCCACTGAAGACGCTGTACATCTTCTCGACCACGGGCCGCCAGGAAGCGTTCTCGATCACCGGCGAGGCCATGGTGGAGCGCTTCCGCCAGGGCACCGTGCGCCTGATCCGCACCGAAGGCGTGGTGGCTGCCGCGCTGTCGGTGGCAATGGGCGGTGTCGCCGCCGTGAACGACGATCACCACGACCTGCCGGCCAACGGCACTTCCTCCTAAGTTTTGCGCAGGGCGGCCAGCAGGCCGTCCGATGCGTCCTCAATGTAATCCAGCACCGTATCAAAGCCGTTTGCGCCGCCGTAGTACGGGTCGGGCACCACGTCCGAGCCGGAGCGCGAGGCGTATTCCATGAACAGCCTGACCTTGTGCCGGTATTGCGCAGGGCAGGCGCGCTGCAGTATTTCAAGGTTGTCGTGGTCCATCGCCAGCACGTAATCGAAGCGTTCGAAGTCTTCGGCAGACACCTTGCGGGCGCGCTGGGCGCTCAGGTCATAGCCGCGGGCAGCGGCATGGCTGGTCGAACGCGGGTCCGGCGGGTTGCCAATATGGTATGCATGGGTGCCTGCTGAATCAATGTGCAAATCGAGTCCGGCGGCTTGCGCGCGGGCCCGGAATACACCCTCTGCGGTCGGGGAGCGACAAATGTTACCCATGCATACAAACAGGATGGCGGTTCTGGTCTTCATTTTGTTCTTGCTATACAGGGAAAATGGTATGATTAGCCACTTTTTTAACACGTCCCAGCGGGCGAAGTACAGAT
>JBCNOP010000305.1:0-5014 GCA_039593775.1 Pseudoduganella sp.
TACGACATCGTGTATGACCCGACCCAGTTCGTCCGCGAGTCGATCAAGTCCGTGATCCACACCCTGCTGGAAGCAGTGGCCCTGGTGGTGATCGTGGTGATCATCTTCCTGCAGACCTGGCGCGCATCGATTATCCCGCTGCTGGCGGTGCCTGTGTCGATCGTCGGTACCTTCGCGGTGATGATCGGCTTCGGCTTCTCGATCAATACGCTGTCGCTGTTCGGCCTCGTGCTGGCCATCGGTATCGTGGTCGACGATGCGATCGTGGTGGTGGAGAACGTCGAGCGGAATATCGCCAACGGCCTGTCGGCCCGCGATGCGACCATCCAGGCCATGAAGGAAGTGTCCGGCCCGATTATCGCTATCGCCCTGGTGCTGTGCGCCGTGTTCGTGCCGATCGCCTTCGTGTCCGGCCTGACCGGCCAGTTCTACCGCCAGTTCGCGCTGACCATCGCTATTTCGACCGTGATTTCGGCACTGTGCTCGCTGACCCTGGCTCCGGCCCTGTCGGCATCGCTGCTGCGCCCACACGACGCACCGAAAGACGCGCTGACCCGCGTGATGGACAAGATCTTCGGCCGCTTCTTCGCCTGGTTCAACCGTTTCTTCAACCGCGCATCGCACAGCTATGAAACCGGCGTGCAGGGCGTGCTGAAGCGCAAGTCCGCCTCCATCGTGGTGTACCTGGTGCTGGCTGCTGCCGCAGGCATCATGTTCAAGGTTGTTCCTAGCGGCTTCGTGCCGGGCCAGGACAAGCAGTACCTGGTGGGCTTCGCCCAGCTGCCTGACGCCGCATCGCTGGAACGCACCGAGCAGGTGATCCGCAAGATGTCCGACATCGCCAAGGAAATCCCTGGCGTGGATGCATCGGTTGCCTTCCCGGGCCTGTCGATCAACGGCTTCACCAATGCGCCGAACGCCGGTATCGTGTTCACCACGCTGAAGCCATTCCACGAGCGTACCGACCCGTCGCAATCGGGCGCTGCCATCGCAGCGGAGATCAATAAGCGCATGGGCGCCGTGCAGGACGCGTTCGTGATGGTCTTCCCACCACCGCCAGTCAATGGCCTGGGTACCACCGGCGGCTTCAAGATGATGATCGAAGACCGCAATAACGCTGGTTACGATGAGCTGTACAAGACCGTGCAGGCGATCCAGATGAAGGCATGGCAGGACAAGCGCCTGGCCGGTGTGTTCTCCAGCTTCCAGATCAATGTGCCGCAGCTGTTCGCGGACATCGACCGCGCCAAAGCCAAGCAACTGGGCGTCCCGCTGCAGACCATCTACCAGACCTTGCAGATCAATCTTGGTTCGCTGTATGTGAACGACTTCAACCAGTTTGGCCGTACCTACCAGGTGCGCGTGCAGGCTGACGCTCCGTTCCGTTCGCAAGCCGAGCAGATCGCGCAGCTGAAAGTCCGCAACGGCAAAGGCGAGATGATTCCGCTGTCCTCGCTGATGCGCGTAAAAGACAGCTATGGCCCTGACCGCGTGGAGCGCTACAACGCCTACGTATCGGCTGAGATCAATGGTGCTCCGGCTCCAGGCTTCTCGTCAGGCCAGGCCCAGGCCGCGCTGGAAGAAATCACCAAGGCGACCCTGCCAAAAGGTATGGGCTACGAATGGACCGAGCTGACTTACCAGGAAATCCTGGCCGGTAACACCATGATCTACGTGTTCCCGCTGTGCGTGCTGCTGGTGTTCCTGGTGCTGGCTGCCCAGTACGAAAGCTGGACCCTGCCGCTGGCCGTGATCCTGATCGTGCCGATGTCGATCCTGTGCGCCCTGATCGGCGTGAAGCTGACTGGTGGCGACAACAACGTGTTCACGCAGATTGCCTTGTTCGTTCTGGTCGGTTTGGCGTCGAAGAACGCGATCCTGATCGTGGAGTTTGCGCGGGAACTGGAAGATCATGGCCGCACCATCCTGGAAGCGGCGCTGGAAGCTTGCCGCCTGCGTCTGCGTCCGATCCTGATGACGTCGATCGCCTTCATCATGGGTGTGGTACCGCTGGTGTTCTCGGTTGGTGCAGGTGCAGAAATGCGTCATGCAATGGGTGTGGCGGTGTTTGCCGGCATGCTGGGCGTGACCTTCTTCGGCCTGTTCCTGACGCCAGTGTTCTACGTCCTGCTGCGCACGTTGGCAAAGCGCCTTGAGAAGAAATCCCCGGCAGCCGACGCTGCCCCGCAACTGGAAGGGACCCACTAAATGAAAAGTATGATTGCTAAGGGCGTTGCCCCGCTGCTGGCAGCACTGCTGCTGACCGCATGCGCCGCGCCTGAATTCAAGCAACCGCAAATCGACACTCCGACTGCCTTCAAGGAGTCGCAGGTGATGACTGCCGAAGACGGCACCAGCTGGAAGCCAGCCCAGAACGCCGAGCGCCAGCCGCGCGGCGAGTGGTGGCTGGCCTTCAGCGACCCGGCCCTGAATGAGCTGATCGATGAAGCGACCCGCAACAACGCCAACCTGGCCGTGGCGGCCGCCCGCGTCAAGCAGGCGCGCGCCATCGCCGGCATCGCCGAAGCGGACCGCATTCCGCAAATCGGCGTCGGCGTGGGCGCCCAGCGTGCCCGCAATTCGGCCCTGTCGCTGGGCGTTCCAGCCAGTACCGACATTGCGCCGCAGACCACTTACAACGCGAACCTGACGGCGAGCTACGAAGTGGACCTGTTCGGCCGCGTATCGAGCAATGTGTCCGCGGCCCGCGGCGACGCTGCGCAGGTGGAAGCGAACTACCGCTCCGTCCTGCTGTCGCTGCAAGCCGACGTGGCACAGACCTATTTCCGCCTGCGCGCCACGGACGCCGAATTGGCGACTGTGGAGCAGACGGTCCGTTTGCGTGAAGAGAGTGTGAAGGTCAACCAGCGCCGCTTCGACCTGGGCGACATCGGTGAATTCGACCTCTCGCGCGCCAAGACCGAACTGGCAACCACCCGCTCGGAAGCGATCGGCCTGCAACGCCGCCGCGCCACCACCGAGCACGCACTGGCGGTCCTGCTGGGCAAGCCGGCAGCAGCCTACACGGCGGGCAACAGCCCGCTGCTGGATTCGACGCTGCTGCCTGCAATCCCGACCGGCGTGCCATCGTCGCTGCTGGAGCGCCGTCCTGACATCGCCGCCGCACAGAAGGCGATGGAAGCGTCGAATGCCCGCATCGGCGTAGCCCGTTCGGCCATGTTCCCGGCGCTGAACATCACCGCCAACGGCGGCGGTGCTGCCGGCCACTTCAGCGACGTGTTCAAGTGGAGCAGCCGCTCGTGGGTGCTGGGTGCCTTGCTGTCGATGCCTTTGATCGACGGCGGCCGTAACAGCAACAACGTCAAGCGCAGCGAAGCAGCCCTGGAAGAATCGGTTGCCGGCTATCGCCAGACCGTGCTGGGCGCCTTTGCCGAAGTGGAAGACAACCTGGCAGGCCTGCGCATCCTGGGCGGCCAGACCGCGCAAATCGACGATGCGCTGGTATCTGCCCGCCGTTCCGCCGACCTGGCGCAAAAACTGTACGACGCCGGCCGTTCCAGCTACCTGGACCTGCTGGACGCGCAGCGCAACCTGGCAGCCGTCGAACGCAGCGCAGTCCAGCTGCGCGGCGACCGCGCGGTGACCACCGTGGCCCTGATCCGTTCCCTGGGCGGCGACTGGAACTGATTCAAGTTCGATCAGCCCTTAACGGCGCACCGCATCCGCGGGCGCCGTTTTTTTTCATCTGTCGCGGCCCACGTATAATCATGCGTTTTGGCCCGCGCTCCCGAACAAATGCCCTTACTGCACAAGGTGACGATCTCCCTGTTCACCATTTTTGTCGTTGTCTGGTCTTACCTGGCCTTTTTCCCGGAACCCACACTGAATTCGCAAGCGCTTAGCCCCGAAGCCAAAGCCTTCGTCAGCCAGTCGCTGAAAGACTTCTGCACCGGCCTTTATACCGATGGCGTATGCCCAATGATTTCGATCTCCGGCAAGCAAAGATGGGTCGCCAGCACCTATCTCGGTGGCTCGGAAATCCCTACCGGGCAGACCGACGCCATTCTCCTTGCCCAAGGCTGGCAGAAAATCCCCTCCGATTACGAACGCACCACCGTGTTTTGCAAACAGGGATACTCCGCACGTTACGACTACGCCGCCGGCTTCGTTGGCAAGCTGATTTTCGCCGGTGGCAGCCATAACTGCGGAAAGCTCGCCCAAAAGGCCTGACACAGTAGAACGCTGCTTGCAAATCCTGGTGGATCGGCCTATGATTGCGACAAATGTCACATAAAGGCTATTATGGTCACAAGCAGTCTGTTAGGCAGCATCCCTGGCATCCGGCACGGATTTGGCAGTGCCTTGTCGCTCGTTCCCGCCGCATTGGCGTCAGTCTGGGAACTTAGGCCAGTCAAGCGCCAGGTGCATGGCACCCGCGTCGCTGCTATCCACGAACCGAAGCAGGAAGCAGGTGAGGCAGACGGCTTTTATACCGCAGCGCCGGGCCTTCCCGTCAGTATCATCACCGCCGATTGCGTGCCGCTGCTGCTGGCACGCCGCGACGGCTCACAAGTTGCAGCGGTCCATGCGGGCTGGCGCGGCCTGTACGACGGCATCATCCCCGCAGCACTGGCCGCGATGGGTGAGGGCGCACCCGTAGTTGCCGCTGTCGGCCCGACCATCTGCGCAGCATGTTACGAAGTCAGCGAAGAACTGGCAGAGGACTTCGCGCAGCGTTTCAGCGGGCTGCCGCGCGAAGCCGTATTGCCGACGCACCGCCACCTCGACCTGCGCGCCGTGGCTGAACACCAGTTGCGCGCCGCCGGCGTCGAAGCAATCGAACATGTCGGCGGCTGCACCTGCTGCGCCCGCGATGCCGCCGGCGAACCAATTTATCGCAGCTACCGGCGTGGCGACCGTGGGTCGCAAATGCATTCCGGCCTGTACATCACCACCAAAGGAGAAAAATGAAGGTCATCGCATCTCTCATCCTGGCCGCCTTCGCGACCGTCGCCAGCGCACAAGAGCGCGACTGGAGCGCACCGCAGCAGCC
>JBCNOP010000306.1:0-4975 GCA_039593775.1 Pseudoduganella sp.
GCAAATCAGCGTGAGCTCAGTGGAAGGATGGACGGAAATCGCCGTACGCGACCACGGCCCCGGCGTGCCGGAAGAAGCGATACCCAGCTTGCTGGAGCCTTATGTGCGCCTGTCCCACGGCCGCGAACGCAATGACACGGGCATGGGACTTGGCCTTGGAATCGCCAAAGGAATCGTTGATAGCCACGGTGGCCAGCTACTGCTGGCCAACCATCCTGAAGGCGGCCTGAATGCGGTGATCCGCCTGCCGGCCTGAGCTCAGCCTTTGCTCAAGTCTGCCGGATTGATCGCCCACAGGCCCGGCAGGTTGCGCCAGTAGCCATAAGCATCCATGCCAAAGCCGACTACGAAGCGGTTCGGAATAGTCAGGCCGACCAGGTCGGCCTTCACCGGCTTCGACTTGCCAATGTCTTTGTCGCAGAAGACGGCGATGATCACTTCCTTGGCGCCCATTTCCAGCAGGCGTTCTTTGACGTGCGCCAGGGTCTCGCCTTCATCGAGGATGTCATCCAGCACGATCACCGTGCGGCCCGATACCGTTGGACGCGGGACAACTTTCCACACCACTTTGCCGCCCTGGTCTTCGTCGCCGTAACGGCTGACGTGGATGTAGTCGAATTCGAGCGGGAAGGTCAGTTGCGGCAGGATGTTGCCGGTGAAGACGACAGCGCCACCCATCACCCCCAGCACAAGGGGAAATTCCTGTTTGGATGAATCGCCGAAGCGGTCGTTCAGCGAGTCAGCCATGCGGCTCACCGCTACTTGTACCGTTTCCTTGTCGAAGAGCTCTTCTGCGTTCTGGAGCAGGGCGCGTGCGCGGGTGTGGTGAAAGTCTTGCATGATGTTTCTGAGGCAGGTCAAGAATGGCTCAATTATCCCGCCATTCCGCCGCCCGCCCTAGGAACAGTTGGATTTACGCCACAGGCTTCTTCATCTCAACTGTAATCGCGCACATCGTCGATGATCTTGCCGTCATTTGGCAAACTGCCGCGTGGCGCAAAGCGTACTTCGCCGCGCAGTTTGGTGATGTCGCGGATGGTGGCGACAATTTCCGTGGCCTGCATCTGCAGCGCAGGATCGTCCGTTTCGCAATGCAGCGTCATGATTTCGTCCGCGATCTTGCCCGAGACGACCAGGCGCGCCTTGCCCATGCCAGGATGGCGGCGTGCGATCTCATGCACCTGAGATGGATGGACGAACATCGCACGCACCTTGGTCGTCTGGTCGGCGCGGCCCAGCCAGCCCTTGATGCGGGTGTTGGTGCGGCCGCAGGCCGAGGGAGCGGCATCCGTCAGCACCGCCGACAGGTCGCCAGTGGCAAAGCGGATCAGCGGATAGTCGGGGTTGAACAAAGTCACAACGACTTCGCCTACTTCGCCCGGCGCTACAGGCTCGCCGGAACCGGGCCGCACGATCTCCAGCAGTACGTCTTCATCCAGCACCATGCCGGGATTGAGCTTGCCGTTGCTGCGCGTTTCGTAGGCGATGCTGCCAATGTCGGCCGAGGCATAAGTTGAAATCACTTCCGGCACGCCGTGCTCGGCGAACCACTGGCGCAGCGATTCCGGCAGCGCTTCCGCTCCCATCATGGCGCGTTTCACGCTGCTGATGTCGGCGCCCATTTCAGCGGCTTTCTCGATGATGATCTTAAGGAAGGAGGGCGTGCCGATGTACGTGTCCGGGCGCAGTTCCGTCATCGCCTGCACCTGCAATTCGGTCTGGCCGGCGCCGGCGGGGATCACCGTGCAGCCAATGCGCGCGGCGCCGCCTTCCACCATGAAGGCTGCGGGCGTGAAATGATAGGAGAAGCAGTTCTGCACCAGGCAGCCAGGCCGCACGCCAGTGGCGAACATCGGACGCGAGAAGCGCCACCAGTCTATCGAGCGGCCTTCCGGGTCGAAGATGGGGCCGGGAGACATGAAAATGCGTCCCAGCTTTTCCGCAGGGGTGCTGTTCAGGCCACCGAAGGGGCGCTGCTGCGCCTGCAATGACTTCAGGTCGGACTTGCGCGTGACCGGCAATTGCGCCAACGCTTCCCGGCTGCTGATGCGCGAAGCATCGATGCCGGACAGGATGCGCGCCCAGCCAGGCGCCGATTGTGCTTGCGCTACCAGCAGCGGCAAGCGCTCCATCAATTCGCGTTCGCGCTCGGCGTGCGGGCGCGTCTCGAGGCTGTCCAGGGTTTCGGCCATCATGCCGCTCCTTCAATCTCGCGTTGCAGTTTCTTGGTCAATTTTGCAAACACCAGTTCGTGCGAGCGCTTGAGCAGCGCCTTCGCTTCCGCATCCGGTAGTTTGGCCAGGTCCTGTACCATCACCCATCTGGCGCGCGCCAGGTAGGGAGCGGGGATGATGCCGTCGCGGTCGGTCAGCTCGAGGAAGCGGTCGTCGTCCACCTTGAAACTGATCGACTTCTCTTTTTCCTTGGCGTCCATTACTGCGAACATTTTTTCGCCGACCGAGAACACCAGGTTGCATTCCCATTTGATGTCTTCGGTGGCGCCAGGCAGGGTGCGGCAGAATTCTTTAGCTTTGTTCAGGTTCATTTTTTAAGCGAGCCAGCGTTTGCGGCGTCGGTAAAACTTCATGTCGCGGAAGCTCTTGCGGCCGGCACCGGACATGCCGAGGTAGAACTCCTTAACGTCTTCATTGTTGGCCAGTTCGCTGGCATTGCCTTCCATAACCACCCTGCCGTTCTCGAGGATGTAGCCGAAGTCCGCGTAGCGCAGGGCCACATTGGTGTTCTGCTCCGCCAGCAGGAAGGACACGTTCTCTTTGGCGTTCAGGTCCTTGACGATGCCGAAGATCTCTTCCACGATTTGTGGCGCGATGCCCATCGAAGGCTCGTCCAGCAGAATCATGGAAGGCTTGGCCATCAGTGCGCGGCCGATGGCGCACATCTGCTGCTCCCCGCCGGAGGTGTAGCCCGCCTGGCTGTTGCGCCGTTCGCGCAGGCGCGGGAAGTAGTGATAGACCTTCTCCAGTGACTCCTTCATTTCGCCGCGCGATGCACTGCGCGTATAAGCTCCTGTCAGCAAATTCTCCTCGATGGTCAGGTGGCCGAAGCAGTGACGGCCTTCCATCACTTGCGACAGGCCGCGCTTGACCAGCTCATTGGGCGTGAGCTGGTCGATGCGCTCACCCTTGAATTGCACCTCGCCCTTGGTCACGTCGCCGCGCTCACCGCGCAGCAGGGTCGAGATGGTCTTCAGCGTGGTGGACTTGCCGGCTCCGTTGGCACCCAGCAGGGCAACGATCTTGCCCTGCGGGACCTGCAGCGACACGCCCTTCAGCACCAGGATCACGTGGTCGTAAATGACCTCGATGTTATTGACTGACAGGTAGCTCATAGGCCTCTCACTTCATGCAGGCAGGCGTAATTTTCTTCTCAGCGGCGTACTTGCCGGACGATTCATCCACCAGTTTGCGCAGCAGGACTTTGTCGCCCACCACCCAGTTCGGCGTGACGGCCTTCCAGGCCTTGCCGTCCCATTGCTGGACTTTCACGGCGCCCGAGCCTTCGTGGTCATCGCAGGAGGTCTTCACGGTCGGGAACATGTTGTGGACACCCAATACCTTCTGGCGCGCTTCGTCGATATTCAGGTTCTCCAGGCCCCAGCGCAGTTGCTCGCCGTTGACCGGTTTGCCTTTGCCGAATTTTTCCTGCGCGGCGCGCATTGCTTCCACATACATTACGCCGGCGGTCAGGCCGCGCATGTGATAGACGGAGCCGATGCGCGACTGGTCGGCCAGGTTGCCTTTGCCGCCGGCGTAGACCTTCTTGCGCAGTTCATCCAGCAGCGGGTAGTTACCCGGGGTGTTGAAGGTCATCGAGGTATAACCCTTGGCTGCATCGCCCGATGGCACGGTGTCCTCTTCGGAGCCGGCCCACCATACGCCCAGCATCTTCTCGCGCGGGAAGCCGTTGCGCTGCGCAGTCTTGATCGCCACGGAGTTCATCACGCCCCAGCCCCACAGGATCACGTAATCCGGCTTGGCCTGGCGGATCTGCAGCCATTGCGATTGTTGTTCGCTGCCGGGCGGCGCGACCGGGATCTTGATCAGCTCAAAGCCGTACTGCGCGGACATGGCTTCCAGCACAGGCAGCGGCTCCTTGCCGAAGGCGGAGTCGTGGTACAGGTGGACGATCTTCTTGCCTTTCAGCTTGTCCATGCCGCCGCTCTTGTCGCCCAGGTATTTCACCATTGCGGCAGCCTGGCTCCAGTAGTTGGAGATCAGAGGGAAGACATAGGGGAAGACCTTGCCGTTGGCTGCATCGGAGCGGCCATAGCCCAGGGTCGTCATCGGGATCTTATCCTGCGGGATGCGGTCCAGGATGCCGTAAGCAATGCCGGTGGACAGGGGCTCGACAACGGTGGCGCCGCCGTTTTTGGTTTTCAGGCGCTCATAGCACTCGACGCCGCGCGAAGGGTTGTATTCGGTCTCACATTCCTCCCAGCTGATTTTCACGCCATTGACGCCGCCGTTGGCATTGACCAGGTTGAAGTAGTCGATGATGCCGCCATAAAAGCCGGAGCCGCCCGCCGCATAAGGACCGACGCGATAGGAGGGCAGGGCGACGAATTGTTCCGCTGGTTGCGCCCATGCGCTGCTGGCGACGATGCTGCTTGCTACGGCAATGCCAAGTACGAACGATTTCATGTGATGTCTCCAGGTTTTATAGTTGCCGCTCAGTGCGGGAAAGGCCACAGGCGGAGTTTCTCTTTACCGATTTGCCACAAACGCGCCAGACCGTGGGGTTCCACGATCAGGAAGAAAATGATCAGGGCGCCGAATACCATCAGTTCCAGGTTCGATGCCACGGTGGTTGGCAGGGCCAGGCCGTGCGCCACGATGTTCAGGAATACCGGCAGCAGCACGATGAAGGCGGAGCCGAGGAAGGAGCCCAGCACTGAGCCTACGCCGCCGATGATGATCATGAACAGGATGCGGAAGGACAGGTCCAGGTTGTAGGC
>JBCNOP010000307.1:0-4918 GCA_039593775.1 Pseudoduganella sp.
CAATTCGCCAACGCCGTGAGTTCCTGGCGCCCCAGCCCGGGTTACCTGGCGGCGGCGCTGCTGCTGGCCGTTGGCGCGGCCAGCCTGGCTTTCTTTCTTTGGTATTTTGCGCGCGATGACGCGGCGGCCGGGGCCGGCCAAACGTCGGCCCCGGCAAATGTGGCGGCTACCGGACGACCAGCCTTGGCTGCCACTGCCGCGCCGGCCATTGCGCGCGACGCACACCAACGCCAAACGCAGCCCGCGCCTGAAGGCGACGCCGATCCGACGCGGGACCTGCGCAGTTACGTCATGCGGGGCGAAAAGCCGACCATGAATGAGGTCATCAAACGCTTGCACGAACAGGGCGTGCATACCGGGCTGGGTGCGTTCAATCCACCTGGCACCAATCCGCCGCTAGTGGGGCTGGCGGTGCCGAAGGATTTTGCGCTGCCGCCGGGCTATGTGCGCCACCACCAGGTGACGGACGACGGCCAGGTGATCGAACCTATCCTGATGTTTGCGCCGGATTTCCAGTTACACGATGCGTCGAACCGGCCGCTGGAAATGCCGAAAGACCGCGTCGTTCCTCCTGAAATGGCGCCGCCCGGCCTGCCGCTGCGGCGCATCGTGATTCCACCTCCCATCGATAGCTCCGGACGATGAAAATACTTGCCTGCATCCTAGCCAGTGCCGTGATGACCGCCTTGTACGCGCTCGGTGGCCCGGGCGCGATGCTGGGCTTTGTGCTGCTGGCGCCCTGGCTGCTGGTGCTCGATATGCGCAAATCCATTGGCGGAACACTGCTTTGCGCCTGGACGATGTCTCTTGCCTACACGGCCGCCGGCTTTGCGTGGTTTGGCGCGGCGTTTGGGCGGTATACGCAAGCCGGCGAGGCGGCCGGCATTGCTTTGCTGCTGCTTGCTGCACCTTTGTTCCAGCCGCAGTTTTTTGCTTATGCGCTGGCGCGCCTGCTTGCCGCGCACTGGTATGGGCGGGCTTTTTGCGCGCTGGCTGCCGCCGCTGCCTGGACGGCGGTCGAGTGGTTCGTGCCGCGGATCCTTGGCGATACCCTCGGTTATGGCCTGTATCCATCGCGCTTGCTGCGGCAAGCGGCGGATGTGGGCGGGACCGCGGGATTGACGTTCTTGCTGTTGCTGGCCAACGAAGGCGTGGCGGCGGGCCTGGCACGCTACGGGCAGGGGTGGCGCGCCATTGTCGGCCCGTTGGCCTGGGCAGCACTGGTCCCTGCGGCCATGGCGGGTTATGGCGCGATGGCGCTTTCCGGTGGCGCTGCGCCTGCTGGCAAGCCGTTGCGCATGGGGCTGATCCAGGCGAACCTGGTGGAATACGAAAAGCAGCGGCAGGAGAAGGGCGCTTACGCCGTTGTGCGCGAGGTGCTGGACCGGCACTTTGCGATGGGCTATGACGCGGTCGCGCGCCAGCGTGCCGAAGCGCTGCTGTGGTCGGAGACCGCCTACCCGACCACGTTTGGCAAGCCGAAAAGCGAAGCGGGCGCCGAGTTCGACCGGGAGATTACCGATTACGTGGATGCCGCCGCGGTGCCGCTGGTGTTCGGGACGTATGACCGGGACGAGAAGGGTGAATACAACGCTGCGGCCTTTGTGCAGCCGGGGCGTGGGCTGGTGGGCATTTACCGCAAGACGCGGCTGTTCCCGTTCACTGAATACTTGCCGGCGTGGCTGGACGGGCCGCTCGCGCGGCGTTTCCTGCCGTGGGCGGGAAGCTGGCTGGCAGGCAGCGGGGCAAGGGTATTCCCTTTGCGCCTGGCGGATGGGCGCGAGATTCCTGTCCTGCCGCTGATCTGCCGTGACGATGTGGACCCGAGCCTTGCCATTGCCGGGGCGCGCCTTGGCGGGCAGGTGATCCTGACGATGTCGAACGATTCCTGGTTCAGCGGAGACGGGCCGGGCGCGCGGCTGCACCAGGCTGCGGCGGCTTTCCGCAGCATTGAAACGCGCTTGCCGCAGTTCCGTGTGACGACCAATGGCCTGAGCGGTGCAATCGATGCCAGCGGCGACATACTGGCCGGAACCAGCGTTGGCGAGCCGGCGCTCGTCATTGCAGACTTGCCAGTGCATTCCCCTGCGCCGACCTTAATGGTGCTGTGGGGCGATTGGGTTGGACTGGCCTCATGCGCGTTGCTGCTGGTGCTGATGGCATGGCCGCTTAGCCGAGCCTGGCGGCTGCAACCCGATGGCGCCTGGGCGCGCACGCTGAAGCCGGCATTCCCGGCGCGCGTGGCGGTGCTGCCGCCGGCGGCGCGCATCGTTGCGGGCGTGCTTCGAGTGGTGTCGCGCGCGGGCTTGCTGGGCATGTGCGTGGCCTTGCTGCTGAATGAACCGTTGCGCAGCAATACGCTGGCGCAACTGCGCATCTTTGTGCTGGTCTTCCTGTTGCCGGAGACGATAGCCTGGTGCGTCCTGATGGCTTTTTCGGCGCGGGCCACAGTGAGCGAAGGCCGCCTGGTGCTAGCGCGCGGGACGCAGGAACTGGTATTGGGCCTGGGCGATCTGGCAGCAGTCGAGCCTTGGCGCGTGCCAGTGCCGGGGCGCGGGGTTGCGTTGCGGATGAGGTCGGGAGCGTACTGGGCTTATGGGCTGGCGTTGCAGGACCCGGCAGCGTTCGCGGCGGGACTGTATGCCGCCGGTGGCCCGGCCCCGGCGCGCATGCCAGATTGGCGAGTATTGGCGGTACCGGCTACGCGCCTCGACCACCCGCTGGTCAAATTTGTCCTGTTGCCCTTTGCCCTGGCGCTTCCCGCCTTCCACCTGCACCAGCATATCGCTTACGGCAGCGCATTGGGGGAGTATTACAGCTTCGGACTGGGGGCTTACCTGAGCGCCTTCGGGCTTTGGTGGGCGGCCTGGACGATCGGCGTCGTGCTCGGGGCGGCGCTGCTGCGCACCCTGATCGAATCGGCAGCCATGCTGGCTGCATTGTTGCGGCCGAGCGAAGCAAGCGGAATCCGCCAGGGCCTGGAGCGCATAGGGCACGCCGCACTCTACCTCGCTTTGCCCGGTTGGCTGTTATTGCGGGTGTTTGGCGCGTGACGGGGGCAAGCTGCGCGGCGTTGTAATGCTAGACGGTCGGGCGGATGTCGAACGTGGCGCCGGGCGGCGCAGGTTCCGGGTCATCCGCAACGTTGACGTGGCTGACATTGGCGGCGCTCGGCCCCCGGTGCGCCCAATCGATCAGCGCTTTCACCGCATCGGCCGGGCCATGCACACTAGCCTCAACTGCACCATTGGCCCGGTTGCGCACCCAGCCCGCGAGGCCCAGTGCGGTCGCGCGTTCTGCAAGCGCGTAACGGTAGCCGACGCCTTGCACCAGTCCTTCGATCATCAATCGCTTGGCCATCACATCCTCCAGTTGACGCGGTTGCGGCCGGCCTCCTTGGCCCGGTACAGGGCCGCGTCGGCGGCGTCGAACAGTGCGGGCGCTGTTTCCTGGCTGCCCACGGACAGGGTAGCGCCGCCGATGCTGACCGTGAGCACCGGGCTGGCAATGGACCGCTCGTGCGGGATCAGCATCTGCGCCACTGCTTCACGGATTCCTTCTGCAACGTACAGCGCTTGCGCCGCGTCGGTTTCGGGCATCAGGATCACCAGTTCCTCGCCGCCGTAGCGGGCAGCAACATCGCATGGCCGGCGCAGGGCATTGCGCGCCACGCGGGCGACAGCGCGCAGGGCCCGGTCACCGGCCGGGTGGCCGTAATGGTCGTTATACTGCTTGAAGCAGTCGATGTCCAACAGTGCTACCGAAATCGTGTGCGAGTGGCGGCTGGCGCGTTGCCATTCGCTTTCGTAGACTTCATCGAAGCGGCGGCGATTGGCCAGTTCTGTCAGGCCATCGATATGCGCCAGGTGCTCGAGCATGCGGCGCTGCCGCACCACTTCCAGGTGGGTGGCAACGCGCGCCATTACCACCGTGGTGTTGAAAGGCTTGGTGATGTAATCGGCGGCGCCCAGCTTGAGGCCGCGCGCCTCGTCCTCGGGCCGGCCCATGCCCGTGATGAAAATGACTTCGATGTGCGCCGTCGCGGGATCGGCGCGCAGGCGGCGCAGTACTTCATAGCCATCCATGTCCGGCAACATGACGTCCAGCATGAGCAGGTCCGGCAGGTGGCGCTGGGCACGCTCGATGGCCTGCTCGCCGGTCTTGGCGAGCAGCACCACATACTCGGGCTTCAGCAAAGTGGCGAGGACCTGGCGGTTAATGCCGTCGTCGTCCGCGATCAAGACCTTTTGACTCATGCGCTCATTTCCATATCGATGCCGAGTGCTTGTGCAAGTTCGGCCAGCGGTTTCAAGGCGTCATGATATTCGATGTCGTCCACTGCGCGCTGCATGCGTGCCAGCAGCGCTGCATGGCCGGAACCGGCCAGCAGCGCGCTCAGTTCGGTCAGCGAATCTTCCGAACGGGCGTCGTCGGCCCTCAGGTAGCCATCGAGTTCTCGCAGCAGGCGGCCAAAATCGGCGCCCTGGCTTTCGCCGGCCTCGGCCGACGGCTGCAGCGCATTGGCAAAGCCGGCCAGGATGATGCCAAGCGACTTGGCCATGTCCGCAGCCTCGCGCGCACAGCGCTCCGGGCGGCCATCGCGGATGCCGGCTTCGACGATGTCGGAAAGCTGTGCCAGCCCGAGGGCGCCTAGGTAGGTGGCGCTGGACTTGAGGTTGTGGGCCAGGCGCTCGACCTGGGCCCAGTCGCCATCGGCCAGTGCGGCAGCCAGCAAGGCCGGGCCGTCGCCATATTCGGTGCAGAAGCTGCGCATGCGCTTGGCAAGAATGGCGGGGTCGCGCTCGGCGCGTGCCAGTGCGTATTGCCAGTCGACGCCTGCCAGCGGCGGATAGGCTGCGGCCACTGGCGCGGCAGTGCTTTCAGCGATCGGCGCCCCCGGAATGGTGCGGCCAACAAG
>JBCNOP010000308.1:0-4866 GCA_039593775.1 Pseudoduganella sp.
GGCGAAGCGCTGGAAAGCCGCTCGGCCGCTTCCGGCGGCCACGTCGAGCGCGTGGGGGAGATTGCCGCCATGCTGGGCGCGGCCGTCGACATGCCGAGCAACGCCGTGCGCCAGTTGCGCCTGGCGGCGCCATTGCACGATATCGGCCATGCCGGCATCCCGGATGAAATCCTCAACCTGCCAGGCCCGCTCGATGCGGAACAGCGCACGCGCATGCAAGGGCATAGCGATATCGGCTGGCATATGCTGTCCTCCTCGACGCAGCCAGTACTGCAGCTTGCTGCGCGCATCGCCCACGAACACCACGAGCGCTGGGATGGCGCGGGCTACCCGCAAGGCTTGCACGGGGCCGACATCAGCCTGGCCGCGCGCATTACCGCGCTGGCCGACTTTGTCGACGCCATGGTGAGTCCGCGCAGCTATCGTCCAGCACATACGCTGCAGCATGCGCTGGACGAGGTGCGCGAGGGCAGCGGCAGCCGTTTCGATCCTGCATTGGCCAGCCTGCTGCTGCAGCATAAGGATGACCTGCAAGCGCTGTACCGGCGCCATCCACCGCATTAGGAGCCCGCCATGGAATTATTCGACGCCAACGACGCGCGCACCCTGGCCGAAGCGGCGTTGCGCTCGATTACCGATTCCACCGCGCGTGCGCGCGGTGATGAATTCTTCCGCGTGCTGGTGCGCGACCTGGCGGCAGCGCTGGACGTGACGTACGTGATCGCTGGCCGCGTGATCCGCATGCCGGATGGACAGGAAGGCATCCGTACGCTGGCGGTATGGGGCGGCAAGGAGTTCCTGCCGAATATGGATTACAGCCTTGAGCACACGCCTTGCCAGGACGTGACCTGCCAGACCATGTGCTTCCACGGCAGCGGCATCCAGCGCGACTATCCGCTCGACACGCTGCTGGTGGACATGCAGGCAGAGAGCTATGTCGGCATGCCGATGGTCGATACCGAAGGCAAGACGCTGGGCATCCTGTCGGCCATCGACACCAGGCCGATCGACGAGAACAAGCGCTTGCTGGCGCTGTCGCTGCTGTCGATCTTCACCGCCCGCGCGGCAGCGGAGCTGCAGCACCAGGACCGCGAACACCTGCTGGAGGAAAAGGTCTTGCGCCGTACCGAAGCCTTGCGTGCGGCACAGGCCAGCCTGGTGGAGCAGGAGAAACTGGCAGCACTGGGCTCGCTGGTCGCTGGCGTGGCGCATGAAGTGAATACCCCGGTGGGCGTGGCGCTGACGGCGGCATCGGCCATGAGCAGCTACACGGCGCAGCTGGTGCAGGCGCTGGAGGCGCCAAAAGTGAGCCGCTCAGACCTGGTCAACCTGGCTGCGCGCCTGAACGATGCGGCGGCGCTGATTGAGCAGAACCTGCATCGGGCGGCGGCCCTGATCGGCAACTTCAAGCAGTTGGCCGTGGACCAGGGCACCGAGCACGTGAGCACGCTGGCGCTGAAGGATTATGTGCAGGGCGTGGTGTCGGCGCATAGCCCGGAACTGCGCAAGGCTGGCATCAAGGTCGAAGTGGATATCGATCATCTGTTGCGGCCACGCCTGCCGCCAGGGAAGTTCTCGCAGGTGCTGTCCAACCTCCTGATGAACGCGGCGCGCCACGCTTACCCCGACGGGCAGGGCGGCACGGTGACGGTGCGCGCCGGTGCCGCCGACGGCTGGCTGGAGATGGATTTCATCGACCAGGGCGTGGGACTGGCGCCCGGCGTGCAGGAACGGATTTTCGAGCCCTTCTTCACCACCAAGCGCGGGCAGGGCGGTTCAGGATTGGGCATGCATATCGTCTACACGATCATGCAGCAGATGGGCGGCGCGGTGGAAGTGCACAGCACGCCCGGCCAGGGTTGCCGCTTCCACCTGCGCATGCCGTTTGAAGTCAAGTCTTGTCAGCCGCCTGCATAGACAGCGCAACCGCTTCCGCTACCTTGATGCCGTCGACGCCGGCCGACAGGATGCCGCCGGCATAGCCTGCGCCTTCGCCGGCCGGGAACAGGCCGCGCGTGTTCAGGCTTTGCAGGTCGTCGTTATTGCGCTTGATGCGGATCGGGGACGAGGTGCGGGTTTCCAGGCCGGTCAGCACGGCGTCATGCTTGAAGTAGCCTTTGACCTGCTTGTCGAAGGCCGGGAAGGCTTCGCGCAGCGCCACCACGGCGTAATCGGGCAAGATGGTTGCCAGGTCGGTCCAGGTGATGCCTGGCTTGAAGGACGGTACTACGGCGCCCACGTCGCTCGAGGCACGGCCGGCCACGAAGTCGCCCATCAGCTGGCCGGGCGCATTGTAGTTGGAGCCGCCCAGCACATAGGCTTTCTCTTCCAGGCGGCGCTGCAGTTCGATGCCGGCCAGCGGGTGGCCCGGGTAGTCTTCCTCAGGGCTGATCGACACCACGATGGCGCTGTTGGCGTTGCGCTCGGCGCGCGAATACTGCGACATGCCGTTGGTGACCACGCGGCCCGGTTCGGAAGCCGCTGCCACCACCGTGCCACCCGGGCACATGCAGAAGCTGTACACCGCGCGGCCATTGCTGGCGTGGTGCACCAGCTTGTAATCGGCCGCGCCGAGGATAGGATGGCCGGCGTTCGGGCCGAAGCGGCACTGGTCGATCAGCGACTGCGGGTGTTCGACGCGGAAGCCGATCGAGAACGGCTTGGCTTCGATGTACACGCCGCGGTCGTACAGGGTCTCGAACGTGTCGCGCGAGCTGTGGCCGATGGCCAGCACCACGTGGTTGGTTTCGATGTATTCGCCGCTGGCCAGGTGCAGGCCGCGCACCTGGCGCACGCCGTTTTCTTCGCGGATGTCAAAGTCGGTCACGCGCTGTTCGAAACGGATTTCGCCGCCCAGGGCGGTGATTTCCTCGCGCATGTTTTCCACCATCTTGACCAGGCGGAACGTGCCGATGTGCGGCTTGCTGACGTAAATGATTTCTTCGGGTGCGCCCGATTTAACAAATTCGGTCAGCACCTTGCGGCCGTAGTGCTTGGGGTCGCTGATCTGGCTGTACAGCTTGCCGTCCGAGAAGGTGCCGGCACCGCCTTCGCCGAATTGCACGTTCGACTCGGGGTTCAGCACGCGCTTGCGCCAGAAACCGAAGGTATCTTTGGTGCGCTCGCGAACGGTCTTGCCGCGCTCGAGGATGATGGGTTTCAGGCCCATCTGGGCCAGGATCAGGGCCGCGAACAGGCCGCAAGGGCCCATGCCGATCACGACCGGGCGCGGCTGCTTGCCATCGGCGTTGACGCCATGCGCCACGAATTTGTAAGCCATGTCCGGCGAGGCCATCAGGTGCTTGTCGTCGGCGCGCCTGGCCAGGATGCCGGCATCGTCCGTGGTCTCGACGTCGACTGAGTAGATTAGCGAGATGTTCGACTTCTTTCGCGCATCATAGCTGCGTTTGTAGACAGTAAAGCCCAGCATCTGCTGCGGTGAAATCTTCAGTCGGGCCAGGATGGCCCGGGCCAGTTCCGGTTCCTCGTGGTTGAGAGGGAGCTTGATTTCATTTAGTCGCAACATGATGGTCTTTCTCTGCAGGATGGGGCGCGCAACGGGCCCAAAGGCGACATTCTACCTGCTTTCAATGGTTGTAATCACGCAACGCAACAGCGGGTCGATACAAACGTTTACTGTACTTTGCAAGGGAAGGGTGCAATAGTTGATTAATTGCACAGCTTGTATATATGCAAGTTTGATTATCTTATGCAATTATTCAATTAGCTGGCCGATTAATTCGGTGAGCTGTCTAATTGCCGCCGAAAATATTGGCGTCAATGCCGAAATATTAATTTGCAAGTATATTCACTTAAACGTGAAGCATGTTTCATTCATTTGCAAATTCATCTAATTTCTTCGATTTTCCATCTTCTGTCGCCAATGGTGCTCAACTGCGTATTCCTACTTAGTAATGCTTTGGCACTGTTGTTTTTTGTCATATGGCTTGCCGTTTTATTGACATAGACAAGTTGGCTATGGTCTTATCCTACGCTGAAATCAATTAATGAAATTGACTTCGGCATCGCCCAAAAAGCGATTAATGTTTTTTTGGTTTAGTCGGGACAAACAAATATTTTAGGAACCAAAATGTTGAAAAAGACGATTCTTGTTCGTTCGCTGGCTGTGGCCTTCGGCGGCGCAGCCGTTCTGGCTGCCATGCCAGCCATGGCGCAGCAGCAGTCTGGTGAAAACGTCCAGCGTGTGGTGGTGACCGGCTCCTTGATCAGCCGTACCGACACTGAAACCGCTGCCCCGGTTCAAGTGCTGACCGCTCAAGACATCCAGCGTAGTGGCAAGACTTCGGTCGCAGAACTGCTGACCGACCTGGCCGCCAACGGCGCAGGTACCCTGGGTACCGGCTTCTCCGGCGCGTTCGCCAACGGCGCTAGCGGTATCTCCCTGCGCGGCCTGACTGTCGGCGCGACCCTGGTGCTGGTTGACGGTCACCGTGTTGCTCCATACCCATTGTCGGATGACTCGCAGCGCTCCTTCGTCGACGTGTCGTCGATCCCATTTGACGCTATCGATCACATCGACGTCCTGAAGAGCGGCGCATCGGCGACCTACGGTTCCGACGCTATCGCCGGCGTGGTGAACATCGTCCTGAAAAAGAGCATTACCGGCACCCGCATCAATGCTGAAGCCGGCAACACCGAGCACGGCGGCGGCAAGACCACCCGTGCATCGTTCGGCACCGGCTTCGGTGACTTGGACAGCGACGGCTACAACGCCTTCATCACCGCTGAATATCGCCGTCAGGAAGCGATCAAAGTGGCGGATCGTGACACCTACGACTGGGACAACCGTGACTGGCGCCTGCGCGGCGGTAACAACATTAGCCTGGGCGCACCGGTCGCACGTAT
>JBCNOP010000309.1:0-4858 GCA_039593775.1 Pseudoduganella sp.
GGATGGCGCGCCCGATTGGCGCGGAAATCGGCTTCCTTCATGCTGCTGTAATGATCGTCAAAGCCGTAGCGCATGTGTTCGCATCCTTTGTCGCGCGGCGTGCAGCTGATCACGGCTTTGAAGCCGGCTGCCTTCAGGGCCTGTTCATAGTTGCGGTGCACCTCCAGAGGTGTTTTGCCGAGCGGTGCGAAGTAGACCATGCGGGTAATCTGGCCTTCCACCGTAATTGGATTAATGAACTCATTGTGGCTGTCCAATCCCAGTTTGCCTGGAAAGGTCGTCTGGTCGAATCCAATTTTCTTGTACGCCATCATCCATGAATTGTTAAAACGCTGGATTAATGGATGATCTTCGCCTCCGGCGACATCGATTGCCCAGTCAGGGCTGGCCGACGCAGGAGCGGCAATAGCAAACGAAGACAGGCAGAATGCAGCGGCGGTGAAGTGGCGCGCCAGGTTGGAGGGCATCAGTTTCAAGATCTATCCTTTCTCAAAGAACGGCTACGTTAAGGGGTAGTGCGAGTGATGCAAATCTTATACTGTGCTGCGGCCGATCATGGCGTCGATTCGTCGGTAATCGGAGCGACTATTTAACGATGGGCTCAATGCAAATCTGGGTGCCAGGGTCGCTTAAATTTAGGTGGCAGTACCAATTTCTTCATCCCTGCATGTCCTTAAAGTTCATCGCAAGGTGGCAGCGCAACTGCTGAACATCCGGGTCAACAAAACAAGGGAGCTCATCATGACAGGGCAATTCTTTTTACATCGTTTCAATCTGCTGGGTGCGGTTGTCGCGGCGCTTGTGGCTGCGCTACTCGCGGGTTGCCAGATCACGCGCACCGTCCATAATGACGATACGCCGGTGTCCGGCAGTTCGGTCTTCGAAATGTATGTCGTGCAAAGTGACCGGGACCGTGCATTTAACGTGCTCTTCGTCCCGGACACTTCGTACGGCGATATGAGTGTCCTGGCAAACCGCCAGGCTTTCGTCAATGATCTGGCCAACGTGATCGAAAATGGCTACTGGCAGAATCGTGCATACTTCAACGCCTGGGGCGTGTACAACTATTTCTACATGACCGCTACCGGCTCGGTTGTCGAACAAGCGCCAGGGCCGGGTGGACAGTTCCGCTGCCCCATCGTTACCTGGCCATCGCAGGTCGACTCAGACGGCGTTTTCGCCGACCAGATCGTGCTCATTCACCGCAATGAATTGCGCGACTGCGGCGGCGGCGGCCGGGCGACAGCCGAGCCTACCAGCTATCGCACCATCGTCCATGAAACCGGCCATGGCCTGTTTGGCCTGCCCGACGAATACTGCTGCGACGGCGGCTATTTCGTAAAGCCGCCTGTGATGTACAGCTCGCAGGCAGCCTGCAACGGCGACGGCGCCAATGCCGGCTGGCGCAATTGCCAGTCGATCACTTCCAGCAGGAATGGTTCGGTTTGGTGGCGATCGCAGGGCAATATCACGGACAACCTGATCATGCGCAATGCGGGCGATGAAGTATGGGAGGCGGGGCCGGCCGATTGGGCGGTGATGCGAGCGGCTTATCAGGGCCTGTCCGGCTCCCCGACCATTACGCAGCCTGCTGCCTTTGCGCCAGCTCACTGGAGCTATACGGTCCCGCCACCATGGCACCCTTGAGTGAGAGGAGAACATCATGAAGAAGACGTTTCTTGCCATCGTGATTTGCGGAGCAGGCCTTACCCACGCCCGGGCCCAACAGCAGGACGCTGAGCGTGTGAGGGAGCTGCGGAGCGCCGCCCGTGTAGAAGCAGCCAAGCCGGCCGCAGCACCGGCAGGACAGCAGCAGGTTGCCGTCCTGGCGGTCAAGCTTGATGTCGTAAAGGGTGAAGTCCGTACGGCCCGGGTCGAATCGGTGAAGCGCGTTGCAGGCTATGCACCCAAAGTCTTTGCCCGCGAGGGCGGCATGTGGGAAGTGGTGATTGAAGGTGAAACGCGCCGCATCTTCTACGTCGACAGCCCGGCCCGCCGCGAAGCCGAGGCGTATCCGAGGTCGAACTCTGGTTATCAATGGGTCGATGAAACGGGAACCCTTGACTGGCGTCTGGTGGTACCGCTGTATGCCGATGGCCGTTCACTCGGCGCCCGTAGTGTCACTGTCCGCGACAAGCTGACTGGGGCGACCATCGTGCAGTCAAATTTGTAATTACTGGTTACGAGCAGGCTGGACCCGGTTCCGTGCCTGCGCCAAGCCCCCGCTGCTTCGGGGGCTTTTTTTGTTCTGGGTTGCCTGCTGCGCTTAAACGCAGGCACATTGGCGCTATCATCAGGAAAAACGAAACCCCGGGTTCACGATGTCCTTCATGCGCCATTTGCTGCTCGCCTTCCTCTTAACTTCAAAGATTGCAATCGCATCAGAGCTGGTAATGGCTATCTCCAGCGGCAGCGGCATGCCAATGACCGACATCCGCGACGAACAGTTAAAGGGAGGGATACTCAAGGAATTCGGGGACAAGTTGGGTGCGCTGCTGCACCTCAAGCCAAGGTACCTGATCCTGCCGCGAACCAGGGTGGAAGGAGCGCTGCTGCGCGGCCACGCCGATCTGCTATGCGACCTGCGGCCGGAATGGCTCGATAACCAGACCTTCCTCTGGTCTGAGGCGATTATTTCGAACCGGATGATCGTCGCCATGCGGCGCGAGACACCTGTGCCCGGCTCCTTGAACGCGATAGCGGGCCTGAGGATCGGCACGGTTCGGGGCTACCGGTACCCGGAAGTTGAACACTTGCAGCCGCCAATTGTGCGTGACAATGCTGCGAACGATAGCCAGAACCTGGATAAGCTATTGCTCAGGCGCTTCGATCTCATTTTCACAAACCGCATCTATTTCGACTACCAGCGCAAAGTACATCCTGAACGCGCGCGCCTGGCTTCCCATTACCTGAAGATAACGGACTTCGATACCTACTGTGCAGTTCCTGCGCAAGGCAAGCTCGGCATCCGGGAGCTGAATCAGGCAATTGCCACACTAAAGGTACGTGGCACAATCCAATCGATCCTGGCGCACTATCGGCCAGACCCTTAAGTTTTGTTTAATTTACAATGATTGCTTAATACGCAATACTTGGCGCTCGTCTTTAGCGAAGGGCGCGCGATGAAACTACGTGGCAGGGTGATCAAGGACATCCGTCAAGACATTCATATCCAGTAAACCAGAGAATGGACCGACGCAGATTCTTAATGGCAGGTGCGGGCGTCCCGCTTCTTGCTTCATGCGCTAGCGGCATTGAGCCGCGGCGCAATGCCTCCCTGGAGGACTTTGCCAGGTCACTCAACGTCAGTGCCGCCACGTATGCGGTTCTGCGCTCCGGACAACCGGTAGCAACGCAGGCCGTGACAGGCGCAACAGACGCAATCTTCCAGGCCGCATCGCTGACCAAGCCGGTAGTTGCGTTTGCTGCGCTGAAGATGGTGCAGGCTGGCCGGCTTGAGCTGGCTGCGCCAGTGTCGCATTACCTTGCCGGCGGCTATCGGCATTTTCACGATCCCTTGCGGCGATCAGTGCGTGATTCCTTCGATCTTGTTCCGGCGAAGATACTGGAGCAGATCACCGTGGCCCAGTTGTTGAACCATAGTTCCGGTTTCCCGAACTGGTCAAGCAAACCGCTGGCCTTCATTTCGGAGCCGGGGCAAGGGTGGAGCTATTCCGGCGAAGGCTACCTGCTATTGCAGTCCGTTATCGAGGCCGTCACCCGGACGGAGCTCGCCGCCTATCTGGACCGGGATATTTTTGGGCCGCTGGGAATGAGCGATACGAGCCTGGTCTGGCGCGGCGCATTCGATCAGCGCGCCGTCGCGGGCAGGATGGTCTTTGGCCTCTCGCGGCGAGCCCGTTTTCAAAGCGGCCTGGCTGCTTCGACCCTTTACACCACGGCGACTGATTATGCCCGCTTCATGTCCGCCTTCCTGGCAGGCGATGCCATGGTGCAGATGGTGCTTGCCAAGCCAGTCGAGGTAAGCAAGCCGCTTGGGCTGGCCTGGGGACTTGGCTGGGGGATCGAGCGTGGCACAAACGGAGCCTGCATCTGGCAATGGGGTAACAACCCCGGTTTCCGCGCCTTTGCAATGGCGTCAACCACTTCGAAGGATGGCTTCGTGATCCTGGCGAATAGCGAGCGAGGCATGTCGCTTGCGGCCGCGATCGCCCAAGAAGTACTGCCTTTCGAGCATGCCGCTTTCCGCTTTCCGCCAGTGGCCTGACGCTTAAAATCGCTCGTTGCGCGCGACGAGTTCGCCTGGTGAGCTAAGCAGGTACATATTGTCGTTCAGCGCGTCATCGCCTTTGATGTGTTCATAGGAGGTGAGCGATGGGAGCAGGTCGCGCACGAGCGACTGCTGGCTCGGGATCGATTTTTCCGACTTCAGCTTGCCCAGGATGATGGTCTTCACTTGCTCGGACTGGCTGGCCGTTTGCTCCAGGCTGGCTTTCTTCAGCTTGCCCTGGTGGTAGTTGAGCGCGACATTGCTGCGCGCGCTATCGTCAATCTGGTGGTACTCGTAGTTCTGGGTCTGCAATGTCCCATCAAACCACGGCGCGCTGGATTTGCCGATGTCCGTATGGAACTGGGCGGCAAGGCGTGATTGCTGGGACTGGGCGATCTTGCGGTCGTCGTGGCTGGTTCCGTCCACTTTGGTTGCCTGCGATACGTCATAGGAGAAAGTGTCCTGCTCCCAGGCCTTCAGCGGATTGCTTGATTTGGGTGTCTGGGTGACGGCCGCACTGAAATCGGAAAGGCCGGTCAGCGTGGAGCGGTCGTCGGCGTTCAATTGCCACTTCGATGGCGTACGGAGGAAGTCGTCGCGGTCTTCGGCAGTGGCCGTCCGGTTCAT
>JBCNOP010000031.1:0-36831 GCA_039593775.1 Pseudoduganella sp.
ATGAGACGGATCGGGCAACGCGTTTGATTAAACGGAGCCAGACTCGGACAGCAGGATTCAGGGCTGTGGGGTTCGGTCGCCTTGGACGGCGATGCGGCGCGCGGAGGTGGGGCGTCACCGGGAGGATACAATTTCTGTACGGCAATGGCGATCTTACACACGTTTGACTAGTTTTCACATGGCAACATCGAAAAATAGTTCCTGGCGTTGGGATCACGCGTCACCTTCCAAATCAGTAGCTACCCCTTTCGAAATTTGGGAGGGAGTTGTACTCAAAACTAGGTGCCAGCACCAATTCGCATTTCGTTCCCCTTACCTAAAGTGCTGGACATGCCAGCCGCGCCACATTGCGTAGCCAGCATGCTCAAAGCACATAAACGTAGGCAGGGTGCTCCCGCCCCCATCTCAAATCAGTGACGGAGAAAGATCATGGGAATAGGAATCGAATGGGTCAAGAAATACAATGGCCGCGCAGCAGATGTATCAAACACAAGAGCCGCAGCGGAGGGCTTCTACAACACGCTTCATGGGGTTCGCCAGTTTGCCTGGGGCGACGACCTGGCCTGGGACCGCGACTTTGAACAACAAGGCGCGGGCAGCCCGATGTCCGGTTCCGACAGCTCCTGGGCTGACAACGTAGACATCGCCTTCTTTGCCGGCCATGGCAATCCGCAGGGCCCGATCTTCGGCACCACCATCGACAGCGGCCAGGCCACACCGAACGAAGTACGCCTGGGCGACATCGATCTCGAATGGATCGCATTCCATGCCTGCCAGGTCTTGCAGCGCGAAGGCGTGTTTGACCGTTGGGGGCCATCGTTCACGGGCCTGCATTACATGCTCGGCTTCGATACGGTCTGCCACGACGAGACCAATCGCGGGCGCTATTTTGCGGACCACCTCAATAACGGCTGGCGCGTTCGCGATGCCTGGATCGCTGCAGCGCAGGAGACCGAAGGTTCCGACTTCCGTTGGGCCTACCTTCGCGCCGACGCTGCCGGAACCAACACTTACGACGACCATTGGCATGGAAAAGGCTTTGTCTCGCCTGATCCGCATGTTCCAACCATTCATTACTACCTGCGCGGTGCTTGCTAGGGGATTGCCATGAACTACGAAATGTTTACCTTTCCGAAAATGCCGGCGCAACAACCGGTGTGCCTTTTGCGGCCGCGCAGCATCGAAGGCGCCCCGTCCGAGCTCGCCAGCAAATTGGCCGAGCGCTTTGGTGTGCGCGCCAGGCCGCAGGATATGGGAGCGCGCTTGATCGCCCGCGACGACCAGGCTTCGCTCGAGTACTTTGTCGCGACGGGCTCTGTGCGCTGGAATACCCGGCCAGGCCAGAAAAGCGAATCGGAATTCCAGCCCAGGCTGCCGGACGAAAAAGGTGCTGTTGAATGCGCGATGGCAAAGTTGCGCGAGTTCGACCTGATGCATGCGTCGGCGGCTGTGCATTCGGTGACTGACCTTGAATATTCGTTCCGCAAGGCCGGCGACAAGGAAGACACCACGTGGCCGATAGCTCGCCAGGTGAATATGCGGTTCAAGGAAAGCGGCCTGCCATTCTTCGGGCCCGGCGCAAAGATACAGGCTTCCGTCGGTGATGGCGGCAACGTGGAAGAAGTGCTGCGGTTCTGGCGCGAAGTCGATGTATCCGGTGAGGCGACCACAATTTCGCCAGACTACCTGACGGATATCCTGATGCGCGACGAAAGTTTTGCGCAACTTCGCCAGGGCGAAGCCACCGTTGAATTCCACGACTGCCAGCTGGGCTTCTACGCGCTGCCCCCGCGTGAAGTGCAGGGAATGTTCGTGCCGGTGTTCGCATTGTCCGGAACCGTCTCGACACCAGCGCTGCCGCGTTACGACTTCATGCGCTACGTGCCGGCTGTTTCCGTTGCAGCGAAGAATAGGGCGGCTATGGTGACGCTGCGTGCAGTGCCGGCATTCTGAAGCCAGCGATCAAGCGGAAGGCGGGGACACAGGCTGCACCGAGATGCGTTTGACGGTGACGACGACATCCTGGTACATGCTCTTGTAGTTCTTGTCCTTCCCTTCGGCATTCGTCAATTCCCCCAACGAGATATCCTTGCCGGCGAAGTACTGGTTCTGCGGCGAGATCTGGATCTGGACTTGTTTCGGCAGCGAACGCACGATGCGCTGCCGTTTGCCGGCACAGGCGGCGGATTGGCAGACCTGCACTTCGATATAGTCGACCACCGTATCCAGGGTGACCGTATACGTACCGAGCGCCAACCGTGCCGGCCGCTTGGGTTGTTGGGACACGGTCAGCCGCATGCGGTCACCGCGCGGCTGCCTTTGCAGGTCGAACACGCCAGTCGCATTCTGGCGGGGCTTCAGGCCTGCACTGGCTTCATCGATCCTGAAGACATTAAAGTAGCTTTTTTGCATGGAAAGCAGGCGCTGGGTTTCCTCTTCCAGCTCCCTGGCGCTGGCCTCCGGTTTGACTTCGGGCGCGGCTGGCGGCGAGGCTCCAGGCGAAGGAGCTGGCTCGCTCGCGGCCGGAGCATTCGATTTCGGCGCTGAAGGCGATGGTTCCAGGGTCGAGCATGCGGCCAGCGCCGCCGTCAGGACAATGGCCAGTTGCCGGTGCATGCGGTTCATCAGGGGCCTTTCTGTAAGGGATGATGAAAGTTAGCGGGCGAGCCGGAAACCGACGCGCGGATCGGAGTTGGCGCGGTCGTCCCAGGTGCGCGCAGAAGGACGTACATCGGCTTCGACAGAGTCGTAGGCGCCACCCTTTTGCACTTTCTTCCGGCAGCTCGCATTCTCATTGGTACTGCGCTTCGTCGGCGCGTCGGCGTGGCTGCCGTACCAGCAGTCGTCGACCCATTCATAAACGTTGCCAACCATGTCGTACAAGCCACGCCTGTCCTTGAAACTGCCTACCGGCGCCGGACCGGTGATCGGCAGGTGGCTGCCGCACTGCCCGCAATGGGCATTATCCTGGCCGATCGCGTCGCCCCAAGGGTATGCGGTAGTGCTGCCAGCCCGCGCGGCGTATTCCCATTCCGCTTCCGTAGGCAGCCGGTAGTTAATGCCGGTTTTAGACGATAGCCAACTGATGAATTGCTGGCTTCCATCCCAGCTTACTTGCGTCACAGGCGCCTTGGGCTGGGCGCTGGCCAGTGATTTGACCACCGGGCAAGCGCCGTCGGCGACACAGAGCTGCCACTGCTCCACTGTGACCTCATTTGCTGCGAGGCTGAACGCAGCGATCTTCCTTGTGACGTCACCGAATTCCTCGCTGGCAGCGCGCGTATCGCCAGGCATGGCACCCATGCGGTAGTTCCCTTCCGGAATATCAACCATGACAGGGCAGGCCAGCGTGCCGTCGCCGAACTTCAGGTTGCATTCGGGGGCGGGCGGTGCAACTGGCTTTTGTACTGCGACCGGCGCAGCCTTCGGCAACTCCTTGACCGCAACCGGTGCCGCCGGTCGTTGTTTGTTCGACGGCCAGAACAAGACCGCGCCGATAAGCCCAAGTACCGCCGCGGCGCCGGCTATTTTTGCCGCCCGCTGCCATCCCGGACTGGCCTGGTCTTCCTGCGCGGGATCAGCCTGGCTTGCGGATTGCGGGGCCATCGTCACAGGCCGCGTCACAGCTACCATCGTGGCCTCGGGATCGGCGACCGGCGTGCCGGTACCGGATTGCGTGATTCTCACGGACGTGCGCTCCGGGCGGCCAGTGTGCACCAATACGTCCTGTGTGCGGGCAAACGGTACTGCAATCGGAGCCGGGGCCGGTGATGGCTCCAGGCCCAGCATGGTTCGGAACTCGCTGACAGTTTGCGGGCGATGCTCCGGCCGCAGGTTCAGCGCAGCATCGAGCGCGCCCAGGAATTGTGGGCTGTAGCGATCTTTGGCGCTGACGGCCAGCGGCACCATGGAGTCGGATAAAAGGCGAGACATCGCTGCCGGCGGCACCGATTCGGTGATGATGTAATACGCCACCGAAGCCAGGGCATACAGGTCGGTCCACGGGCCGTGGCTGATATGGTTCATGTCCCCATACTGTTCGATCGGGGCATAGCCTGGCTTGAGGATGACGGTCAGCGTTTGCGTCACGTCGCCAATGACGTGGCGGGCGGCGCCAAAATCCAGCAGCAGCGGGGTGCGGCCATCGATCATCAGGATGTTGTCCGGAGCGATGTCGCGGTGGTAGCAGCGTTTATCGTGCAGCACCTGCAGTGCATCCAGGATCTGGGCAAGGAAGTTCTTCAGCCATGCCTCTTCGACGAAGGCGGCGCGTTCCAGTTTGAGCAGCTGCTTCAGGGTAGGGGCGTCATAGAAGGGCATCGCCATGTAGCCGGTGCCATTGTCTTCCCAAAAGCGGTACACCTTGACCAGCGAAGGATGATCGAACTTGGCAAGCAGCTGCGCTTCCTTGACGAAACTCTGGAGGCCGACCCTGAATGCCTCAGCATAGTGCTCGGACAGGATCGTGACATGGGTGTTGTCTTGCCTGCCTGCGAACGACACGGGCATGTATTCCTTCACAGCGACTTCGCGGCCGAGCGAGTGGTCATAAGCTCGATAGACGATGCCGAAGCCGCCTTGGCCTACCACACCCTTGATTTCGAACTCGGCAAGCATCGTGCCTGGAGCGAGTGCATGTGGCGAGACCCGGCCGGGTCTGAGAACCGTCTGGTCGTCGTCGCTGAAAGACTGGTCGGTCATGTTGGTCCTGGTTTGGAAGGGAGCCTTTACGTATCGGGCATGCTGACGAATTGCTCATACGTCTTATGCAGAAGTATAACGATTAGTCGCGCGCCAAGTGCAGGAATAATTGAAACGTCACGCGGAAAGCGCGCCCGGTATATCAGGCCGTATGCAAAGCGGGAAGTATATTTTTCGGACGGAAATTCCATCTTCATAAAGGTGACAAAGCGAGAGATTTGAATGATATTTGGGAGATAAAATTGCAGAAGCCGCCACGCTTTTTGCGCATCGGATTCTCCAGGAATCTGGCTTAGGTAAAGTCCGTATTGAAAGTTTCAGTTCAACGGAAAAGTATCATTCCAACGTGGAGGGTTGCTGCGTGCTTGATATGAATGAGTTGCTGGCCGAGGTCTCCGAACATCCTCCATGCGGACCCTATCTCGAATACGATCCCTTGTATCAAGAGCTTGAGCGCATTGCAGGTGGCAAGGCAGAACAAAGGCTTGGCGACATGGTGGTTCCCGCAGAACCGCCGGACTGGTCGGCACTCAGGAACAAGTCACTCGATCTCTTTTCCCGCACCAAAGACCTGAGGGTCGCGGCCTTGCTGACGCGCGCCCTGGTGCGTACTGAAGGCATCATCGGTTTGAATATGGGCCTGCTCCTGGTTCGCGGCATGCTGGAGCGGTATTGGGACGAAGTCCATCCGCGGCTGGAGATCGAAGGCGAGCATGACCCCGCAGTGCGCATGAATACGCTCGCCTTCCTTGCAGACGGCAGCGGACTGCTGGCCGATGTGCGTAATGCGCTGATCGTTCCGTCCGGTGCCATGGGGCGTGTCAGTGTGCGCGACCTGCTGATCGCGCTTGGAAAATACAAGCCGGCCGGCGCTGAACCTACTCCTCCGATGGCCCAGGTCTCGGCAGCGATCACCGTCGCTGCTTCGAAAGATGCGAGTACCTTTGAAGCGGCTCGTGCTGGCCTGGAGGCGATCGAAGGAATCCGTTCTCTCCTGGCCGCGAAACTTGGCTACGGCCAGGCGATCGACCTTAGCGGATTGCAGGAGATCCTGCAGGCCGTGGTGCAGGCTTACGAGGATGCCATGGGCGTTGCGGCGCCAGGCGGCGATGCAGCTGCCGAAGTGGAAGCTGCTGTTCCGGGTGAAATCCGCGATCGCGAAGACGCCATTCGCCAGCTCGAAAATATCTGCCTGTTTTTCGAAAGGACGGAACCGGGAAATCCTGCGCCGTTGCTGATCCGCCGTGCGCAGCGGCTGATGAATAAGAGTTTTGTTGAAATCATCCAGGACCTGGCGCCCGACAGCCTGGGGCGCATCCAGGACATAGCAGGTGTAAAGAAGACTTGACCGGAGATGGCAGGGCTTCCGGCGGGATTTGACAAGGGGAGAGCGGTTCTCTTTTGCGGACGCTCAGTGTTCAAGCCTTTCATGTAGGAGCAAGTCATGGCAAAAGACAGCAGTCAGAAGTTCATCGCCCGTAACCGCGCCCCACGCGTGCAGATCGAGTACGACGTGGAACTGTATGGGGCAGAGAAGAAAATCCAGCTGCCGTTCGTGATGGGAGTCCTGGCAGACCTGTCGGGGAAGCCGGTCGAGCCACTGCCGCCGGTGGACGAACGGAAGTTCCTGGACATCGACGTGGACAATTTCAACAGCCGGATGAAGGCTATCAAGCCGCGCGTCGCCTTTCAGGTGCCGAACACCCTGACGGGCGAGGGCAATATCAGCGTGGACATCAGCTTTGAAAACATGGACGACTTTTCGCCGGGCGCAGTGGCGCGCAAGAACGAGGCGCTTAACAAGCTGCTCGAAGCACGCCAGCAACTGTCGAACCTGATGACCTATATGGATGGCAAGTCCGGTGCCGAGGAGCTGATCGCCAAGGTGCTGAACGACCCGGCCCTGCTGAAATCGCTGGCCACGAGCGCCAAGCCGGCCGCAGATGCTGCCAACTGAGCCTCCCATCAACCGCGCCATCATTTACCGGAGCTATGGAAATGTCTGAAACCGAACTGATTGCCGAGAAGAGCGAAAGCGTCGCATTGGCGGAGAACGAGTTCGCCTCACTGCTGCAAAGGGAGTTCAAGCCGAAAAGCGATGAGGCCAAGTCCGCGGTCGAACAGGCTGTCCGCACGCTGGCGGAGCAGGCCCTGGCCCAGACGCCGCTGATCGGCAGCGATGTACTGAAATCGATCGAAGCCATCGTCGCGGCACTCGACCAGAAACTCACCGAGCAGATCAACCTGGTCATGCACCACCCTGACTTCCAGAAGCTGGAAGGGACCTGGCGCGGACTGCACTACCTGATCAATAATACTGAAACGGACGAGATGCTGAAGATCCGCGTCATGAACATTTCCAAGGCGGAGTTCGGCAAGACGCTGAAGCGCTTCAAGGGAACGAAGTGGGACCAGAGTCCCTTGTTCAAGAAAGTCTATGAGGAAGAATACGGCGTGTTCGGCGGGGAGCCGTTCGGCTGCCTGGTGGGCGATTTCGCCTTCGACCACAGCCCGCCCGATGTCGAGCTCCTGGGCGAAATGGCGAAGGTGTCGGCCGCCGCGCATGCGCCATTCATTGCGGGGGCGTCGCCAACCGTGATGCAGATGGACTCCTGGCAGGAGCTCGCCAACCCGCGCGACCTCACGAAGATCTTCACGACGCCGGAGTATGCTGCCTGGCGCTCCTTGCGCGAATCGGAAGATGCGCGCTACATCGGTCTGGCCATGCCGCGCTTTCTGTCACGCCTTCCGTACGGTGCAAAGACTTCCCCTGTCGAAGAATTCGACTTCGAGGAAGATACCGGTGCCGCCGACCACAGCAAATACACATGGACCAACGCAGCCTATGCCATGGCGGTCAACATCAACCGTTCGTTCAAGATGTACGGCTGGTGTTCACGCATCCGCGGCATTGAAGCTGGCGGTGCGGTGGAAGGCCTGCCCGCCCATACCTTCCCGACCGATGACGGCGGGGTCGATATGAAATGCCCCACCGAAATTGCAATCAGCGACCGGCGCGAAGCCGAGTTGGCCAAGAATGGCTTCATGCCCCTGGTTCACCGCAAGAACTCCGATTTCGCCGCCTTCATCGGCGCCCAGTCGCTGCAAAAGCCTTTCGAGTACGACGATCCGGACGCCACCGCCAATGCCAACCTGGCGGCGCGCTTGCCCTACCTGTTTGCCTGCTGCCGCTTCGCGCATTACCTCAAGTGCATTGTGCGCGACAAGATCGGCACGTTCAAAGAGCGTGAAGACATGCAGCGCTGGCTGCAGGACTGGATCATGAACTACGTCGACGGCGACCCGGCGCACTCGTCGGAGTCCACCAAGGCGCGCAAGCCGCTCGCTGCTGCCGAAGTGGTAGTGGAGGAGGTGGAAGGCAACCCCGGCTACTACACGTCGAAGTTTTCGCTGCGCCCGCATTTCCAGCTGGAGGGTTTGACCGTGTCGCTCAGCCTGGTATCCAAGCTACCGTCGGCAAAGGCGGCGTGAACACACATTGCACTGAACGAAGCTCACTTATTCAAGGAGAATGGCCATGGCTGTCGATATGTTTTTGAAGCTGGACGATATCAAGGGCGAGTCGCGGGACGACAAGCATAAGGACGAGATCGATGTGCTGGCCTGGACCTGGGGCTTGAGCCAGTCGGGAACCATGCATACGGGCGGCGGCGGTGGCGCGGGCAAGGTCAACGTGCAAGACCTGAACCTGACCAAGTTCGTGGACAAGTCTTCGCCCAACCTGATCATGGCCGCCTGCAACGGCAAGCATCACAAGGAAGCGCAGCTGACGATCCGCAAGGCCGGGGAAAAGCCGCTGGAGTACATCAAGATCACGATGAAGGAAGTGCTGGTGTCCTCGATTGAAACCGGCGGCAGCGGCGGCGAAGACCGCCTGACCGAGAACATCAGGCTGAACTTCGCCGAATTCAAGGTGGAATACACGCCGCAGAAATCGGACGGCGCGGGCGAGGCAGCAGTGGAAGCCGCCTGGCATATCGCCAAGAACGTCAAGGCTTAGACGGGAACGGGACGCAGATGGCGCAAGGGGATATGTTCCTGAAAATTGATGGCACCAGGCAGGGTGCCATCAAGGGCGAAGCACAGGATGCGTTGCACAAGGATGAAATCGACGTGCTGGCCTGGTCCTGGGGCATGGAAGGAAATTACCTGCACGGCCAGGCAGCTGCCAAGACCGCGGTACGCGAGCTGAAAGTCGGCAAGCGCGTGGACCGGGCCAGCACCGCCTTGATGGCCGCGCTGCGCGCCAATGAAGTCCTGAAGGAAGCCGTGCTCACCGTGCGCAAGGCTGGCGGCAGCGAACCGGTGGAGTATTTCACCATTTCGATGGCCAAAGCCCGCATAGCGGCCATCAGCCTGCGGTCAAGCCCGCCTGGCGAGTTCGCCGAATTGACAGAGGAGGTGAGCATTGCGTTCAGCAAGCTGGTGATCGAGTACAAGCCGCAGGGCGCCGATGGCGCCTATCGTGGCGCAACATCGTTCGAAATGGACATCTACGAGGGCCAGTCATGAGGGATGCCCACGAAGCCGAGCATAGCCTGCGCAACGGCGATCCTGCCAGGGCCCTGCATCTGTTGCAGGAATCGGTGCGTCTTAACCCGGGGGACGCAAAGCTGCGCATCTTCCTGTTCCAGCTGCTGCTGGTCCTGGGCCAATGGGAGCGGGCGCAGGTGCAGTTGGGCGTGGCAGCGGAACTCGATGCCTCGGCCCTGCCCATGGCGCAGATGTATGGCGACGCGATCCGCTGCGAAGCCCAGCGTGCGCGCGTGTTCTCGGGAAGTTCGGCACCCATGGTCTTCGGCCAGCCCGACGAGTGGCTGGCCCTGCTGGTCGAGTCCCTGTTGCAGTGGGGGCGCGGCCAGGCCGAACAGGCGGAGCAGCTGCGTGAGATGGCTTTCGAGCGTGCTCCCACCAGCGCCGGTTCGGTCGATGGCCAGCCGTTTACATGGATCGCCGACGCCGACCAGCGCCTTGGACCTGTAATGGAAGCGATCATCAACGGCAAGTACTACTGGGTGCCTTTCTGCCACCTCAGCGAGATTGTGCTGGAAGCGCCGGAAGATTTGCGCGATGTGGTGTGGATGCCCGCCCATTTCACCTTCAGCAACGGCGGCGAAGCGGTCGGCCTTATCCCGGCCCGCTACCCAGGCTCCGAATCGAGCAGCGACAGTGGGGTGCTCCTGGGCCGCATGACGGACTGGCGCCAGGTGTCGCCTGGCTTATTCCATGGCCTGGGCCAACGCATGCTCGCCACCGATGCGGGCGATCTGCCGCTGATGGATATCCGGCGCATCATAATCGGCGCGCCGGGCACTTCAGGCAGTAACGGCGGGATGGGATAGCACATGGCCGAACTCACCCCGCTGGAGCGGCTGCAGCCGGCGCTGCTGGACCGCCTGATCGACGAGGCGCCGGACGAGAAGCACGAAGCGAATTCCGGACGTATTCTTGGCAAGGAGCGCCTGCGCGCTGCGGTGCTGCGCGACCTCGCGTGGTTGTTCAACTGCGCCCGCCCCGGCGTGGGCGCCGGATTGCAGGGATACCAGCATGTACAGCGGTCCGTGCTCAACTTCGGCCTGCCCGCAATGGCGGGCGAGACGGCTTCCACGCTGGATTTGATGGGGGTGGAACGCGGCATCATGCAGGCGATCCTGGATTTCGAGCCGCGCATCGTTCCGTCCTCGCTACAGGTGCGCGCGCTGGAAACCGATTCGATGCTGGACCAGCATAATATTGTGCGTATCGAGATACGCGGCGACCTGTGGTCGCATCCTGTCCCGCTTGAGCTTTGCCTGCGCACGGAAGTCGACCTCGAAACGGGGGTGGTGCAGTTGCTGGACCTGGGCAAGGGTGGCTGACATGGATCCTCGGCTGCTGCGCTACTACAACCAGGAATTGCAGCACCTGCGCGAAATGGGGGCTGAGTTCTCACGCCAGTTCCCCAAGATCGCCGGCAGGCTTGGCATGGACGGCATTGACGTGAGCGACCCGTATGTCGAGCGGCTGCTCGAAGGCGTAGGCTTCATGGCAGCCCGGGTGCAACTCAAGCTGGATGCGGAATTCCCGCGTTTCACCCGGCGCTTGCAGGAAATTGTCTATCCGAATTTCCTGGCACCGACGCCATCGATGCTGATTGCCCAGTTCCGCCCGCAGCCGGACGACACCAACCTGGCCCAGGGGCTGGCGATTCCGCGCGACAGCATTCTGCGCAGCGCACCGTGCAGGGGAGACAGTGTCGCCTGCGAGTTCCGTACTGCGCAGGACGTAGCCCTGTGGCCCTTGGAGATTTCGTCAGCGGAGTATTTTTCCTTTGCGCCGGACTTGCCATTGACGTCCTTGCCGCTGGCGCAGCGTATCAAGGGCGGGGTACGGCTGCGGCTGAAGACTACGGCCGGCCTGCAATTCCAGCAGTTGCGGCTTGAGCGTTTGCCGCTGTTCCTGTCGGGCAGCGACGAGATTGCCTGCAAACTGCATGAGCTGTGCCTGGGCGCCTGTGCAGGCATGCTGGTGGCGCCTGCAGGCCGCCCATGGCCCTGGCATCAGTTCCTGCCGGCCGCCAACGTGCAGCCGCTTGGCTACGGCGATGGCCAGGCGCTGCTGCCTTCAACCTTGCGCTCCTTCCAGGGCTACCGGCTGCTGCAGGAATACTTTGCTTTCCCGCAGCGCTTCCTGTTCATCGACCTGCAAGGCCTGGGCCCGGCGGTGCGCCGCTGTGCGGGCGACGAACTCGAAGTGGTGCTGCTATTCGAACGCGGCGATCCAGGCCTGGAGAGCGTGGTCGATGCATCCAACTTCTCGCTGTTCTGCGCGCCGGCCATCAACTTGTTCCCCAAGCGCGCCGACCGGATCCACCTGGGTGACGGCAGCCATGACTGCCATGTCGTGCCCGACCGCACGCGCCCCATGGATTACGAAGTGTACGAAGTGACCAGCGTGACAGGGCATGGCGTCGGCAGCGACAGTGAACGGAGCTTCGTCCCATTTTATGCGGCCTACCATGCCGAAGCGCAGGGCCACGCTGCCTATTTCACCACCCAGCGCGAACCGAGGCTGTTGTCGGAGTCGCAAAAGAGGAATGGTTTCCGTTCCAGCTACGTCGGCAGCGAAGTGTTTATCTCGCTGGTCGACCCGGACGAGGCACCATACCGTCACGACTTGCGCCAGCTCTCCATCACCACCTTGTGCACCAACCGCGACCTGCCTTTGCATATGCCCTTAGGGACGGGTACGGGCGACTTTGTGCTCGACCATGCAGCTCCTGTCGCAGGCATCCGTTGCATCAAGGGGCCCTCGCAACCGCATTCTCCGCTGTGGGAAGGCGCAGCAGCCTGGCGTTTCATCAGCCATTTGTCTCTCAACTACCTGTCCTTGTTGAACACCGAAGGGGGCGAAGGAGCCCAGGCCCTGCGCCAGATGCTGGCCTTGTATGCGAGCAGCATGGGTGGCGGCATGCAGCGGCAGATCGATGCACTGAGCTCGGTCAGCGCGGCGCCGGTGGTGCGCCGCCTGAAGGGGGCAGGACCGATTTCGTTCGGCCGTGGCTTGCGCATTGAGCTGGAAGTCGATGAAATGGGCTTCCAGGGCGGCAGCGCCTTCCTGTTTGGCAGCGTGATGGAGGAATTTTTCGCCCGTTACGTGTCCATCAACTCCTTCACCGAAACTGTGCTGCGTTCAGGCAGCCGGGGTGAGATCATGCATTGGGAGCCCAGATGCGGGACCGGCTTGATCATCTGACTTACTTCCATGCCCTGGAGACGGAGCCGTACCGGCACGATTTCTACCAGGCCTTACGCCGCATCGAATGCCTGTTTCCGCAGTTGCCTCGCATTGGACAGGCGCTGAGGCCCGCCGACGAAGCCTTGCGCCTGGCGCAGGAAGCAGCCATGGATTTTGCGCCGGCCACGCTGTCGTCCTTCAAGGTGCCGGAAGGCTCGTCGATACCGCGCCTGGAAGTACGCTTCTTTGGTTTGCTCGGCCCCAATGGGCCATTGCCGCTGCACCTGACCGAATTTGCGCGCAGCCGCACGCAGCATGCCGGCGACCTCGCTCTCACGCGCTTCCTGGACCTGTTCCACCATCGTTTCCTGGCGATGTTCTACCGCGCGTGGGCGCAGGCCCAGCCAACCGTCAGCCTGGACCGCCCAAAGGACGACCGTTTCTCGATTTATGTCGGGGCGCTGTGCGGCCTGGGCGATGCCGGGCTGCGCGAACGCGACGCTGTGCAGGATTGCGCCAAGCTGTTCTACTCGGGCTTGCTCTCGCGCCAGGTGCGCAACAGCGATGGCCTGGTGGCCCTCCTGAGCGGCTATTTCCGGCTGCCGGTGAGCCTGGAGCCTTTTGTCGGGCACTGGATGACGCTTGCGGACGACGACCGCACGCGGCTTGCAGGCCAGCCGCAGCAAGGACTCGGTCAGGGGGCGGTACTGGGGCGCAGGGTATGGGACCGGCAGCACAAGTTCCGGCTCTGTCTTGGCCCGCTCGAACTGCGCCAGCTGGAGGAATTCCTGCCGGGAGGCCGGGCGCTGGCCAAACTGGTGGCCTGGGTGCGCCAGTACCTGTGCTTCGAGCTTGAGTGGGACGTCCGGCTGGTATTGAAACGCGAACAGGTTCCGCCCGCGCGGCTGGGCAAGTTCCAGCGCCTGGGCTGGAGCACCTGGGTCGGCACCCGGGCAAGAACGGATGACGCGCGGGACCTGGTCCTGGACGCGGAGCGGCTGCAGGCCGCGCTAACGGCAAAAGGAAATCATCATGGGTGAAATCAGCCGGATTGCGCTGTTCGGGAAGCTGAACAGCCTGGCCTACAAGGCCATCGAGGGGGCGACGGTGCTGTGCAAGCTGCGCGGCAATCCCTATGTGGAGCTGGAACACTGGGTACAGCAGATCCTGCAGGAGCAGGACTCGGACTGGCACCGCATTGCACGCCATTTCGAACTGGATGCTTCGCGCCTTGCTGCGGACATCACGGCGGCGCTGGACCAGCTGCCGCGCGGATCGAGCTCAATCTCGGACTTGTCCGTGCATATTGAAAATGCGGTCGAGCGGGCCTGGGTCTATGCAACCCTGATGTTCGGCGAAGCGCAGGTGCGCAGCGGCCACCTGGTGGTAGGCATGCTGAAAACGCCTTCGTTGCGTAACGTCCTGCTGCGGATATCGGCCCAGTTCGAGCGCATCAAGCCCGAGACGCTGGCCGACAACTTCGGCGCCATCGTTGCGGGCTCGCCTGAGGAACACTTGCGTGCCACCGACGGCAGCGGCCTTGGGGCCGTACCGGGCCAGGCCAGCGGGGCAATGGCGCCGGCGCAACTGGGCAAGCAGGAAGCCCTGCAGCGTTTTGCGGTGGACTTGACGGAACGCGCCCGCAAGGGAGAGATCGACCCGGTCACGGGGCGCGACGAAGAAGTGCGGCAGATTGTCGATATCCTGATGCGCCGCCGCCAGAACAATCCCATCCTGACCGGCGAGGCTGGCGTCGGCAAGACCGCTGTGGTGGAGGGCTTTGCTGCGCGTATCGCCAGCGGCGACGTGCCACCGCCCTTGCGCGACGTTTCCCTGCTGATGCTCGATATTGGCCTGCTGCAGGCCGGCGCCAGCATGAAAGGCGAATTTGAGAACCGGCTGCGCCAGGTGATCGACGAAGTACAGGCTTCGCTCAAACCGATCATCCTTTTCATCGACGAGGCGCACACCCTGATCGGCGCCGGTGGGGCGGCGGGTACCGGCGATGCAGCCAACCTGCTAAAGCCGGCATTGGCGCGCGGTACCCTGCGTACTATTGGCGCGACCACCTGGGCCGAGTACAAGAAGTACATCGAGAAGGATCCGGCGCTGACAAGGCGCTTCCAGGTGATCCAGGTGGAAGAACCGGACGAGGACAAGGCCATCCGGATGGTGCGCGGCCTCGCCGGAGCGCTGGAAAAGCACCACCGGATCCAGGTGCTGGACGAGGCCATCGATGCCGCCGTTCGGCTGTCGCGCCGCTACATCCCGTCGCGGCAACTGCCCGACAAGGCTATCAGCCTGCTGGACACCAGTTGTGCCCGCGTTGCGATCAGCCAGCATGGGACGCCCGCTGGCGTGGAGGACAGCAAACGGCGTATCGAGGCGCTCGAAACGGAATTGGAAATCATCGGCCGCGAAGAGGCGATTGGACTCGACACCTCTGAACGGCGCAGGGCCGCGGAGCAGCAAGCGAGAGAGGAGCGCGGCCGCCTGGACACCCTGGAAACCCGCTGGCACCAGGAAAAAGACCTGGTGGAGCAGATCCTTGGCTTGCGGCGCGAGTTGCGGGCCTCAGGCCTGCCGCTGGATAGAGAGCAGGGGGATGCGGGCGCGGACGACGATGCGCGTGCAGCTGCGCTGGATAAACTGCATGGACTGCAACGGCAATTGGCTGGGCTGCAGGGCGAAACCCCGCTCATCCTGCCCGCTGTGGATGCACAGGCCGTGGCGTCGGTGGTCGCGGACTGGACTGGTATTCCCGTTGGGCGCATGGTGAAGAATGAGGTGGAAGCCGTACTCGCGCTGGCTGACACGCTGAACCGGCGCGTCGTCGGTCAGCGCCACGCACTCGAGACGATTACGCGCAGGGTGCAGACCTCGCGCGCGAAGCTGGACAATCCGCAGCGGCCGATTGGCGTTTTCCTGCTGTGCGGCCCGTCCGGCGTGGGCAAGACGGAAACCGGCTTGGCGCTTGCCGAAGCGCTCTATGGCGGCGAGCAGAACATCATCACCATCAACATGAGCGAGTTCCAGGAGCCGCATTCGGTGTCGACGCTCAAGGGCTCGCCACCGGGCTATGTCGGCTACGGTGAAGGCGGGCTGCTGACGGAAGCCGTACGGCGCAAACCGTACAGCGTGGTGCTGTTGGACGAGGTGGAAAAGGCGCATCCGGACGTGCACGAGATCTTCTTCCAGGTCTTCGACAAGGGCTGGATGGAAGATGCCGAAGGACGCCACATCGATTTCAAGAACACGCTGATCCTGTTGACGTCCAACGTGGGGTCAGAACTGCTGATGCAGCTATACAAAGACCCGGAGCTGCTGCCGGCGCCGGAAGGGATTGCGAAAGCGCTGCGCGAGCCTTTGCTCAAGGTGTTCCCGGCGGCGTTGCTGGGGCGCCTGGTCGTAGTGCCTTATGCGCCGCTGTCCGACGCCATGCTGGGAAATATCATCCGCCTGCAACTCGACCGCATCGGCCGGCGGCTCGCGGAACAGCACAAGATCGCATTCGCCTACGACGGCGCGGTGCCGGAGCTGATCGCCGCCCGCTGCAATGAACTCGAGAGCGGCGCACGCGTGGTCGACGCGATCCTGAGCAATACCATGCTGCCGAAAATCAGCGCCGAACTACTGGCGCGCAGCATGGGGGCGCAGCCGGTGGCAAGCATTGCGGTCAGCGTGCGCGACGGGGACTTTGATTACCGGTTTGACTAAACCAGGGCAAGGAGTGCTGAATGCGCAGGGCAATCGAGATTGTAACGCCGCTGGGGAATGACGTGCTGCTGTTCCACCGCATGCATGCGAGTGAAGAGCTGTCGCGCCTGAGCGAGTTCGATCTGGACCTGTTGAGCGAGCACGGGGACATCAACATCGACCAGATCCTGGGCAAGAACGTCACGATAAAGCTGGAAACGCAGGGCGAAGGCGTGCGCCACTTCAACGGCTACGTCACGCGTTTTGCGCAATCCGGCATGAACGGGCGCTATCATTCCTACCGCGCCATGGTGCGCCCCTGGCTATGGTTCCTCACCCGCACCGCGGACTGCCGCATCTTCCAGGAGATGACGGTTCCCGAGATCATCAAGCAGGTCTTCAACGATCATTCGGTAGCCGACGTCAAGAGCAACCTGAGTGACAGTTACCACAAGTGGAACTACTGCGTGCAATACCGGGAGACCGATTTTGACTTTGTCAGCCGGCTCATGGAGCAAGAGGGGATCTATTACTACTTCACGCACGCCGAGGGGCGCCACACGCTGGTCCTGGTCGATGCCTACAGCGCCCATGAACCGGCTGCGGGCTGCGATACCCTGCCATTCATTGACTCGGACCGGGTGGTACGCCCCGAACAGGAATATGTGAAGCATTGGAGGGTGGAACGCGAAATCCATCCCGGCAATTGCCAGCTCACGGACTTCGACTTTGAACGGCCCGCGGTGGACCTGGCGGTCAAGACCAAGGTCAGGCGCGAGCATGTGCTGGCCGATTACGAAGTGTACGATTACCCGGGCAGCTATGTGCAGGCAGCCGATGGCAACCGCTATGTCCAGGCCAGGATGGACGAGTTGCAGACCCGCTTTGAGCTGGCATGCGGCGATACCAACGCGCGGGGCCTGAGTGTCGGGCACCTGTTCAAGCTGACCGGCCAGCCGCGCGCTGACCAGAACCGGGAATACCTGGTCACCGCAGCGACCCATACGCTCACGTATAACGCTTATGAAACACAGGATGCCGACAGCGCGGGCGCCAGCTATAGCTGCAATTTCACCGCCCTGGGCAGCCGCCAGCAGTTCCGCCCGGAGCGCAGCACACCGAAGCCATTCGTGCAGGGGCCCCAGACGGCAATCGTGGTGGGTCCAGCGGGCGACGAGATCTACACGGACAAGTACGGCCGCGTGAAAGTGCAGTTTCATTGGGACCGCTATGGCAAGAAGAACGAGAACAGTTCGTGCTGGATCCGGCCGTCGCATCCGTGGGCCGGCAAGAACTGGGGCATGGTCTCGATCCCGCGCATCGGGCAGGAGGTGATCGTCGACTTCCTTGAAGGCGATCCGGACCGCCCGATCATCACCGGTCGGGTATATAACGCCGAACAGATGCCGCCCTACGCCTTGCCAGCCAATATGACGCAGACCGGGATCCTGAGCCGCTCGTCGAAATCCGGCACGGGGGCGAATGCCAATGAATTGCGTTTCGAAGACAAGAAGGGCGCGGAACAGGTCTACCTGCACGCCGAAAAAAACCAGGATATCGAAGTCGAGAACGACGAGACCCATTGGGTAGGCCATGACCGCAGCAAGACAATCGACAACGACGAGACCACGCACGTCAAGCATGACCGTACCGAAACCGTCGATAACAACGAAACGATTACGATCGGCGTCGACCGGAAAGAGCAGGTCGGCAGCAACGAAACGATTGCCATCGGCTCGAACAGGACCGAAACGGTCGGCTCGAACGAAACGATCACGATCGGCGCCAACCGCACCGAGAATGTGGCCGCGAACGAGACCATCACCATCGGCTCCAACCGTACCATTACCGTGGGCGCTTGCGAAACCGCGACCGTAGTGGCGCAGCGTACCCATACGGTCGGCATCAATGAAACGATCACCGTGGGCGCGGCCCAGGAAGTCACGATCGGTGCCATGCAAATGATTACGGTCGGCGCCAACCAGTTGGTGAACGTGGGCGTCAACCAGTCGGTGGATGTCGGTGCAAACCAGAAGGTAGACGTCGGCGCGAACATGTCGGAAAAGATCGGCGGCGCGCAGTCCAGCAAAGTTGCAAGAGGCCGCAGCACTTCGGTTGGCGACGACGATGCGCTGAAAGTTGGCAAGCACCTGGTCATCGAAGCGGGCGACTCGGTGACCATCAAGACGGGAAGCGCCAGCATCACAATGAAGAAGGATGGCACGATTGTGATTGAGGGCAAGGACATCACGGTCAAAGGCTCGGGAAAGATCAATGCCAAGGCCAGCGGCAATATTGTGATGAAGGGCACGAAGATCCTGCAGAATTGATTGCGCAGTTCCTAAATGGAGGCAGGTATGAGTGGCAGGGACCTGATTGTCGAGGAGGCCGCCGCGGCGGCCGTCCCGGCTGCTGGCGTGGTGATTGGCGAACTGATCGCGGTGAAGGACGCAGGCAGCGTACCCTTGGTGCTCTATTCAGGGCAGCATGGAACCGCAGGCGTCGCAGCGCGCTCCATTATTGACCTTCACGCAGCGCACATCGGCGCCAAAGTCGTGCTGATGTTCGAAGGTGGCGATATCGACAAGCCCATCGTCATGGGCCTGCTGCGCACAGGCGACGGCTGGCCTGCGCCGGAACTTGCGGGACGGGTTGAAGCCGATGTGGATGGCGAGCGGCTGGTCGTCAGCGCTCGCGAACAGCTTGTCCTGCGCTGCGGGAAGGCCAGTGTCACCCTGACCAAAGCCGGCAAAGTGCTGATCCAGGGCACCTATCTCCTGAGCCGCTCTTCCGGCGTGAACCGGATCAAAGGCGGAGCCGTCCAGCTCAATTGAAAAGGAGAGCTATGGAGTCGGTCATTCCCACACCAAGGGCTGCCGGTCACGCCACGGGAGCGAAGGCTCCAGGTGCTGTGCCCGATGTGGTCCAGCAGCACGTCGAAGAAGCGGCCATCCTGAGGGGCGTTCGTTCAATACTGGTGCGGGCGCCCCACGTGAAGCTGCATCACCTGCGCCGGCTCGATGAGCGCCTCGCCGCCCACCTGGACGGAATCCTGATCGCTGGGGCGTATGGCCGTTCGGCCTGCACTGCCAGCCTGGAAGATCCTCACGCGGGGCAGGTCTTTACTGCTGCCGTTCGTGCCATCCAGGACGGGGACGCGCCGAGTCTGAATCGCCTCCTGGCGCTCAGCGAAGCAATGCCGGAACTGCAGCCTGGACTCCTGTCGGCGACAGGCTGGGTCTCGGCCGGCTTTTTGCAAGGGATGGTCCGTGAGCTGCTGGGTTCGGGTAGCGCCTTCCACAGGCTGGTCGGGCTCTGCGCCTGCGCAATGCATCAAGTCAACCCTGGCGATGTGCTTGTGCAGGCCTTGCTTGCGCCCGATGCCCGCCTGCGGGCAAGAGCACTCCGCTATGCGGGTGAAGCTGGCCGGCGCGACCTTTTGGCTTCGTGCCTGCAAGCGGTTGAGGATGGCAGCCTTGCGTGCCGTTTCTGGGCCGCGCGCTCTGCCGTGTTGCTGGGCGACCGGGACAGAGGCATAAGCGCCCTGGCCGAACTGGCACTGCGCAATGAATGGATCCGGCCCCATGCGCTGCTTCTGCTGCTGAAACTGACGGACCCGGCACACGTGAAGGAGGTACTGAAAAAGCTGGCACAGGAACCCGCATCGCTTCGCATCTTGCTCAGGGGCTGCGGCATGAGCGGCGATACCAGCTATGTTCCATGGCTGATCGGACAGATGCACGAGGCACGGCTGAGCCGCCTTGCCGGCGATGCGCTTTCAATGATCACGGGAATCGACATTTCCTTATCGGACCTTGATTGCAAGCCGCCGGCGGAACTCGAATTCGGGCCGAACGACGATCCCGCCGACGAGGACGTCGCTATGGATGAAGACGATGGCTTGCCGTGGCCGGATCCGGTGAAAATCCAGGCCTGGTGGCAGGAAGAGCAGCGCCGCTTTACGCCTGGCCAGCGCTATTTCGTCGGCGAGCCTGTCACGCCAGCGCACTGCAGGAAGATCCTGCGTGAAGGCTATCAGCGGCAACGCAGCGCCGCAGCGGAATACTTGTGCTTGCTTGAACCAGGCCTTTCATTATTCCCGACCCATGCTCCGGCGTGGCGCCAGGAACGTTGGCTTGGCAGGATGGCTTAGCGATGCTGGCGAAGGGCATATTGACGGCGCTATGCCTTGTTTTCCTGGCGGCAGCCGCCTTGCGCTGGTACCGCGACGGCGGCCATGTTGCGCCGGCCAGCAAGACATGGTTCCTGGTCAGCGCGATGTTCGCACTGGTCAGCGGCTGGCTTTGGCTAAGCTGAACGGAAGGCAGAAGCATGCGATACGCGAGTGTCTTTTTTCGTTGTCCGGCTGATGATCGACAGGCAGGAGTCCTGCTAGAATTTCATCGCTGATCGGGCAGTTCCCCCTGCTGGTATGGAGAGAAGGTGAGGGCCTCCGATGATTATGATCAAGGCAGTTTCATTCAATGGCCAGCCGATGAAGGCGCCACTTGGCGCGCGATTCGGCGAAGCAGGCGGCGTCATCGGTCGTGGCAACGGTAATGCGCTGGTGCTGCCCGACCCTGAGCGTTTCGTCTCGCGCGCGCATGCCGCCATCGCCTTCCGCGCGGGCACCTATGTAATCCGGGACATGAGCAGCGCGTCCCCGGTCTATGTCAACGGGATTCCACTAGGGAATGGACGCGAAGCGCCCCTCGCATTCGGCGACGAACTCCGCATTGGAGCTTACGCCTTGCAGGTACTGCCGGAGGAGATGCCAGCCGCGCAACCGGCAGCAGTGCCTGTTGACGATCCCCTGGACCTGTTTGGCACAGGCGCGCCGGCGGCGCGCCCCCCGTCAGCGATAGCCGCGGGGGCGCAAGGTGCAATCCCGGAGGACTTCGATCCGTTTGCCGACCTGTCGCGGGCCAGCCCGGGTTTGAACGAATTGGAGCCCCAAGCTGAATTGACTGGCGATGTCCAGTTCGGGCTGGGGACTGGTTCTGGCCAGGACATCAACCAGCTTTTCGGCCTTGGGGCCAGTGCTGGCGGCAATCTCTTTCCGGATGGGCATCCCTTGGCGGAAAGGGCGGGCAGCGAAAGCGTCACCGATCCGCTGGTGGCGCTGGGATCTGCGCCACCAATGCAGCAGCAGAGGAGCAGCCAGCGCGATGACGTGCCCGAGATCCGCGCTTCCTTTGTCCCGCCCAAAGTCTACGCCGGTAATGAGCAGAAGGCGCAGCAAGACTTGCTCCAGGCGTCCGATGAGCCGGTCGACATGGTGGTGTCCTGGAACACACAAGACCAGGAAGAAGCACCTGGAGGCATCAAGACCATGGTGCTGCGCAGGCCGGTTAAGCCACAGGAAGGTGCCAAGGCGCCGGCCGCAAGCGCCGCTATTGACGCGGAGCCCGAGGCACTGGAAGAAGCAGAAAAACCGTCCGTCCCCGCTGGCCAGGACAATGGTGAAGTGCTGCTGCGCGCGTTCCTGAAAGGTGCGGGTGTCCCGGATCTGGACATGGGGTCGTCGCTCACGCCCGAAATGATGCAAATGCTCGGGCAGCTCCTGCGCGAATCGACGAAAGGAACCCTGGACCTGCTGATGGCAAGGACCATGACCAAGCGCGAGATGCATGCGCAGATGACGGTGATTGCCATGCGCGAAAATAATCCGCTGAAATTCTCGCCGAATGTGGAGGTGGCGCTACACAGCCTGCTCGCACCTCGCGGCAAAGGATTCATGCCGCCGCTGCAGGCGATGAAGGATGCCTGCGACGACCTGCGCGCCCACCAGTTTGGTGTGATGGCCGGCATGCGTGCCGCGTTGTCGCGCGTCCTGCAAAGATTCGATCCGGCGCAGCTGGAGCAGCGGCTGACAGACAAGACCCTGCTTGACTCCCTGCTTCCTGCCAATCGCAAGGGCAAGCTGTGGGGGCAGTACCTGGAGCTGTACACAGATATCACCAGGGAGGCCGAAGACGACTTCCAGGCCTGGTTTGGCCGGGAATTCCTGAGCGCCTACGAGGCGCAAATGGCTAAGCTGAAGCAAGATGGACAGCAAGACCCGGCTCAATAGCAAGGGACGCATGATGGAACTCAGGATTTCCGTTCTATCGAATGCCGGAGGGCGTTCCGTCAATGAAGACGCTTATGGGTGCTGGTCAAGTTCCACCGCCTGCTTCTGTGTGCTGTGCGATGGTGCCGGCGGGCACAAAGGGGGCGCCGCAGCATCCAAACTGGCAGTCGAACAGGCACTGGCGTGGTTCCGCCAGCGACCAGAATGCAGTGCGGAATGCGTCACGCAGGCCATCGAGGCGGCCAATAGCGCTATCGTGGATGCGCAACGCAGCATGCCCGAATATTCCGAGATGCGTACGACAATAGTCGTTCTTGCACTGGATTCGGAACGAGGCGCGGCGATCTGGGGCCATGTCGGTGATTCCCGTCTTTACTGTTATCGCGGGCGGCGCCTCATCATGCAGACGCGCGACCACAGCGTGCTGCAGGGCATGGTTGATGCCGGCTATATGCAGCTCGGGGACCTGCGCAACTCACCGCAAAGAAGCGTGTTGCTGGCGGCACTGGGCGATGCGCAATCGCTGGAACCGTGTATCCAGCCGACGGATTTTGCCGTGGCAGACGGGGACGTCTTCCTGCTTTGCACAGACGGCTTTTGGGAGCACCTGGATGAAGCGCGGATGGAGCAGGCACTGCAAGCCGCACCGTCGCCGCAGGCCTGGCTAAGCGAGCTGGAGGGCGAGGTGAGGGCCAGGGGAGGGCAGCAGCAGGACAACTATTCCGCAGTGCTTGTCGCATGCCAGGAATTCAGTCTCGCCGGCGTGGAAGGGGCTCTTGGCGCGGATCAGTCCTGAAGTTCAGTGCCGCCAAGCAGGGTTACGAAGTCGTGCGCGGCCGGCAAGCCGGAAAATCCCAGGAGCTGGACGGCGCCACCCGTTGGCGTTTCGCTCCACCACAGGCTTTTTGCGCCACCCGCCTGGCATTGCCGGATCAATCCCGCCTCCTGGAATACGGTTCGGATGCCATCCCTGCCGGGCAACACCAGCGAAAAACCTGGGGCGGAACCGTCATTCCACCAGCGTTCCATGCGGCGCCCGCCCTCCAGGCCCAAGTCATCGTGCCAGCCGGGAAATGGCGTGGCAGCCAGGCGCTGTTCAAGCTGTGCGGTATCGCAGCCAAGGTCAAGGCAGTCAAGCGACACCCGCTCGATCGCGGCAAACCAGCTTTGCGCCGACAGTACTGCGGCCAGTACGTCAGGCTGCGCTTCCAGTTCGGCAGCAATCGTCAGGGGGAAGTGGCGCCCGACCTTGTCGACGCTTGGCATCATCGTTCCGGCCCATGCAGAATCGCCGCATACGCCAGGCATAAGGAAGAAGCTCCATAGCGGGCCATTCAGGTAGACGTCCAGCCAGCCTTCCTTGAGGCTGGTCCGGCTGGCTTCAAGGCCGTGCTGCAGCCATGCATCCCAGGAACTGATGAAGCCAGGTGATAGCCTGCGCGAGGCGAAGTCGCCAAGCGCCGGAATCTTGCCGAACCAACCGGGCAGCCTTGGCGTCGAGCCCGGCATTAGAGAGCCCCTGGACACTGGAACTGTCCCAGCTCGGGCAACCGGAAGGGATTGCGCACACTGTTGCTAAGCACTTCGAATTGCGCCTTGCGGCCATCCACGTTGAAGGTGGCGAGGAATTTTTCGGGCTGGCCGGTGGCGTCCAACTGCACCTGGTCGAATAGCCGGAACAGGGCCCAGGCGCCCTCGAAGGTGCGGCCCGAAGCACCGGTTGTGCTGACAGGGCTGAGTTGCATGCGCACTTGCGTGCTGCCACGCTGGCCGGGCCACTGGACTTGTGCCGGAACTTGCGGCCCGTGGCTGTACTTCACCAGCTGCCCATCGACGTCAAGGATGAACTGAGTGATGGTTGCGTCCATCATCATCGGCTTGAGGTCCAGGCGCAGGCTCATGGCTGGCCCATTGCGGAAGAACACGTCGCGAATGACCTGTGCGCGCTGGAACTGCAGCAGGGCGGCCGAACTTGCGCCAACCGAGGCATCGCCGACCGGGCGGAAGCTCCACGGCCTGGTGGAGGTATTGACGTATTGCGCCAGGTTTTTCTGGAAGAAGTCGTCCATCAATCCGCCAGGCGCGAACAGCCGGCTGAAGTCGTCCGGGGTGACGTCGCGCGTGCTGCCTTTGGAGAAAGGATAGCGGCCGGCTATCGCCTTGCTGCAGAAGTCGCCGACCGATGCCTGCATTGCCTGGCTCAAGTTGCTGCGCGTAACCCCCAGCGCCTGGCTGGCGCCGCCGGCCGACAAGGTCAGCATGACGGAACGGATCGGCTCGGGCATGCGGCTGCCTTCCGCTTTGACCTTGTTTGGCACGTCGCTGGGCGGCGGCGTATTGCCACCCTTGAGGGCCGCCTCGGTGCTGGTCAGCAGCATATACAGTTCGTTAATCAGGGCAATGCTCGCCTCAATTGGCGCCTGCTGGCCAGGCGCCGGGCTGCGTACCAGGCGGCGCAGGCCATCAAACTGCTGGTCCACGATATTTTCCGGCTGCGTCATGGCGGCGCCTGCGCCAGCCGTGCTGGCTTCCTGGCCGAACAGCTTGAGCAGTTCTTCGCGCGTCGTCTTGATCTTGTCGCCCGCTTTGTCGACCACGGATTTGTCCGAGTCGTCCAGTTGCACCAGCGTTACCTCTTTGACGATAGCGCGCAAAAGCAGGGGCAAGGGCGAGTCCGGCGCGGACAGGATGCGCGCCTGCTCGATGCTCTGTTTCAGGCTCCCGGCCCGTACCAGGGAGATGTCGTCCACGAAATTGGCCCAGGTCCGAGCGTAGTCCTGCAGGTAAAGACGGCGTACTTCATTCAACAGGGCGGTTCTCTTGTCCGGCACTGCCAGGCCTCGTTCCCGCTGCGGCAAGCCCAGCACCCAGGCTTCCTCATCCGCCAACTGGCCGGTGACGCGGGCTGCCTCCTGCAGGAATACCTTGTGGTAACCGTTCACACTAAAAATTCCCGGTACACCCTTGGTCGGCGCCGCGTTGCTGCGCCGTGTGAACACCAGCAGGGCCGACGGCCCACCTGCATTGGCCACTGTGAATTCCGGCAGGTTGCTACCGGCGCCCTGACGCTTGATCCGGTTATAGATGCGCTCGGCGAGCGGTGTCTGGGCCAAAGCCTGCCGTGTGGCGGCGACAAGGCTGGGATCGGTCGCACTGACGGCTTGTACGCCCCCGCTCGCCAGCAAGGTGTCCAGGTGTTCTTCGAGCTCCTGGCGCTGGGCGTTCGTCACATCGCGCGGCAGGTTCGCTTCCCAGTCGGCGGTAACGAAGGCCTTGAAGGCTGCCGGATTCATGTACCTTCCGTCATGCAGCATGATGTAGGCCTTCAGGGCTTCGTACAGCAGTTCCGGATTGCTCTGCCCCTCCGCCTGGAGCTGCTGCTGTATCCTCAGTTCGAGGCGAGGCAGGAACACATCGTGCAAAAGCCTGCGGTGCGCCGTTCTGGCCGCTGCGGCCAGCTTGTCGCCCTGGTATAAGCCGAAGCCCATGGAAAAGGGTACGCTGCCCGGTGGCGAATCGGGGACACGCGCCAGGTCGCGCACTGCCTGCATCGCCGGCAGAAGCTCAACGACATTGGTGCTGGCACCAGCAGAGAGCTGGTCCAGTTGGCGCGAGACTGCTGCGGTCCTGGCCTGTATCTCGGCGACATATGCCCGGTTGCGGGCGAAGCTGACAGTCCATGCCGCGACGGCCCCAATGGCGAGCACGGCCGCCAGCAGCAAGGCGGCAAGCTGCAGCATTGCCCGCCTGCGCTCCCAGCGCAGGTTGGAGCCCGCCAAGCCGGCTTCAGGAATGATGACGTCCTTGAGCAGGCGGGTAATGAAATAGCTTTTGCCGCTGGGTGTGTGGGGGGCGAGCACCCGCCTCTCAAGCTTCAGCGCCCGCCCCATATTGCCTATCAGCCGGTCGATCGGACTGCCTTCCTGCGTTCCGCTGGTGAAGTAGACGCCGCGCAGCAGCGGCTCTTCGGTAAACCGCGAATCCGAATGCAGGCTGTCGACAAATTCGCAAAGCGAGTTCCTGAGCGCGGCCAGGTGCTGGGGGAAAACATAAAGCTGGGCGCGCCGTTGCGGGTCGCGTTCCTGCTGCAGGCGGTCGAGCAAGCGCGCATTGATGCGCTCCTCCAGCGCCGCAAACTCTGCCGCAAAATCCTTGGGAGGTGCGCTCTCCGCCGATGGTTCCCGATAAGGAAAAGTCGCGCCCCATACTTGCGCACGTTCTTCCTTGCCCATCTCACTGAAAAATTCCATGAAACCTGGCAGCAAGTCGACCTTGGTTACCAGCACATAGAGCGGGAAGCGGATGTTGAGCTCTTCGTGCAGCTCCTGCAGCCGGGTGCGCAAGGCGCTGATGTGGCTAGCGCGCTGCGCCGGCGACTGCTCAAGCAGCTCGGGCACGCTGAGGGTCAGCAGGGCGCCATTGATGGGGCGGCGAACGCGATACTTTTTCAGCAGCTGCAGGAATCCGCTCCAGGCCGCGGCGTCCGATTTCTGGTTGCTTTCCTGCGTGGTATAGCGCCCTGCGGTGTCCAGCAGGACGGCATCGTCAGCAAACCACCAGTCGCAATTGCGCGTGCCGCCGACGCCGCGGATTGCGGGCTGCCCAAAGCGCTCGCGCAAGGGAAATTGCAGGCCGGAGTTCACCAGCGCTGTCGTCTTGCCTGAACCTGGGGCACCGATCAGGATGTACCAAGGCAGCTCGTAAACCCATTGGCGCCGCAAGTCAGCCAGCATGTCGAGCACAGTCTTTTTGCCGCGGGCGTTCAAGCGGGCCTTCTTCAGCACTTGCACGGCTTCCTCGAAACGCTTGCCGAGCGTTGCCAATTCTTCGGCAGCGACACTGTCCGGCGCGCCGGCCGGCGCAGCCTGTTGCTTGAGCAAACCATCCATCAAGCGGGCATTGGCGCGCCTGGCCTTGAACAGCTTCCAAAGCTGCTTGCCGACATAAAGCAGGATGACAAGACCGATCAGGATCATGCGTACCCGCGCCGATTCCAGCGGCCGGTAGTCGGCAATGCCGATCAGGGGACCGACCAGCCAGATCAGCAGCGCTATCGCCAGCAGGCCCAGGGCCGCAAGGACCCAGCGGTTCAGTACCCAGCCGAGAATCTTCTTGATCATTGGCGATTCCTTTAAGCGGCGTCCGGCTTGGGAGTCAGGACGATTTCGACGCGGCGATTGCGCGCGCGTCCGGCGGCAGTGTTATTGGGTGCGATCGGGTTCGCATCGGCATGGCCTTCGGCCGTGAAGCGGCCCGGCCCTGCGGCCTTTGCTTCAAGCAGCCTTGCCACGGCGCTTGCCCTTTCCTGCGACAAATGCCAGTTGGAAGGGAAGCGTGTGGTGCGTATTGCCTGGTCATCGGTGTAACCATCAACGACGACCGCGCCAGGCACAGCCTTTAGCGCCGCCGCTATGCGCTCCAGCACGTCGAGATAGCTGTCGGAGATGGTGGCGCTGCCCGGCGCGAATAGTCCATCACCGCGAATCGTAATCGTGCTGCGGCCCTGTTCGTCGCGCACGGCCACCAGTCCCAGCTCGATCTCGCGCGCCAGGAAGCCCGCCAGGCGGGGCTTGGCGGCAGGTGGGGGAGCGGGGGGCGGGAGCGCCGCAATTGCCGCCGGCCTGGCACGCAGGTTCTGGATCTCAGAAAAAGTCGGGTCTGATCCCCAATTCAGGATGAGGCTGAAGGTGGCGAATACACCCAGCATCAGCACTCCCAGCGCGCCCAACGCAACCCATAGCGGAAAAGCCGCCAGCAAGGGCCGGCGCGCGACCGCGGCGCCCTCCCAATGTGGGGAAAGGGGACGTTCGAACTCGCCGCGTACTTGCCGCAGCATCAGGGCCAAACGTTCGCGCAAGGCTTCGAGTTGCGCTTTCCCGTTGTCGAGAACGCGGTAGCGTCCCTCAAGGCCAAGGGCCAGGCAGATATACATCAATTCCAGCAGCTCGCGATGCTCGCGAGGCGATTCTGCCAGTTTCGAAAGCAACTGGAAGAACTTTTCACCGCCCCATGCCTCGTTATGGAAGCGCACCAGCAGGCTGTCCCTGGCCCAGATCCCCGAACCGCCCCAGGGAGTGGATGCTGCCGCTTCATCGAGCAGGGTGCAGAGCGCGTATCGCGCAGCAATGATATTTTCATTCGTGACGCCGGCAGCCTTGGCACGGCGTTCGAACTCCTTGATTTGCCCTGCCAGGAACTCTTTCGCACCCACAGGGTCGCCATGGTGCAGCGTTGCACGCAGTTGCGGAACGACGTTCAGCAAAGGGTTGGCCGCTGCCACCAAGGGATTCAAGCCCGAAACCCCGGTGGCCTGGACAAAGCCGAATTCCGCATTGTCGTGAACAGGTGGCGGCGCAGCTGGCGCCGGCTGAGGGCGTTGGCGCCCGCCCGGCGTGGGTAGCAGAATAGTGTGTTCCGCGTCCGCCGTGGCAAATGGATCGTCTTGGCTCATGGCTATCCCTTGATTGCCCAAAATTCGAGTTCCAGACCGGGAAATTCACCCGCAATATGCATGGCGAGGCCAGCGGAGCGCTCAAGCTGGTCCCACAATTCGCTGCCGCGTTCAAGCTCAAAATAGTTGAAGCCGGCGTGATATGGGATCTGGCGCGGCGCCACCGGCATCGAATGCAAGGGGATGCCAGGCAGGGCGAGGTTCACAAGGTCGCGGATCCGCTCCACCGGACCAAGCTTGACATGGCTCGGAAAGCGCAAGCGCAACGTTTCAGCCGGCATTTGCGCATTGACGGCCAGCACGAAACCTGCAGTCTTGAGCAAGTCGCGGTCCGGCAGCTGCGCCAGGCGAACTCCGTAGTTCTTATCCTGCAGCTCGATTGGCACGGCACTGCGGTGGAGCACCATGCTGAGCGCACTGCGCAGCTCCCTCATCAGCGGCGCAAACGTCAGTTCCAGGTCGTCGTGCTGATATGCCGGCTGGTTGGCGGGACGGCGCGTCTCGCGGCTGAAGGTGGACAGGTCTCCGGCCAGCGAGAGCATAGCGACAAACAGATCTTCCGGGTGGAAAAGGGCAGTCCGGCAGTAGTGGGCAAACACCGGTTCATGCCGGTTGACCGCTTGCAGGAGCATGAAGTCGGCAACTTCAGCCACGCCGCCGCGGCCTGGCTGCGAAAGCTGCGCAGCAAGCTCCTCGCCACGCTGGTGCAGCAAGCCGTAAATCTCTTCGCAGTAGCCCGCCAGCGTCGCGTTGTTGCGAATGGCCAGCGAGGGCGGAATATAGTGTTTGTCCAGCAGCAGCTGGTTGTCGGCCCGGCGTTCAGTGAGCCGGATGACGCCGAGGCAGGCATAGGCGTCGGTCTTTTCGCTCTCCAATAACAGGCTCAGGCGCATCTGGCCGACCTGGATTGGGGCGGAATTGTTGGATGTGCTGTCGGTCACTTCCAGCTCTGTGACCTTATAGCGCGCCAGGCTGGCCTGGTCGGGCGCACCGGCATCGGATTCCGAGCAACCCTTGCGCCGCATGGGAACGGCCAGCATCACCAGTTGGTCGCGGGCGCTGAGCGGGATATTCAAAGGCTCTGGCGCCGCATGGGTAGCAGGAAAGTCGAACGGCGTTCCGTCGGGGAAGAGGCCGGTGCCAGTGGCGAGCGCCACTTTGCCCATGGCTAGTGCCGCGTCGTCGAGCTGCATCGACAAGAAGCCCCAGCCATGTGAGCGCGTGGGCCGCGTGCGTGCTTCGATCAGCTTTTCGAGATAGCGCTCATGCTGCTGAAAATGTTGTGGTTGCAAAAACATACCTTCGGACCAAATGACTTTGCTTTCCCACGACATGATCGTTGTTCCTTAAATCCAAGTAAGGTAAGGGCGTTCATTTTTCAGCACGGATAGTGACATCGCGCGAACGTAAGCTGATGGAGACGGGCATGGATTGGCTGAGCCGCACCGGGATCGAAGCACGCCACGAAGATTTCTCGAGATCGCGAAACGCGGCTACCACTGCGACGTAGCGCGTGTCCGGCTGCAGCGCGCGTTCGAAATGCTTTTTCTCGCCTGGGGCCAGGGTGAACTCTTCCCGCGCCACCAATTCGCCGCCCAGTGCTTCCTTGTCCCGTTCCAGCAGCGAGAAGAAATCGGCGCTTTGGAAAGCCCCAAGGTTCTTCAGTTCGAACAGGCGCAGCACGATGGGCGAGGCACGCCCGCGGGTATCGGGATTGACGTCGCTAGCGACCGTTACGTTAGTCTGGATGACAGCCGGCTTCGGTGGGCCGGAGGCACAGGCGGTGAGCAGGCACAGGACGGAAGCGACGAGTACATGTTTCGGGAAGAAGCTGTAGCGGGCCATCGAATTCTCCAGGGGGTGCACGCGTCGAGCGTGCATCTATGACGAGGAGGCGTGCGGCTGCCTTGCAAACGATAGTACATCCGATAACAGTGCACAAAACTCACACTTATTCACCGCATAAGTAATACCGTCCTTTGCGCTAAGCAACTCTCGGGAATTCATTTTCGATTGGTGAATTTCAGTGGCTTACATAACGAAATTCATAACGTGGCGGCCAGCCCGGGGAGTTAGCATTTCCGGGTAACAATCGGTAATTGCTTGCAACCGGGACAGATAACAGGAAGGTGAACACAATGAAAACAGTGCAGAGGCTTAGCGCGCCATCGAGATCTCTTTTATATGGGCTTTGGGCTGTCTTGAGCGCCGCCTGCAATGCGAATGCAGCGACGGCCGCTGGCAGCACTGCGATCTGCAGTAACCCTCAGGCGATGACGTTGCCGCTGGTGTTAAATGGCGCCGCGAACGTCTGCCTGTTCACTTCCGGCACTATCAACAGTGTCGCCTCCAGGATGGCGGACACATTTACAATCAATGGTGTCTCGTACAGAAACATCACGTCGGCCCAGATGCCTGCACGTGTCAATGGCAACTATTACATCCGTTATGTTGCCAGGCGGAGTGGTGCCCGATTGCAGGTCAACGGCAGCAACACTAGCGGTCCCGTAAACTACACCCTGAACGTCGCCGTCGGGGGCAGCGGCAGCGGGACGACCAGCCTTGCACCAGGTTCTTACAGCTACCAATCCGGCAGTGTGGTGCCCATCACAGCAACTCCACAACAGGGGTCCCTGTTCTCCGGTTGGGGTGGCGCAGCCAGCGGCAGCACCAACCCCTTGACCATCACGATGGACAACAACAAGTCCGTGACGGCCTATTTCACCACGGACAGCAGTTCAGCCGGCTTGAAGTCGCTGGCGAGCTTCCCGATTGGCGTGGCGGTCAATGCCGGATTCGAGAACAACAGCATCATCAGCAGCAATACCAGTTCGCAGCAGCAGTCGGTAGTGTTCCCGCACTTCAACCAAATGACTGCCGGGAACATCATGAAAATGGGGTACCTGCACCCGCAGGAGAACACCTTTACCTTTGAGCAGGCCGACCAGTTCATTTCGTTCGCGAATTCAAATAACGTCAATGTGCATGGCCATACACTGATCTGGCATGCCGACTACCAGGTTCCGGGCTTCATGACGAACTACAGCGGCGACTTTGCTGCCATGCTGAAGAACCATGTCCAAACGATTGTGGGCCATTTCAAGGGCAGGGTGGTGAGCTGGGATGTGGTGAACGAGGCTTTGGCCGACGATGGCCAGCCGACGGTGGAAAATTTCCTGCGCAGTACGGTGTTCAGCCAGAAGATGGGACACAACTTCATCGATCAGTCCTTTATCAATGCGCGCGCAATTGATCCGCAGGTCGACTTGTTCTATAACGACTACAACATCGAGGCGGGCGGCTCAAAGACAGCTAACTTGTTAGCCCTCGTCGATGGCATGAAATCACGTGGGGTGCCAATTACCGGGGTTGGCTTCCAGATGCACGTGACCATTGATTGGCCGAGCATCTCGGCTATCGAAGCTTCGCTGAAAGCCATAGCGGATCGTGGCCTGAAGGTAAAGATCTCTGAAATGGACGTGAGCATGAAAAGTGCCTACACCAGTTTCACACCCGAGGCTGCGAACAGGCAGCAGCAGCGTTATCACGACATCATCGCGGCATACCTGAGGGCCGTGCCACCTGCGCAACGGGCCGGTATCACAGTCTGGGGCGTGTGGGATGCGGACAGCTGGATCAATCAGCCTGGATCGCCAGACTGGCCGCTGCTATTCGATTCGAACTTCCAGGCAAAACCGGCACTTCAGGGGTTTAAGGACGCGTTGCTGGGGAACTGAGCATGTGTCCCTTGGAGCTGCAATCATGAAACAGCTCTACGGTCGTGACAATTGGTGAACAAGTTAGCGAGCGCAGCAAGTAACATGGCGTAAAAAGCATCAGCAAGTATAGGAACTGCAACGCAACCGAAGGGAATGCATGGAGTTCGTGAATGCAACGCGCATGGCTACTGGCTATACCCTGGGCACCGAGCCATCGGGCAGGGAGTGGCTCGTGATTGTGATCAAAGGCACATTTCAATTACCAAAAACCGGCGAGGATGTCCGCCTGCACGAGCAGCAGCTACCGTTGCTGATGGCCGATGCGTGGTGCGGGATTCCCGCGCGCTCCGCGCCGCGCTACGAAGCAGATTTCGCGTTACGCAAGCGGCGATGCGACATTCTCCTGCACGGCAGCGCCTATGCGCCGCATGGGCGCCCGGTTGCGCGAGTCCCCGTAGGCTTACGCGTCGGCGGGCGGGCAAAAACCTTTGCAGTCGTAGGTAACAGGCATTGGCAATCCGGGCTTACTGCGATCACAGCCAGCACACCTGAAGCCTTTACACACCAGCCGATCGGTTACGAACAAGCGTTCGGCGGTCTCGATACGAGCGACCCCGATCCTTCCTGCCATGCTGCTTTCATGTCTAATCCAGTGGGACGAGGGTTCCACCGGAACTTGAAGAGTGAATGCATTGACGGCGCACCCCTGCCAAATACGGAGGAACTCGAACGTCCCGTGACTTCCCCGCAGGGAGCTTTCGCGCCAATGGCATTTGGCCCTGTGGGACGCAATTGGGAGCCGCGCATTCGATACGCCGGTACCTATGACCAAGCCTGGCTGGACGAACATTTCCCTTTCCTGCCGCCGGATTTTGATGACCGCTATTACCAGAGCGCTCCGCTCGACCAGCAGTGGCAGCTGCCTGTCGGGAGGCAGGAGGTTGTCCTGTCCAACCTCACGCCGGATGGCCACCGTGCCTTCACATTGCCCGACTTCGAGGCGCCTGTGAACATTATTGCGAAGGGGGGATCGAGGGAAGACCTGCGCGCGACGCTGGACACGATCGTGCTTGAGCCTGACCTGGAGCGTTTTACCATGACATGGCGCCTGGCACGGCCGCTGAAACGCAGTATTTTTGAAATCTCCCAGGTTCTGGTAGGACGCAAGGGCAGGGAGTGGTGGCAGCAGCGCGAGCAGGTGGTCTTTCCGATTAAAGTGCAAATGCTGCCGACATCTGCATCAAGGCAGGGCTGAATCATGCCCGCACAAGCTATCGCCATCGCCAATGCGGGTCTGGTCACCAGTGTGGGATTGTCGGCGCCGGCCAGTTGTGCCGCGATCCGTGCCAAGGTAAGCAACGCGAGCCAGACGCGCTTCGCCGATTCAAACGGAAACTGGATTATGGCGCACCAGGTGCCGCTCCAGGAAGCGTGGCGCGGCCGCGCAAAGCTGGCCAGGATGGCCGCCATGGCGATTGAGGAGTGCCTGCAAGATATCCCGCGCGATGAGTGGACCAACATTCCGATGCTGCTCTGCGTGGCTGAGCCGGACCGACCGGGCCGTTGCCCCGGCCTGGACGAGCGATTGCTCCAGGAAATCCACGAGCAACTTGACATGCCTTTTGCAAAGCGCAGTGCGGTCATTGCGCATGGCCGCATCGGCGTTGTCATAGCCCTTGCGCAGGCGCGGCAACTTTTACAGGAAGAGGAGGGGACGCGAGTGCTGGTGGTAGCGGTGGACAGCCTGCTTGGCTGGCCCACACTTGAAGACTACCTACGCAAGAACCGCGTGCTCACCGCCAGCAATTCGAATGGGTTCATGCCGGGCGAGGGCGCGGGCGCGCTGCTTTTGTCCAGCCCCACGGGCATGGCCGGGGAACTAATTTGCTCCGGCATCGGCTTTGGTCAGGAGAGCGCCTCGATAGACAGCACGGAACCACTGCGCGGTGACGGCCTGTCGCAGGCAGTAAAGGCGGCCCTGGCTGACGGCCGAACCGCAATGCAGGATATGGATTTCCGTATCACCGACAACGCAGGCGAGCAATACTACTTCAAGGAGGCTGCGCTAGCACTGCAGCGGACACTCCGTGTGCGCAAGGCGGAGTTCGATCATTGGCACCCAGCGGAGTGCACTGGCGAAATTGGGGCTGTGGCCGGAATCAGCATCATCGCGAACGCAATGGCAGCTTGCGCCAAACGCTACGCCAAAGGCCCGAACATGCTGGTTCATCTCGGCAATGATACCGGGGAACGCGCAGCGCTTGTCCTCCAGTACAGGGAGGTGGCATGAGCAACCAGGTTTATGCCAACAACATGGAAGTGTCGTGCAAGCAGGCGGACGGCAAGTCGGTCAGCGCATTCCCCGATGTCTGCTACACGCCTCCGCAGACGGCCGCCACGCCGCCTGGCGTGCCGGTCCCATATCCGAATACTGGCCTCGCCAGCGACACCAGCGATGGATCGAAAAGTGTCACCATCTCAGGCCAGGAGGTGATGCTGAAAAATAAGAGCTACTTCAAGCAAAGTACCGGCGATGAGGCCGGATCGGCCCCGCTGAAAGGCGTCGTCACCCACGTCAACAAGGGAAAAGTGTACTTCACGATGTGGTCGATGGACGTCAAGATCGAAGGGGAAAACGTGGTGCGGCACCTCGACCTCACCACACACAACCATGCCTCCCAACCCGGCCAGACACCACCGATGGTCTACCAGGACCTGGTCGCTTTTGGCGATCCCGTGCAATGCATGGGCGATTCGGCCAAGGCCACCGCGGCTTGTGCCGGCTGCACCCAGGATACCTGTACCAAGGATTGCGAAGACTGGCAGGCCTGCATCCTGGTGGCAAAAAAAGACGCGAAGAAGAAGTGCTGCAAGGGGAAGCAAACGGGCGACCACCTGATCGAAGACCATTGGGTAAGGCCGAAGGGTACTTTGGTCGCCGACTTCCAGCATCTGGCCAACAAGCCCGGCGGCGCCTATGATGGCGCACCGACGGCCTGCGTGAACCGGTCCCGCTATGAGGAAAAGCATGGCATCGGGCATGGCACCCGGGGTGTTTACGAAGACAAGTTCTTCATGGGCGGAACGTTTTCCTACCTCGAAGCGAAGGCCATGGCGCGTGAGTCGCACCAGCACGCGAATGGAAACCGATGCAGCGAAGCTTGCCTGGATGCGCAGCTTGACGCTTTTTACGGCAAGGGCGACGATCGGCAATTGCAGGCGTCGAAGCAGCGGCAAGCGTTGACGGAGCAGCAGCGTAAGGACGCCCTGGCGCGAACCGGCGTGGATACCTGGTAGCCGCTGCCAAAGGCAGTACAACAGAAAGGGAATGCGGATGGATATGACATTGACCGGGGCCGCCATCAAAGGCAGCGACGAAACGTATTTCGCAGCGATCATCGACGAGTATTCGGACGAGAGCCCTGACCACTGCATGGTGCTGCGCTACCAGGGAGGTGCTTTCAAGCAGCGGTTGCTGGACCATGCGGTATGCGCAATCGTCGTTGCCCCGGACGCTAACAGCCCGGTATATTTCCTCAGTCCACACGGCGAAGTGACGCTCGCCGGTCCTTCCGGCAACGCTACGGAATTGATCGACGATTCCGAGCGCGGTCCCAGTCCAATGGTGCTGGTACGCGATGCTGCCTGGATCGGCCGGCGTCTTTACGCTTGCGGCATGGCGCGCATGGTCTACATGCGTGATAGCGATGGAATCTGGCATAGCATCGACGCTGAGGTGTTCGTGCCGCGCGAACAGCGCGAGCGCGCCGTGGGGTTCCATGCAATTGGCGGCAGCGGTCCGGACGACATCTATTGCGCCGGCCAGTATGGTGAAATCTGGTTTTATGACGGCGCCCATTGGCACCAGGAAGACAGTCCCGCGAACCTTGCGCTTACCGGACTATGTGTGCGGCGCTCGGGCGAAGTGGTTATCGTGGGAATGTCCGGCACGCTGCTCATTGGACGGCACGGCAAGTGGGCCGTCGTGGACCACCAGGCGACTGAATGGGATTTTTGGGGCGTGGTTGAATTTCTGGGCGAGGTCTATGTATCCAACCATGATGGCGTTTTCCGACTGGTTGGCGAAACGCTGGAGCTGATCGATTTCCGGGCCGAGACGGAGCCCACGACAGCTTACCTGGCTGCGAACGACGAGGTTCTATGGTCGATTGGAAGTAACGATGCGCTTTACACCAAAGATGGGCAAACCTGGATTTCGGTGGCGCTGCCGTCCTGAATAGTCGCAATGGCTACAGGATGCAACTTCGCATAATCTATATTATGTCAAATCTAGGATTGATCAATCCTTGTCGTAGGCCTTTTCCGGCAAAAGCTTCCGGCAAGGATTAGTGGCACACATCTATGGATTTGCCGGGGTTCGGTAGTATAGTCACGCCCCGGAATGCCAACTTGTCCTGAAACCGCAAATGTCCGACACCCTGATCAAGATTAAT
>JBCNOP010000310.1:0-4811 GCA_039593775.1 Pseudoduganella sp.
GATTTGCCGGAGCCGTTCAGGCCCAGCACGCCGATCTTGGCGCCTGGGAAGAAGGACAGCGAAATGTCCTTCAGAATCTGGCGTTTCGGTGGGACGATTTTGCCCACGCGGTTCATGGTATAGACGTAATTGGCCACGGTATGTGTCTTGTCGGTTCGTAAAGGCGCTAGTTTAGCGCATTGTGGTGGCGCATAAAAAAAGACCCGGCGAGTGCCGGGTCCTTTTTCGCGTAGGTGACTGCTTATGCTTTGCGGCGGCGTACCGTGGCCAGTGCGGCCAGGCCCAGGCCGGTCAGCAGCAGGCTGGTTGGCACCGGCACATCAGCTGGCGGCACCGCGTCTTGCGTCACGAAGTCCAGGCGCACATCGGTCACCTTGAATTGACCCAGGACGGAATTCACCGACAAGTTCAGGATGCCGTCTGCAGTCAGGTCGTTCAGGGCCAGGGCGTCCAGGCTCAGTTGCACCACCAGGTCACCGCTCAGGGAGTCGAAGTGGTTGATGAACTGGCTGTACCAGCGGTTGTACCCGCCGTTCTCGCTGCCGGTCTTCTTTTTGGTGTCTTCGATCTGCCCACTGTCGGTGTCGAATACATTGTGATCGTCCGCAGAGCCGGTCGCGGAAGCGCCGCCGGCGGTGATTTTCATCTGGTCAGCGATGTAGTCGCCGTAGCTCGTGTTGAATTTCTTGATATGGAAATTGTCGCTGACAACCTTGCATTTGCCGTTTTTGTTGCAGTCGGTAGTCGTGCGGTTTTCCGAATAATTCACGTTCGTGACGGACGAACCGATGATGTCGAAATCGGCTGCGGAATAGCCGGACACCGTCAGTACACCGGAGGCGATCGAATTGCTTGCCAGGCCTTTGCCGGCCAAGGCGCTGTTCACGTCGATCTGCAAATTCTGGCTCTGCCCAGCTGTCAGGTCTTGATTAAGCGAAAATGCGGACGACAGCGACATTGGTGCAGCCTGGACAGATGCTGCGCACAAGAGGGAGGCGATGGCCGCCAGAATTTTTTTAGTCAACATGGTGATCTCCAGATACGGTATTTTCGGTTAAGCAATTACCGTGCCTAAGCAGTTGGTAACTCATCCATGTAGTTGATTTAAATCAGGAAAACGAAATTGACAAAAGGCAAGTAAAGTTATTGAAGACGTAAGGTGTAAGATTTTCCGACACTCAACGCGCCTTTCTATTGGTCAACCAACCCTCCAGCATATAGATTGCCAATGCGCTCCAGATGAACAGGAAGCCGATCAGTTTGGACGAGGAAAACGCTTCGTGGAAAACCCAAACGCCCAGCAGCATCTGCAGCGATGGCGACATGTATTGAAGCATGCCGAGCACGGACATCGGGATGCGCCGCGCACCGGCGGCAAACAGCAGCAGCGGGATCGCCGTGGTCGGGCCAGCCGCTGCCAGCAGCCAGCGCGTGCTGTCCGCTTCGGCATTCAGGAAAACGCTCTGGCCGTGGTACACCAGCCAGCCGAGGTAAGCTACCGCCAGCGGGAACAGGATCAAGGTCTCGAAGGACAGTCCTTCCAGCGCCGCCAGCGCCGCCGTCTTGCGCAGCAGTCCATAAGCGCCAAAGCTCAGGGCCAGCACCAGCGCGATATACGGCACCTGGCCAGCCTGCCAGGTCAGCCATGCCACGCCGGTCGCCGCCACGCCAATGGCAATCCACTGGCCACGACGCAGTTTTTCCTTCAACACCAGCATGCCCAGCAGCACATTCACCAGTGGATTGATGAAGTAGCCCAGGCTGGCATCCACCACGTGGCCGTTGTTCACCGCCCAGATATACACGAACCAGTTCGCACTCAGCAGGAAAGCGCTGGCCAGGAAACTGCCCACTACTTTGGGCTGGCGCAACACTTGCGGCAGCCATTTCCACTGGCGGCGCACCGTCAATACCAGCATCAGGAACAGCAGCGACCAGGCCATGCGATGGGCCAGGATTTCGGACGCCGGCACATTCTTAATTGCGTGAAAATACAGCGGGAACAGGCCCCAGGAGAGGAAAGCGCCTGCGGCGTACAGCATGCCGGTATTCATGGGAGCGATGATTTTCTAAGAGTAAAGGTGGAAAATAGCACACCCGCCGAGTTTTCACCGGCGGCGTAAAAAACTTGCAAAAGGCCTATAGTTGGCCTATTGTGCGATGCACCAAAACCAATTTGGGTGAAATCTTGTCACAACATAAGAAAAGCAGCGTAGCTGCACTGACGCTGGCCGCCATTGGCATCGTCTACGGCGATATCGGTACCAGCCCTCTCTATACCCTCAAAACCATCTTCGATCCCACCCACGGGCTCCCCCTGAACCAGGAGAATCTCCTGGGCATCGTCTCCCTGATCTTCTGGGGCCTGACGATGATTGTCTCCCTCAAATATGTGAGCCTGATGCTGCGCGCGGATAACCGCGGCGAGGGCGGCATCATGGCCCTGATGGCCCTGGCATTGAATTCCGTGCACAAGGCAGCGCCTAAATGGCATTTCCCGCTGCTGTTGATCGGCACTTTCGGAGCCACCATGTTCTATGGCGATAGCGTGATTACGCCTGCCATCTCGGTGCTGTCGGCAATCGAGGGCCTGGAAGTGGCGGCGCCCGGACTGGAAAAATATGTGGTCCCGCTCACCATCGTCGTGCTGGTAAGCCTGTATGCGGTCCAGCGCCACGGTACTGCAGGCATCGGGCGCTTCTTCGGCCCGATCATGGCGCTGTGGTTTGCCGCCCTGGCGGCGATGGGCGTCCTCAATATCATCAAGGAGCCGGCGATCCTGGCTGCCCTGAACCCGGTGCATGCTTTCACCTTCCTGTTCTCGCACGGCATGATCGCCTTCGTTGCGCTGGGCGCTGTCGTGCTGGCGTTCACCGGCGCGGAAGCGCTGTATGCCGACATGGGCCACTTCGGCAAGAAGCCGATCCGCCTCGCATGGTTCCTGATCTGCTTCCCGGCGCTGGCGCTGAACTATCTGGGCCAGGGTTCCCTGCTGATCCACGATCCGTCTGCGATTTCCAATCCATTCTTCAACCAGCTCGGCAGCTGGAGCGTGATTCCACTGGTGATCCTGTCGACGGCGGCCACAGTGATCGCATCGCAGGCGACAATTTCCGGCACCTTCTCGATGACCAAGCAGGCTATCGCGCTTGGCATGTTGCCGCGCATGCGCATCCAGCACACCTCGGAAAGCGAGATGGGCCAGATCTACATTCCGGTGGTGAACTGGCTGCAGCTGATCGTGGTGCTGATTGCCGTGATCGGGTTCCAGTCGTCGGACGCCCTGGCTGGTGCCTATGGCATTGCCGTTACCGCGACCATGCTGGCTACCACCATACTGACCTTCTTTGTCACCCGCTACCGCTGGCACCTGCCGCTGCTGCTGTGCTTTGCCGCGACCGGCTTCTTCATCGTGATCGACATCACGCTGTTCTCGGCCACCTCGCTCAAGCTGTTCCACGGCGGCTGGTTCCCGCTGCTGCTCGGTACCGCGCTGTTCACCACCATGCTGACCTGGCGCACCGGCCGCGAGCTGGTGTTCAAGAACCTGGAAAAGCACGCTATCCCGCTGGAAGACTTCCTGAACTCCCTGTTCATGGCGCCGCCAACCCGCGTGCCGGGTACTGCGGTGTTCCTGCGCGGCGAGAGCGATGGCGTGCCGCACGCTTTGCTGCACAACCTGTCGCACAACAAGGTGCTGCATGAGCGCGTGGTGTTCTTTACCGTGCACATCGTGGAAGAGCCTTATGTGCCGCCTACGGAACAGGTACGCGTCACGGCCCTGGGCCACGAGTGCTACCAGCTCAACATCAATTACGGCTTCAAGGACGAGCCGGACGTGCCGGCCATCATGGCCCTGTGCGAAGAACGAGGCCTGAAGTTCGAGATGATGGAAACTTCCTTCTTCATCGCGCGCCAGACCGTGATTTCGACCCCGGGCGAAGGCATGGCGCCATGGCGCGAGCATTTGTTCGTGGCCATGTCGCGCAATGCCCGTGCCGCGGCAGACTACTACCAGATCCCGCCAAACCGCGTCATCGAGCTCGGCACACAAGTGGAAATATAATTTGTAACGGATCTTGCTACATATTCAGGTGGGGTTTAACGGTCTGATAAACTTCTGCTCCGTTACCCCCAATTTGACGAATAGGCAAGATTGAAATGAAGAACTCGATGTTCAAGGCAATCGCCACCTTGGCGTGCGCCGTGGCCCTGACGGCCTGCGGCGGCGGCCCGAAGAATAACGAAGCCCCGCTGCCACCACAGCCTGCATATGCAGTAGTCGTGGACAGCGTGCCAGGCACTCCGGGCCCGGTAGTGGCCTCCGGCGACCTCGTCACCTTCAGCTATACCGGCTGGCTTTACGACGAGACCAAGACTGATAAAAAGGGGACTCAGTTCGAGAGCTCCACAGTTGATAACGTCGATAAGCCGCTTACCATGACGGTAGGTGTCGGTGCCCGTATTGCGGGTTGGGACAAGGCCCTGACCGGCATGCAGGCCGGCGGCAAGCGCCTTGTGATCGTGCCATCGAACATGGCCTTTGGCCCAGCCGATGTCAAGGATTCAACTGGGAAGGTGATCGTTCCAGCCAACACTTCGGTGGTATATCAGCTGGAGGTGCATAGCTTCAGCACCCTGCCATCGCCGATTCCGCCGCAGCCGGTCTTCACCAAGACTGACCTGCAGGCTGGCACGGGCGCGGCTGCCGCTGCCAAGAACCTGGTGAGCATCAAGTACACCGGCTACCTGTACGACAGCACTAAGCCTGATAATGCCTACAAGGGCGCAGAATTCGACCGCTCGGACGT
>JBCNOP010000311.1:0-4731 GCA_039593775.1 Pseudoduganella sp.
GCCCGCTATAATCGCGGGCATGCCGAAATTCGCAGCCAACCTGTCCATGCTGTTCACCGAAGCGCCGTTCATCGAGCGCTTTGGGCTGGCGCATGCGGCAGGTTTCAAAGGCGTGGAATTCCTCTTCCCTTACGCCTTCGATTCGGACGAAATCAAGGAGCGCCTGCAGCGCCACCGGCTGCAGCTGGTGTTGCACAACTTGCCGCCGGGCAACTGGCAAGCAGGTGAACGCGGCATGGCTTGCGATCCACGCCGCTTTGAGGAATTCCAGGACAGCGTCGGCCTTGGCCTGGAATACGCGAGGGAACTGGGCACGCCGCGCGTGCACTGCATGGCCGGCATCCTGCCTGGCGGGCTGGCGCCGGAACGTGCGCGCGAAGCCTATGTCCGCGCCTTGCAATACGCAGCCGACCAGTTCGCGCCGCACGGCATTGAAGTGCTGATCGAGCCGATCAACCGTTTCGATATTCCAGGCTACTTCCTGAACCATAGCAAGCAGGCGCTCGATATCATTTCCGAGGCAGCGCGCCCCAACCTGTTCCTGCAGTACGACATCTACCACATGCAGCGCATGGAAGGCGAACTGGCCAACACCATCCGCGCCTGCCTGCCGAATATCCGCCACATGCAGCTGGCCGATACGCCGGGCCGCCACGAACCGGGCACGGGCGAGATCAACTACCCGTACCTGTTCCGCCTGCTCGATGAACTGGGCTACCAGGGCTGGATCGGCTGCGAGTACCTGCCGAGCGCGCGCACCGAAAACAGCCTGGCCTGGGTCGAGCCTTACTTACGCAACTGAGCTTCGCGCCTGACCTTTGCGCTGGCGCAAACGCGCCGCCTGCGCCGAGGCGCAAGATGGTCTCTGCCGCCCGAGGAGACCCATCATGAAACGCTACCTGTGCATTCTGTTGTGCCTGCTGCTGGCCGCCTGCGCCAGCAACCCGCGGCTGCAAGAAGTGCGCGCCCTCGCCGGCGACGCGCCCAAGCTGGCAGGATTCAGCGACCTGAGCCAACGCTTCCGCGACACTTACCAGCGCGAGCAACCCTACCTCAGCGCCGAAGCAGCCCAGCGTGAAGAGGCAATCGACCGCAAGCGCCACGATGCCTATCCGGATTTCGTCGCCCTGCACGCTGCCGCCACCACCTACCTGCGGGCACTCGGCGCCCTGGCTGCCGGCGACACCTTCAATTACGGTGACCAGGTCAAGCAAATGTCCGAGGGCATCAAGGCCTGGCCCGACACCGGGCTGACCGACCGCCACGTCAACGCCTATGCAGGCCTGGTGCGCCTGCTGCTGCGCGCAGCCACCGGCCGCGAGCAGGACAAGGCCGTGCAAGCCATGCTGCGCGAAGGCTACGAGCCGCTGCAAGGCACGCTTGATGCGATGGTCACGCTGCTGCGCTACTTCAATAAGAACCACGATAACGAGCAGCGCATCGTGCTCGGCATGCTGGAAGTGGAAATTCCCTACGCCGATGCGCCGCGCGACCGCCTGCTGTCCGCGCTCGCCCGCTCGCACCAGCAGGAAAAACTGCGCGAATACCGCCTGCTGGGGCTGCGCCACACGCTGGCCGCGCAAAACATCGACGCCCTGCGCGAACGCCACGCGGCGCTGTACCGTGGCCTCGACCCTCTGCCGGCAATCGACACCGCCAGCGCCCTGCCGCCCAACACCCGATCCGCCATCGCCAAAGGAGCCCAGCCATGAGCCTGACCGCCGCCCTGCCGCACGACCTGGAAACGCTGGCCGACAGCCTGTCCGCCAGCGCCGACGAACTGCACGAGCGCATCATGCGCGGCATCCGCCAGCAGCAGCGCCTGCTGGGCAGCAATGGTGCGCCGCTGACCCATGGCGCCGCCCAGGCCTTGTTCGAGAACGAAGTGGCGCTGCGCCAGCAAGCCAACAGCCTGTACGTCGACGCCGCGAGCCACTCGCTGGAAGGCATGGGCGTGACCCTGCCCGAGCTGCTGCGCCTGGCCGGCGAAGCGCACGACACCATCCGCCGCATCGACCGCGTGAAGGAACTGGCCGGCATCAGCGCCGACCTGCTGGCGATGGCGGCAGCCATTGCCGCGGCCCGGCCGGAGCACCTGGCGGCGCCGCTGGAGAGCCTGAAAAAGCAGCTGGCCGCACGGCATGCACGCGAGAGTGCGTAAATAACGCAGCAGGCATACAATGGTCTTCCGAACAACGAATTCGTGGAGACCGCCATGGGCCTGTCGCCGGATCAGCTTGCATCGTTGCAAGCCGCGCTGGAGCAACGCAAGCTAGCACTTTTGCAGCAGCTTGCCGGCCGCATGGACGGCGAGCTGGCGCGCGTTCCGGCGGTGGAGGAAATCGAAACCTCGCCGGCCGACAGCGCCAGCAACCGCACCCTGAACCAGCTCGAGATGGAAGCCGAGGAACACAAGCAGGCCCAGCTCAGCAGTATCCGCCACGCCCTGGCCAAAATCGACGAAGGCAGCTACGGCCTGTGCGACAACTGCGGCAATGAGATCCCCTTCTCGCGCCTGAATGCACGGCCCGAAGCGCCGCTGTGCATCGCCTGCCAGACGCGGCTGGAGAAAGCGACGGCGGCCCTGCGCTGAGAGCAAGCCATGGCCTACAAAACTATCCTGGTCCACGTCGATGAAGCGCCACATAGTGCGGCGCGCATCCTGCTGGCAGGGGAACTGGCGCTGCAGGAAGGCGCCCATGTCGTGGGCGTCGCCACCACCGGCATTTCCCGCTTCCTGTACCAGAACGAAACGGTGGACGACAGCGATCCCAACCTGGCGCGCCACCTCGACATCCTGCGCGAGCGCGCCAGCCATGCGCTGGCCGATTTCGCGCCACGCCTGCAGGCGCTGGGCGTGCAATCGTTCGAACAACGCATCCTCGACGATGAACCGGCAGCCGGCCTGAGCCTGATGGCGCGCCACGCCGACCTGGTGATTGTCGGCCAGCTTGCCCCCAACGGGCGCGGCCCCGACGTGCCGGCCGAAGTCCTGGCCGGCAGCGGCAAGCCGGTGCTGGTAATGCCTTTTGCCGCACGCACTTCGGCCGCGATTGCCGTCAGCCGAGATGGCGTGGCCAGCCCGGGTGGCCCGGCGCCGGCGCGCCACATCCTGGTCGGCTGGAATGCCAGCCGCGAAGCCGGCCGCGCGCTGCAGGATGCGCTGCCGCTGCTGCGCCGCGCCGACAGCGTGACGGTGGCCATTTATGATGCCGATGCGCGCCCCGGCGTGTTTGGCGACCCGCCCGGCACCGACGTGCTGGCCTGGCTGGAACGCCACGGCGTGATGGCGAAACTGGTGCTGGGACAAAGCGAACGCCAGGGCATCCTGAAGCGCCCCGGTAACGTGGGTGAACAATTGCTGGCCCTGGCCGGCGAGCGCGATTGCGATTTACTGGTGATGGGGGCGTACGGGCATTCACGTTTCCGCGAAACGCTGCTGGGCGGCGTCACACGCAGCGTGCTCGATGCCATGACGCTGCCGCTGCTGATGTCGCATTGAGCGGCGCAGTCTCAATCTTCCGACTGCCATGCCTGGTTGCGGATCTTGGACACCTGCCGCAGCGCCAGCCACTTCCAGATTTGCAGTGCATCTTCCTGCTTGCAGCTCATGTGGCGCGGCGTGGCGAGGGCGATCTCGCAATCGCGGTCCGACCACTCCTCGTAGCGCACTGCGCCATCCTGGCCGACTTCAACCTGGTACATCAGGCCGTCGTCATAACCGAACTTCAGGGTGGCGCTGCCCGGAATGCCATCGGGGCCGCGAATCTTGCCGCCGTACACATCCGACAGTGCCGCCACCAGTTGGGCTTCGGTCGGCGCCGAAATATCGCGGCGGTCCGGCCGCGAAAGGACTACCCATGCCTGTGTCATTGGCCCTCTCCCCCTCAGAACAAAGCGATAGCTCTTGTGGCAGATGATGTACTGGACGGCACAGCGTGGTCATGATCCACGTCTAGTTCGCTGCTTTTATTGTAGCAACTATCATACCGAAAATTACTTTTCGCACAGGGGGCGTTTGCATTCCGCAACAGGCCGCTCAAACAAATTGCGGGACTGACAAGGGATCGAAATCCTTCCAGTCACCGTTCTCGATCATGCCCTCGGCACGCTCGACTTTTTCGGCGCCTTGCTGGCGCATCAGCTCGATAGCACGCGCTTCCTGTTCGCCATCGACAGCCACGGCGACCATCATGCCCGAATGCCGCGGCGGGGGTCCCGATTCGCTTTTTTCCTTCATCTCCGAAAAACTGTAGAGCGAGCCGACGTGGGCGCCGACCAGGCCGCCCAGCACCGGCCCCAGCGGCCCGGTCAGCGGAATGGTTGCCGCCCCGGCTGCTGCGCCGATGGCGGCCCCGGTCACTTCGCCTTTGGCCACTGCCTCCGGCGTTTGCTTGGCTCCCGGCGACTCGGCGCGGTCGCCGCCGGTCGGGATCACATTGTGCTGTCCCGGCGGGTTGTTGAAGAAGGTCGTCACGCGGCCGGCGTCGAAACCGGCCGCCTTGAGCGCCTCGCAAACCTCAAGCGCGGTGTCCTGCAACTGGAAATGTCCTGCAATGATGGTGGCCATGGCGTTTCCTCCAAAAGCCCTAGCGTGCCTAAGCAACGCCTTTATGACTGTTAGCTATCGCACGCGCACCTTTTCAATTTCCCGCCGTATAATCAGATCGTCCACACCAGATGCAACTTTGACATGAGTAGCTTCCACGTCGAAAGGTCTGTCGAGCATGC
>JBCNOP010000312.1:0-4699 GCA_039593775.1 Pseudoduganella sp.
GTAGTGAAATCCTCAAGCACGGCATGGCAGCGTGGCTCCCAGTCTTCGCTCTGGAACAGGATCACGAAGTCGTCGCCGCCGATATGGCCGACGAAATCGCGATTGCGGTCACCGTGCTTGGCCAGGATATTGCCTGTCAGTTGGATGACGTCGTCGCCGCGGCGATAGCCGTAGACGTCGTTGAAGGGCTTGAAGTGGTCCAGGTCCACATAGCAGACCCAGAAACGCGTGCCGCTTTCCAGCAGGCGGTCGATATGCTCGTTGATCGGCACGTTGCCCGGCAACTGCGTCAGCGGATTGGCGTAGCGCGCGGCATTGATCTGCATCTGCGTAATCTCGCGCATCAGGTCATGGCCGGTGCCCATGCCGATGTAGCTGCCGTTCTCGGTAATGATGAAGCCATTGAACAAGTGGTGGGCGTCCGATTCGGCCATGCGGCAGGACAGGTCTTGCAGGCTGGTGTCGACGTCGGCAATGATCGGTTTGGCATCCATGAAAAGTGTGCATGGTTTCTTGCCATACAACTCGCGCTGGTAAGGGCGCGCGAAATGGTCGATCATTTCGAAGCGCGATACCAGCCCAAGCGGGCAGCCGGCGTCGACCACGGGAATGATCATCAGCTTGGGATCGGCCATGAAAATTTCATAGACGTCGTTGTTGTTCATGGACGGCGGCACAGCAGCCACGTCGTGCAACAGCTTTCGGATAGACACGGAATTTCTCTCGGCAGCGCGCTGCGGGTAAACCGCCACGCCATTGCGGCCCAGTACCTTGACTACTTCCGCCGGCAGGGCCCGTGCCGGTTGAATGTGCGGACGCCCGAGGTGGTAGCCCTGGCCGTACGCAATACCCAGGTCGCGCAGCACCAGCAGTTCCGCTGCCTTCTCGATGCCTTCTGCAATGACGAGGGTGTTGGATTTGTCGGCGATTTCCTGGATCGAGCGCACGAACTGCAGTTTCACCGGGTCGTGATCGATGCCCTGGATGAAATGCATGTCGATCTTGACGAACTCCGGCCGCAGTTCGGACCACAGGCGCAGGCTGGAGAAGCCTTCGCCCAGGTCGTCGATCGCGATCTGGAAGCCCATTTTTCGGTAATGGAGTACCGCCTCGCGCATCCGTTCGTAATCGTAGGTCGGCTGGTTTTCAGTCAGCTCGATGATGACGTTGGCCGGATTGAGGCCGAATTCGTGGATGTAGCCGAGGGTTTCGCCCTGGCTGCCATCGTTCTGCCGCACCAGTGACTCAGGACTGACGTTCAGGAATAGCTTGCCGGGCAGTTGCAGCTCGGCGAAGCGTTCCAGCACGATGCGCCGGCACAGGTATTCCACTTCGCGCGACAGGTTGTTGGCGCGCGCCACGCGAAACAGGTTGAGCGGCGAGTGCAGCGGGCTGTCCGAGGGGCCGCGGATCAAGCCTTCGTAAGCGATGATCTCGCCGCTTTGCATGTGGACGATGGGCTGGAACAGGGCGTGCAGCTGGCGGCGCTGGATGATGTCCAGCAGGTGTTGGCCGAGCATGTCATCTGGCGGCGGGCGCAGGTAGGTCACGTTGTTCGGGAGGGCGGCGATTGAAGTGCTCACGATGGCGGTCGCAAAAATGGCAACATCATGATTCTCTGTCGCAATTGTGACAGCATGATGAACGTTGGAAACACTTTTTGGCGTTACAATAAGCTTCCAAGTCCCTGAATGAGAACGACGCCGTGGTCTGCTTCGAATCCGATCCGGACGCTCAAGCCTACTGACACCATGCGATTCCGCAGCCTCGAAAGCCGTATCGTCACGCTGTTCCTCGTGCTGCTGATCGTGGTACAGCTCGTGGGACTGGTTGTGATTCAGCGCGGCATCGACAGCAATGCGCGCGCCGCGATTGCCTCGGAACTGGTGAATGGCAGCAAAGTGTTTGCCCGCCTGATGGACCAGAATGCGCAAAACCTGCGCAATGGAGCGCGCCTGCTGTCGCGCGATGCGGGCTTCCTGTCGGCGATCGGCAATAAGGGTGGCGGTGACCGCGCCACCATCGAAGCGGCGCTGGCCAGCCACGGCCGGCGCATCAACGCTGCAATGACGATGCTGGTGAGCGCCGAACGCAAGGTTGTCGCTTCGACCAGCGATGCGCAGGCTGCTGGGCTGGAGCACATGGTGATGGCCATGCTGGACAAGGCCGAACAGGATGATGGCGCAAATGGCGTTGCCATCGTCGAACGGCTGCCTTACCAGGTGGTCGTAGTGCCGGTGAAAGCGCCGGCCACCATCGGCTTTGTGGTGATGACATTCCCGCTGGATGAACGGCTGGCGCGGGACATGCGGGAGACCACCTCACTGCAAACCCTGCTGCTGACGCGCGATACAAATGGGCGCTGGCTGCCCGTTGCCTCCAGCCTTGGACAGGCTGTCGTGGAACGCATCATGCTGCAATTACAGGGCATGGGCAGCATGCCCGGCGAAGCGTTCGACGTCGACATCGCAAGCGACAAGCTCAGTGTTCACATGACGAAAATTGGCGAGGACGATGGCAATGTCGCGGTGGCGATGCTAGGCCGTTCAATCGACGAAGCCACGGCAGAATACACGCGCCTTGAACACTGGCTGCTTGGCCTGACCGTAGCCGGCATGGTTATTTGTGTCATTGCGAGCGTGCTGACGGCCAAGCGCATTGCGCAGCCGCTCCGGCAATTGGCCGATACCGCAAAAAAGCTGGAGCAAGGCGATTACAAGGTGGATATCGGGTCTTCCCGTGCCGACGAAATCGGAGAACTGGCGCACGCTTTCGGCAGCATGCGGGACGGTATCGCCAAGCGCGAACAGGAGATCCGCCGCCTGGCGTACTGGGACCCGCTGACCAACCTGCCGAATCGCGCACAGTTCCTGCTGCTGTTGAATGAAGCGCTGGGTGAGGCGCGCAAGCGCGGCGGGTCAGTCTATGTGCTGATGATGGACCTGGACCGTTTTAAGCACGTGAACGACGTGATGGGACACAGTTTTGGCGACGCCCTGCTGAAGCAGGTCGCGGGCCGCCTGCTGCAGAAGCTGGCCAGCCGGCGCCATCCGGCCCAGGTGGCGCGCCTGGGCGGCGATGAATTCGCTGTGCTGCTGCCTGGCTCCAACCTTGATCAGGCAGTCGTCGCCGCAGCCGAAGTCCTGCAGGCGCTGGAATCGCCGCTGTCGCTGGACGAGCAGATGGTCGACATTGGCGCCGGCATCGGCATCGCCGGCTTCCCTGAGAACGGCATCGATGGCGAAGAACTGCTAAGCAAATCGGAGATCGCCATGTACACGGCCAAGCAGCGCAACGAAGGTGCTGTGGTGTATGAGGACGCGATCGACAAAGGCAGCCAGCAAAGCCTTTCCTTGCTGACGGAGCTGCGGCAAGCGGTGGAAAACAACGAATTGCGCCTGTTCGTGCAGCCCAAGGTGACGCTAGCCACCGGCCATGTGGTTGGCATGGAAGCGCTGTTGCGTTGGCAGCACCCGGTGCGCGGCAATGTCTTCCCCGACCAGTTCATCCCGTTCGCCGAGCAGACCGGCTTTATCCGGGTAATTACGCATTGGGTATTGGAGCGCTCGGCGGAGTTGTGCCACGAGCTGGCGGGGCGCGGCATCCACCTGAAGGTATCGGTCAACCTCTCCACCCGCGACCTTCTGGACCAGGAATTGCCGTTCAAGTTTGGCGAAATCTTCATGCGCCACCACGTTTCGCCGGGCGCATTCTGCCTGGAGATCACGGAAAGCGCGATCATGGAAGATCCGGTCCGCGCCCAGCAAACACTGGAACGCCTGCACAGCATGGGCTGCGATCTTTCGATTGACGATTTCGGCACAGGCTACTCCTCGCTGGCTTATCTCAAACGCTTGCCGGTCGACGAACTGAAAATTGATAAATCGTTTGTACTGAATATGGCCAACGATGTGGGTGACGCCAAGATCGTGCGTTCCACCATTGACCTTGGCCACAATATGGGCTTGCGCGTCGTCGCCGAAGGGATCGAGAGCGAGGCGGCATGGGACATTCTTGCGGAGATGGGCTGCGACCAGGGGCAGGGCTACTACATGAGCCGCCCGATCCCGGCCGCCGAACTGGCAAGCTGGGTCGAGAACTGGAAAGCATCCGCATTGGCCGAATAATCACCGGCGCCGGGGGCTGCGGAGAGTTACTTATTTGTTAAAGTTCAAGTTATGATCGCAGCCGCATCGTAACTACACCATGGACGACAAATGCCATTCAAGCGCGCCACCCTTGCACTTTCCCTCATTGCCGCCTTCTCCGCACCTGCCTTTGCACAGACCTGTCCCGCAGGTGCTGCCGCAGTGAGCTATCCAGCCTCCAAAAAGGTCGACCAGCAGGACAACTACCACGGCACCATGGTCGCCGACCCATACCGCTGGCTGGAAGACGCCAACAGTGAAGAGACCAAGGCCTGGGTGGTGGAACAGAACAAGGTAACGCAATCGTGGCTGGCCCAGATCCCCGAGCGTGAAGCAATCAAGGCGCGCCTGACCAAGCTGTGGAACTACGAGCGTTATGGCGTGCCATCGAAAAAGGGCGGCCGCTATTTCTACAGCCGTAACGACGGCCTGCAGAACCAGGCGGTCCTGTACACCGCCAAGACCCTGTCCGAGGCCCCGCGCGTGCTGCTCGACCCGAACACCCTGGCGTCCGACGGTACCGTGGCGCTGGCCGGCACCGCTGTCAGCCC
>JBCNOP010000313.1:0-4531 GCA_039593775.1 Pseudoduganella sp.
AAACCGTCTTCCGCCTGCTCGACCTGATGGCGCGCTTCAAGCTGAACGCCTTCCATTTCCACTTGACCGACGACGAAGGCTGGCGCCTCGAGATTCCCGGACTGCCGGAATTGACCAGCATCGGCGCTGTGCGCGGCCACAGCGCCAAGCCAGGTGTGCGCCTTCAGCCGGAATACGGTTCCGGCCCAAGCGCCACCGATCCGCATGGCAGCGGCTACTACTCGCGCGCCGACTACCTCGAGATTCTTCGCTACGCGGCCGCCCGCCATATCGAGGTGATACCGGAAATAGAAATGCCCGGCCACGCGCGCGCCGCAGTGAAGGCGATGGAGGCTCGCTACCGGCGCATGAAAGCCGCCGGCCAGCCAGGCGCCGGCGAATACCTGCTGAACGACCTGGACGACCGCTCGCAGTACAAGTCGGCGCAGAATTACAACGACAACGTGATGAACCCGGGCCTGGAGTCCAGCTTTACCTTCATCGGGCACGTCGTGAAAGAGGTCGCTGCCCTGCACCGGGAAGCCGGCGTCCCGCTGCGCACCCTGCACGTTGGCGGCGACGAACTGCCTGCGGGCGCATGGGAGAGATCGCCCCTTGGCCGCAAGCTAATGGCCAGCAAAAAGCTGCAAGACAAGGCCGCGCTGTGGAACTACTTTTATGACCGTGTCGACGCCATCCTGCGCCAGAACAGCTTGGCCACTTCCGGCTGGGAAGAACTGGGAGCGCACAGGAACGCGCCCAATCCCCACTTCGCACAACGCGGTTTCACCCTCTATGTCTGGAACAATGTCGGCGATGCGAAAGACCTGGGCCTGCGGCTAGCCAACGCCGGCTACGACGTGGTGCTGGCCCCAGCCACCAAACAGTATCTGGACATGAGCCACAACATGAATCCCGATGAACCAGGCGTCAACTGGGCCGCCTACATCGAACTCGAAGACGTTTACAACTTTGCCCCGCTGGATAAAAGCCTGACCGAGGCCGGCAAGCGCCGCATCCGCGGGCTGGAAGCCGCGCTGTGGACCGAGACCATACGCGACCCCGCCCTGATCGACTACCTGCTCATGCCGCGCCTGCTGGCCATGGCGGAACGGGCCTGGGCCGCCGATCCGGCAGGAACGAGCGAAGCCGCCGCATGGCAAGGCTTCGTCAACGTACTGGGCCAGCGCGTGCTGCCCCGCCTCGACCTGGAGCAAGCGCCGCTCGGCCCGGTCAACTACCGCATCGCACCGCCCGGCCTGTCCCGGGAAGGCGGCAAGGTCTTCGCCAACCACGCCTTGCCCGGCTTCACCTTGCGCTACACCAGCGACGGCAGCGAACCCACTGCCGCCAGCCCGCTGGTACAAGGCCCGATCGCGGAGCGGGGGCTGATTCACGTCGCAGCTTTCGACCGCAATGGCAGGCGGGGAGGCATCTCTCGCCTCGACAACCGCTAAGGCTCAGGCGCGCTGCAAGGCTTGCTCGCGGACTTCGGCCAGGTATTTGCGCAGGACGTTCAGGTCCACAGGCTTGACCAGGTAGTGCTGCATGCCGGCATCGGACGCCCGGCGCCGCGCTTCGTCATGTCCCCAGCCTGTCATGGCGATGAAAACAATGTCATCGCCACCTTCTGGTTCACGGATCCGGCGCGCGGCCTCATAGCCTTGCATGTCCGGCAGGCCGATATCCATGAGGATGGCGTGCGGACGGAATTCCCCGGCCAGCGCGATCGCCCCTTGCCCGTCATGGGCCTTGGCCACTTTGTAGCCTTCCATTTCCAGCATCACCTGCAGCATGTCCGCGCCGTCTCCATTGTCGTCCACCACCATGATGCGCAGGGCATCCTCGGCATGGGCGTTGGCCGTGCCGGCGGCAAGGCGCTCCTTGCTGCGCCGCTCCGGCACCACGATCGGCATGCGCAGCACGAATTCGCATCCCTTGCCATTGCCTTCGCTGGACACGGTGACACTTCCGCCATGCATGCGCGTAAAGCGCTGGGTCAGGCTAAGGCCGATCCCAAGGCCGCCAAGGGTATGTGCGCGTCCGGCCTGGCCCTGCACGAACAAATCGAAGATGCGCGAGCGCGCCTCCGCTTCCAGCCCCGCTCCGTGGTCGCGCACGACAAACACGATGTCTTCGCCATCGGCCTCCGCGTATAGGTGAATGGTCGACTGCTGCGGCGAGAACTTCACCGCGTTACTCAGCACATTGGCCAGGCTCTGGACCAGGCGCGCCCGGTCGCCAAACAGCAGCACGCTGCCCGCGGGCTGCCGCAAGTCCAGCGTATGGCCGCCGGCGTCGAGCTGCTGCCGGCAAATTTCCACGGCGTGCTGCAGCACCGTGGCAGCGCTGACCCGCTCGCATTTCAGGGCCACTTTGTCGTTGGTGATGCGCGCCACGTCAAGCAGGTCGTCCACCAGGCGGGTCAGGTGCCGCACCTGGCGCTCAACCACCTGGCTGATGTTGCGCACTTTCGGGTCGCTGTTCGGAATGGTGTTCAGCACGTCCATTGCAGTGCGGATTGGCGCCAGCGGGTTGCGCAGTTCGTGGCCGAGGATGGCCAGGAATTCGTCCTTGCGGCGATCCACCTCGCGCATTTCGTACTGGCGCCGGCGTGCGCGCGCCGCCGACAACGCCGCGCTTACCAGCGTCGCCCGGCGCACCGGCCGTTCAAGCAAAGTAACGTTACCGACTTGTTCGAAGATGCGCTGGATGCCCGGCGAATCCAACCCTTCCTTGCTCAACACCAGCACCGGCAAGTCCGACCATGCCGGCTGGGCGGAAAGGAAGGCGGTCAGCTCGCGCAGGAATTCGTCATTGAAGGCTTCCTCGACCACGAACAGCGCAGCAGCTCCCTGCTGCAATTCCTTGACCACGTCACCCAGCCCTGTACAGATATGGCAAGGCAGCCGCACCTGGCCAAGCACTTGCTCGATCAGGCGCGCATCCTTGCCCACCGGGGCAAAAATGACAATGCGCTGTTCCAGCTCACCCATGCTTTGCTTCATCCTCGTCATCAGGCACCTTGACCGGAACCCCGGTCAGGATGCCGCGGAAACCCTTCAACACTGGCCCGACTTCAAGTCCCCGGTCGGTAATGGCGAACGAGCGCAAGGTGGTTTCGTGCTGGCTGCCACGCTTCTTGAAGACCGACAGTGCCTTGTGCACGGCACCGCCAGCTTCGTAGTAGCGCAGCACCAGCACGTTGTCGGCAAGATAGCTGACGTCCACGGTGCTGCCCATCTGGCCGATCACGCCCTGTTGCACCCCCACCAGCAGGGTCACTACGCCGCGCTGCCCCAGGTAGGTCAGCACTTCGCGCAATTGGGTAATGAGAAAGCGCGCTTCGGGCATCGCGTTCATATAGCCGTTCAGGCTGTCGATCACCACCACCTTGGCGCCCTCGTCGGCAGCCGTGCACACCAGGTGCGCGAACTGGCCTGGCGACAATTCGGCCGGGTCGATCTGGTTCACTTGCAGCAGGCCCGAGGCCAGCGGCTTGCGCAAACCCATGCCTATTCCGTCCGCGCGGTTCAGCAAGGTATTGAACGACTCTTCGAACACGAACATCGCAGCCTTCTGCTGGCGATCCGTGACGGCCTTGACGAATTGGGCGGCGAGACTGGACTTGCCGGTGCCGGGCGGCCCGGAAACCAGGGTGCTGGAGCCCTCCTCCAGGCCCCCGCCAAGCAAGGCATCCAATGACGCCAGGCCGCTTGCCACCTGCCGCCGCGGTGCCAGCTCGCGCAATTCCGATGTCACGATGCGCGGATAGGCAACGACGCCGCCGGAAATGATCGTATAGTCGTGCGGTCCACGCCGGTAATCGATGCCGCGGTATTTCAGCACACGCAAGACGCGGCGCTCGGCGCCATAGCCCGATTCGATCTGCTGCAGGGAGATCACGCCGTGCGCGATGCTGCGCACCTGCTGGTCGCCGCCTACAGCCGTTTTATCGTCCAGGAACAGCGCCGTGCAGGCGCGCCTGGCGAAATACTGCTTGAGCGCGAGCACATGCCGCCGATAGCGCAAGGGATTGGCGGCCAGCAGCTGCAGCTCCGACAAGGAATCGAGCACCACGCGGGTGGGGTTGAGCCGCTCGATCTGTTCCAGGATCAGCCGGTTGGTTTCGCCCAGTTCGATTTCGGACGGATGGAACACCGTATATTGCTCATCCGGGTCAAGCACGCCTTCGGCCGGAATGATTTCGTGCACGGTAATGCCTTCCAGCGAGAAGCCATGCGATTGCGCGACCGCGCGCAGCTCCACCTCGTTTTCCGCCAGCGTAATGTAGAGCACCGGTTCGCCGCGCCGCGCGCCTTCCACCAGGAACTGCAGCGCCATGGTGGTCTTGCCCGTCCCGGGATCGCCCTCGAGCAGATACAACCGGTCCTTGGTCAGGCCGCCGGCCAGGATCGAATCGAGGCCGGCGATGCCGGTTGAGATAAAGGCATCTGTCTGCTTGTTCTGCGGCTGAAGCATGTCAGTCCTGCATGAAGATTGTCGATAAGACACTATAGCAGTTGTTGCCGAAAGGCTTGTTTCGATTGCC
>JBCNOP010000314.1:0-4529 GCA_039593775.1 Pseudoduganella sp.
TTCTTCAATATCAACCGCGCACGCGACTGGAACAGCTTCCGCGCCGCGCTGCGCTTCCATGTGGCGCCCGCATTGAACCTGGTCTATGCCGACCAGGCAGGGAACATCGGCTATGCCGGCGCTGGCCGCGTGCCGGTGCGTGCTGCCGGCCAGGGGGCGCTGCCGGCGCCGGGCTGGTCGGGCGATTACCGCTGGACCGGATACATTCCGCCCGAAGCGATGCCGCACGCGCTGAATCCGGAGCGCGGCTACCTGGTCTCGGCCAACAACAAGGTGGCCGGCGACGACTACCCTTACTTCATCACCGGAGACTGGGCGCCGCCGGCGCGTGCCGCGCGCATCGAGCAGATGCTGGCTGCCGAAGTGGCGGCAGGGCGCAAGATGACCCTGGCCACCATGGAGCACATGCAGGGCGACCTGCTGAACCTCGAGGCGCGCCAGCTGCTGCCGCTGCTGACGGCCTACCAGGGCCGCAACGAACGCCAGCAGCGCGCGCTGGCCTTGCTGGCGCGCTGGGATGGCGTGATGGGCAAGGATAGCCAGGCTGCAGCCATCTACTGGGCCTGGACCAGCCACTTGCGCAGCGAACTGTTTGGCCCCAGCCTGCGCGGCTTCTGGAACCACGAAGTGCAGCAAGGACTGCTCGGCGCGGCCGCCGCCAACGCCGGCGCCGCCACTGTCGCCGAAGCGCTGGGCGCGCAGAAAGCGCTGTGGTGCCGCCAGCCGGTGGCGGGCAACTGCGATGCCGCACTTTCCAAATCCCTCGACAGCGCCCTGGACGAACTGCAGAAGCTGGCCGGCCGCGACATGGATGACTGGCGCTGGGGCAGCGTGCATGCCATCCACTTCCGCCACATGCCGTTCAGCGACGTCAAGCTGATGGATCTGGTGTACGGCCGCCAGTTGGCCAGCGGCGGCGCGCCGGCCACCGTCAGCGTGGCCAACGCCAGCTTCCAGGCTTCCAAAGGCTATGTGCAGGGCTTTGGCGCCGCCTTCCGGCAAGTGATGGAGCCGGGCGCCGGCCCGCACCTGTACCTCAACTCCACCGGCCAGTCGGGCCATCCGCTGAGCAGGCACTACGACGACATGATCGGCGCCACGCAGTACCGCAGCCTGGCCGAGGCCGGCGGCGCCAAGGGCAGCGTGCTGGCCCTGACCCCCAATCCCGTGCAAGGAAAATGAAATGACACTGTTTGATGCATTTACCCGCAAGGCGCCGAACCAGGTGTTCCTGTCGATCGTGCTGGGGGCGCTGGCCGGCATCTGCTACGCGCTGTTGATTCCCCTGGTGCTGAACAGCGTGGCGCCGGACGGCGACCGTTTCGCCAGCGCCGGCGCGGAGCTGTATACCTTCCTCGGCTTCGAGGTGGCGCAATACCGCTTTGCCGGCGCTTTCCTCGCCACCTGCGTGTTTATCCTGCTGGCGCGCTCCATATCGCAGATCGGCCTGCTGCGCATTTCGATGGACGTGGCGACCGACCTGCGCATCCGCATCTATCACCGTGTTTCGCGCGCGCCGCTGGTGGAGCTGGAGCGCATGGGCGCGCCCAAGCTGATTGCGGCCCTGACCACCGACGTGGCCCGCATCGTGATGGGCGCCCGCATGCTGCCCGACCTGCTGATCGCCGTGGTGACCCTGGTCGGCATGCTGGGCTTCCTGCTGTACATGAACGCTGCCGTGTTCTGGTTCGTGATGGGTGCCATCGTGTTCGGCGTGGTGAGCTACCAGGTGCCGATGTACTTCGGCAACCGCTACTTCACGCGGTCGCGCCACGTGGCCGACGAATTGCAGGAATCGATCCGCGGCCTGATCCAGGGCGCCAAAGAACTCAAGCTCAATGCGCGCAAGCGCCATGCTTTCTTCCGCGACCTGCTGCTGGCCAATGAACAGCAGATCCTGGCGCTGGACAAGCGCGGCTTCACCATTGTGCGCGCCGCCATGAACTACGGCGACTTGATCAGCTTCTTCGTGATCGGCGCCATCACCTACATCTTCATCAACTACCACGCCGTCAGCAACACCGAGCTGCTGGGCGTGATCATGGCCTTGCTGTATGTGACCGGCCCGGTGACCAGCATCCTGAACTACATCCCGCAAATCGTGGTGGCGCGCGTTTCGCTGAACAAGGTGAACCAGATCCTGGCCGAACTGCCGGAGGAGGATGCCAATGAGGCGGAGCGTCCTGCCCTGCATTGGGACAGCGTGCGCTTCGAAGGGGTGTGCTACCAGCACGCAGCGCGCGGCGACGGCGAAGGTTTCCGCCTTGGCCCGGTCGACCTGGAGCTGCCGCGCGGGCAAATCGTATTCGTGGTGGGCGGCAATGGTTCCGGCAAGTCCACGCTGTCCAAGCTGATTACGCTGCACTACCTGCCGCAGCAGGGCGCCATCCGCTTCGGCGACACGCCGCTTGACCGCGACACCCTGCTGGCCTGCCGCGAGCAGGTCAGCGCCATCTATACCGACTACCACCTGTTCGACCGCCTGCTGGGCGTCGGCGGCATCGGCATGCAGGAGCGCATCGACGAGTACCTGGCGCTGCTGCAGCTGCAGCACAAGGTCAGCGTCAAGGACGGGCGCTTCTCCACGCTGGCCCTGTCCGATGGCCAGAAAAAGCGGCTGGCGCTGCTGGTTGCCTTCCTGGAAGACAAGGCGCTGTACCTGTTCGATGAATGGGCGGCCGACCAGGACCCCGTCTTCAAGCAGGTGTTCTATCACCGCCTGCTGCCTGAACTGAAGGCGCGCAACAAGGCCATTGTGGTCATCAGCCACGACGACCGCTACTTCCACGTCGCCGACCGGATCGTCGTGATGGAGGAAGGACGCGTTGCACGCACCCACACCGTCAGCGCCGAAGAGCGGCGCCAGGCCATGGCGTTGTCCGCCGCCGCCTGAACCATTTCCTGCGAGTCCCAGACCATGACACACATGACCGTGCAAGCCGCGTTCGCCCTGACCTTGACCCAGGCCGACATCTATTACGACCAGTTGCACCATCCGCACAGCCCACTGTACAACGTGGGCGGCTACATCCGCTTTGGCCGCCTCGACCCGGTGCGCCTGGCGCAAGCCCATGCCGCGCTGGTGGCGGCGCATGACGCCTTCGGCATCCGCGTGGTGCAGCAGGATGGGCAGCCGGCGCAGTACATCAGCCCCGAGCGCGATACGGCGCTGCCACTGCATGACTTCAGCGCGGAAGCAGCGCCGCAACAGGCGGCCAGCGCCTGGCTGTCGCAATTGTTCGAGCGTGCCATGCCGGTCGAGAACGCCGCGCTGTTCCGCGCCGCGCTGCTCAAGCTGTCCGACGACGAATTCTGGTACGTGGGCTGCGCCCACCACCTGGCGATGGATGGCTGGGGCTTTGCCAACTGGGCGGCGCGCCTGGGCCAGGCCTACGTCGGCGCCGAGGTGGCGCAGGCCCTGTCGTGGCATGAGGTGAGCGCTGGCGACCGCGCCTACCTTGATGGCGCGCGCTGCGCTGCCGACCGCAGCTACTGGCAGCAGGAGCTGGCCGGCTTGCCCGAGCCGTTGCTGGCGCCGGCCGCCGGCATGGGGCAGGGTGGGCGCAGCGGCCGTGCCGTGCTGGCGCTGGAGCCTGGACAATTCGCTGCCGTGGGCGCATTGGCGCAGCAGCTTGGCGTCGGTGTGCCGCAAGTATTCCTCGGGCTGCTGGCAGCCTACCTGCAACGCGCCTGCGGCCGTGACGATTTCATCCTGGGCCTGCCGGTGCACAACCGCAGTGCCCACGCACAAAAGCAGGCACTGGGCGTGTTCACCAGCGTGTCGCCATTGCGCGTGCGCGCCGATGGCGGGCAGACTTTCGGCACCCTGGTGCAGGAGCTGGCTGCGCAGCAGCGCCGCCACTTGCGCCACCAGCGCTATCCGCTGGGCCAGATGGTGCGCGACCTCGGCCTGCGCGATGGTGCGCGCGGCCTGTACCAGGCCGGTTTCAACTACCTGCGCCTGGATAGCAAGCTCGCGCTCGATGGCCAGCCGGCCAGCCTGGTCTACCTGAGCCACCACCATGAGGCGACGCCGCTGATGCTGACCGTGTGGGAATACGGCAGCGGCTTGCCGGTGGAGCTCCAGTTCGATTACAACCTGGCCTGGTTTGCTGCGGCCGACATGGACCTGCTGCTGGCGCGCTGGCAGCACCTGCTGGCCGGCCTGGCGCAACTGGCCGACGCGCCGCTTGCTGCACTGGACGTCCTGCCGCCGGCGGAACTGGCGCTGCTGCGCAGCTTCAACCCGGCGCCGAGCGCGTATCCCGATTGCTGCATCCACACGCTGTTTGAAGACCAGGCAGCGGCCACGCCGGAAGCGCCGGCCCTGCATTGCAACGGCGAGACCATCAGCTACGGCGAACTGGAACGGCGCGCCAACCGCATCGCCCATCGCCTGCGTGCGGCCGGCGTCGGCCCCGACGTGCCGGTCGGGGTATGCATGGAGCGCACGCCGGACATGGTGGCCGGCCTGCTGGGCATCCTGAAGGCGGGCGGCTGCTACCTGCCGCTCGACCCGGCCTACCCGG
>JBCNOP010000315.1:0-4506 GCA_039593775.1 Pseudoduganella sp.
GGCGGCATGCTGTGGTTACGCTTGCTGATCAGGCCCAGTGTCCGGTGGATCGCCGGATTCGCCAGCGGCACGCCGACGATCGTGTCCGGCCTTCCGGGCAGCACGGACAGGCCCGGCACCGCCGCCACGCCCATGCCCGCCTCGACCAGCGCCAGCACGCCGGACACGTGATTGACCTCGCAAAAGATGAACGGGTGTTTTTCCACACCCGCCAGCGCGGCGTCGATGACACTGCGGTTGCCGCTTGACTTGGCAACCGAAAGATACCGTTCGCCCACCGTATCCTTCCAGTTCAGTTCCTTGCGGCGCGCCAGAGGATGATCGTGCCGCATAGCCAGCACATAGCGCTCCTCATAAATCGGTTCGAACACGATTTCCGCATCTTCCGCACCAGTGAAATTGATCCCGAAGTCCGCCTCGCCCGCCAGGACCAGGTTCAGCACATCCTGCGCACTCTCGTCGTGAACCCGCACCCGGATGCGGGGAAAACGTTCGCTGAATTCCTTCAGGACCTTCGGCAGGAAGTGCCAGACGGCCGATGGCACGCAAGCCAGCGTTACCGACCCCGTGCGGTGCGCCGCAAGGTCGGCAACTCCCAGCACTGCGTCCTCCAGCCCGTCAAGCGCGGTACGGACATTGACCAGGAAGGTCTGCCCGACGTTGGTCAATTGCACGCGGCGCGTGGTGCGCTCGAACAGCTTTACCCCTAGCCCTTCTTCCAGCTTTTCAATCCTTCGGCTCAGCGCCGATTGCGAGAGGAACAGGTCGGCTGCGGCCTGGCGGAAACTGGCGCGCTCCGCTACGGCGACGAAGGCCTGTAAGTCGTGAATATCGTAATTGATGCGCATGGTGCATTAATACGCTTGAAAATTGCAATTATCAAATTATGCCATTTGGGGGATCATTCATCCACTGAACAATCAGCCTCGCCAAGAAGGCATCCGACAAGGAGACATCGTGCGCCATTCCTGCGCCCTTACCGCACTGCTCATGGCCAGCGCCCCTTGCCTGGCACAATCGGGCATCGACCTGTATGGCATCGTCGATGCCGGCGTGCGCGCCACCAGCGCCCTGGGCGCGAACAATGCGCCCACTCTGCCCGGCCACGCGAGCGCAGTCAGCAGCGGCATCGACCAGACCAGCCGCTGGGGCCTGAAAGGCAAGGAAACTCTGGGTGGCGGCTGGGCCGCTCTGGTGCGACTGGAGGGCGGCATCAACGCCGACACCGGCACCTCCGCCAAGAGCGATCGCCTGTTCGACCGCCTGGCGTGGGTCGGGCTCGAGTCGCCATACGGCACCCTGGCCGCGGGACGCCAGACCAACCTGCTGTCCGACGCCCTCATTCCCGTCGATCCGATTGGCAAGCGCTATGCCTCATTCAACCCGAACATCAACGTTGCAGGTCTTAGCAATACGGCGTTCGGCATGCACGCGTTTGGGCGCCAGTACGGCCCCAGTGGCTACGCCGACAATTTCTACCGCCTCGACAATACGGTCAAATACACCGCCAACGCAGGCCCGTGGCTGGCGCGTGCCGCCTGGTCCTTTGGCGAAGTGGCTGGCGATACAAGTGCCTCATCGAGCCACGGCATCGCGCTCGCTTACCAGCGCCCGGACTGGGTCGTCTCCGGCGCTGCGATGCAATTTCGCAGCCGCGAGGACTTGCCGCTCAATGCCTGGACGCTTGGTGCAGCCGTGCGCCTTGCCGGCTGGGAGTTCAAGGCCAACGCCGCGCGCAACAAGGCTGACACCGGACCAGGCAAGACGGTCGCCCAGCGCGTGCTGTCGGCAGGCGTCAGCCGCGAAGCCTGGCCCGGCCTGCTCGTCACTACGGCCTGGTACAGCGTGCGGCGCGAAGCCACCGGTTTTGCCGACGACGGCTTCGACCGCGGCTTCCTGTTCCTCGAAAAAACGCTGGCGCCGCGCACAACTGCCTATGCCGAAGCCGATGTCACCGTCTGGCGCGGTGACGCCGCAGGGGTAACCGCCGGGCGCCCCAACGGCAGTCACGGGAAGGGCCTGACACTCGGCCTCATGCACAAGTTCTAACGCTCATAAAGGAATCACCATGCGTCCACATCACGTAAAAACCAAAGCGCTGTCGGCACTCGCGGCGCTCGCACTGTCTGCTGCCGCCCACGCAACCGACATTCACGTCGTCGCTTCGGGCGGCTTCGCCCAGGCGTACAAGAATCTCTCCGGTCCATTTGAACAGGCAAGCGGCGATCGCCTGGTGTCGGCATGGGGGCCATCGATGGGAACAACGAAGAATGCCATCCCGGCACGCCTCGCGCGCGGCGAACAGCTCGACGTGGTCATCATGGTGGGCGATGCGCTCGACAAGCTGATGGCCGAAGGAAAACTCGAGCCGGGCAGCAAGGTCGTGCTGGCCAATTCGCCGATCGCATGCGCTGTCCGGCAAGGTGCCGCGAAACCGGACATCAGCACGGTCGACGGCTTGCGGCAAGCCTTCCTGAACGCATCGCACGTGGCCTACTCCGACAGTGCGAGCGGCGAATACATCAAACGCCAGCTGCTGGAAAAGCTCGGCATCAAGCAGGCGATGGAGGGCAAGGCAGCGCAAATTCCGGCCACTCCGGTGGGCGAAATCATCGCGCAAGGCGAGGCGGACTTTGGATGCCAGCAGCGCAGCGAACTGCAGCCGGTAAAAGGCATCGACATCGTCGGCACGCTCCCCGAGGAAGTCCAGCTGCGCACCCAGTTTGCCGGTGCGCTCGTGCGTGGCGCCAGCCATCCGGAAGCTGCGCGCCAGCTGCTGCGCTTCCTGTCCTCGCCCGCCAACGCGACGGCCATCGAGGCAACGGGCCTGGAACCGGTCGCCGCGCAGCATTGAGAGTCCATCATGACAAGCCAATCCACCCTCATTGCGGACGTTGCGGCGTCCCCTGTCACCGCGCCGGCGCGCCGCGCATCCAAACTCGGCACCGTGATCCGCGTCACGAGCGGGAACTTCATTGAAATGTATGACTTCTTCCTGTTCGGCTTTTATGCGCAGCAGATTGCCGCCGCATTCTTTCCCTCCACGAGTGAATATGCGGCGCTGATGATGGCCTTCGCCACCTTTGGCGCCGGCTTCTTCATGCGTCCGCTGGGCGCCGTCATCCTGGGCAGCTACATCGACCGCATCGGCCGGCGCAAGGGCCTGGTGCTTACCCTCGGCATCATGGCCTCGGGCACGGCGCTGATCGCTTTCGTTCCCGGCTATGCCAGCATTGGCCTGCTCGCCCCGCTGCTGGTGCTGATCGGGCGCCTGCTGCAAGGCTTTTCGGCCGGCGTGGAACTGGGCGGCGTTTCCGTCTACCTGTCCGAGATGGCAACCCCGGGCAACAAGGGCTTCTACGTCAGCTGGCAGTCGGCCAGCCAGCAAGTTGCCATCGTCTTTTCCGCCGCGCTGGGGTACGCCCTCAATCAAACCCTGGCCAAGGAGGTGATTGCCGACTGGGGCTGGCGCATCCCCTTCTTCATTGGCTGCTCGATCATTCCCGTTGTGTTTTATATTCGCCGCTCCTTGCAGGAAACCGAGGCATACCTGGCGCAAAAGACGCATCCAACCTTCCGCCAGATGATGCGCACGATCGCCTGGAACTGGCCGCTGGTCACGGTCGGCGCCATGCTGGTGGTGCTGACCACCGTCGCGTTCTACATGATCACCGTGTACACGCCGACCTTCGGCAAGAGCGTGCTCAAACTGAGCACCGAGGACAGCCTGCTTGTCACGCTGTGCGTCGGCCTGTCGAATTTTATCTGGCTGCCAGTCATGGGCGCCCTCTCGGACCGCATCGGACGCTGGCCGGTCATGGCCGCATGTTCGGCCCTCGTGGCGCTGACGGCCTATCCTGCGTTGTCGTGGCTGATCGCGAACCCGAGCTTTGCCAATATGGTGATGGTTGAACTCTGGCTGTCCTTCCTGTATGGCAGCTACAACGGCGCCACTATTGTCGCGCTGACGGAAATCATTCCCGCCCAGGTACGTACTACGGGCTTTTCGCTGGCCTACAGCCTGGCAACGGCGCTGTTCGGGGGACTCACGCCATTGCTGTCGACCTGGCTGATCGAATTGAGCGGGAACAAGGCGGCGCCTGGAATTTGGCTTGCTTGCGCCGGCGCGATCAGTTTGCTGGCAACCTATCTCGTGTATCGCGGCGTCGTCAAGGAACGAAGTCCTGACCGCATGTAAAAGGAATGCACGAGTGACATCGCCTGTTGATTTTTTTTCAGTCGCCGGTGAATTTCATAAAGCCCGTTGGGAATATTCATAATTGCCAAGGTGTGCGGTCGCCCAGACAATTGCCGAAAAGCAACTTCAATGGTTGGAAGGACGGCATGGAAAAATATACGATGCGAACGATCGCCATGTCGATCTTCGCTGCGAGCCTGGCCGCAGGCTGTGGTGGCGACTTCGCGGATACCAGCAGTACGGTTGCAGCAAACAACGCCAGCAACACACCGGCCCCGAACGGCACTGGCGGCATGCCCGGCACCGGC